>NZ_QJUG01000179.1 GCF_003426775.1 Allorhizocola rhizosphaerae | reverse complement strand
CAGTCCACGACGGTGGCGGGGAACCGGCTGTCGCTCCAGAAGCTGGTGTGGCTGCCACCGACGAAGGTCAGGAACGCCTTGGGCGCGGGCATCTCCATGTAGGCCTGCCGGGCCGAGGAATACTGCGTGGTCGAATCGCGGTCGCCGTGCACGAACAGGACCTTGGCGCGCACCGAGCTGGACGGGTTGCCCATGTCCACACAGGACTGCGGGTTGGCCGAGATGATGCGGCTGTCGGGCCAGGCGGTCAGCAGGCCGTGGGTGGTCATGCCGCCCAGGGAGTGGCCGGACACGCCGACACCGATGCTGGTGTTGATGCGGCCGGCCAGTGGGCCGCTGGCGTTGAGTGCCAGGGTGTTGGTGATGATCTGGGAGACGTCTTTGGAGGTGTTGCCGTTGTTGACGTCGCTGAAGTTGTGGTTGAAGTGCGGGGCGGGGACGATGAACCCGGCTGCGGCCAGGGCGCGGATGATGAACAGCGAGTTTTGTGGGCTGCTGCCGTAGCCGTGGGTGAAGTTGTAGACGGGGAAGACGCCGTTGGCGGCGGGGGCGTTGGTGACGGGGTTGCCGCCGGGGGTGCCGGTGGCCGGGTAGTAGACGTAGGTGGTGCAGGGGCGGCTACCACGCGTCCAGTCGTAGCGGCGCACGCCCACGGCGAATGGGTTGGCCGGTGCGGGATCGGCGTGGGCCTGCCCGGAACCGAGCAGGGATACGCCCACGCCTGCCGAAGCGGCAGCGGCGGCGCTGAGCCGCAGGAAGGTACGTCGTTGCATCGACACGATGCCTCCTTGTGTGGTGTTGCGGGGGGTCTATACGGTCGGCCGTCTCCGTGGGCTTACCGTGGCGGAAGGTCCGCGCCGGCTGCGGTCGGGACAAGCTGTCGCAAGCTGCGGGTTGTCCTTCAGGGCGGCGCCGGTGCGGATGAGATCAGACCAGCCGGCGTGCCGGCGGCCCGGTCGTGTTTTCAAGGGAGCCCGCGGATGTGGGGTTGAGGCCGCCTGATCCGGCGAATCCCTTGGCATGTGGGGTGGTGTCTCGTGGCATGGTGTGACCGTCCAATTTCTCGACTGCCGCCGGCGCTGTATATGGCGCCGGGCTGGTGATCTCGTCCGGTGCGAGTTCGCCCCACCCGCAACCGGTTCGGCCTCCCATGTGCCCGGGGATCAGGTGAGCCGGTCGAGTCGATAAATTGCGTGGCTTGTTCTGCCCTCAAGACCACGTGTAACAGATAGAGTGCCGGACGGTCGAGCAAGTGTCAATCGATGTGCGTCAGGTGGCGGGGCTGCGGTCCCCGAAAGGCACTTCCACATCTGGATATTGCCTCAAGGCCGTCTCAGGGCGTATCGTGCCAGCGGAGCCGTATTAAAACGTTACAACATGCGCTGCACCACGGAAGATTGCGCCGTCGCATCGTCCGGTTCATGTGTGGCGTAGAGCTGTCGTTTCCCGGTCGCTGAGTCCTTCAACTCAGAGGGTGGGGAACGCGAAAGCGACTTGCCGCCCGCCCTCGGCGCGGCTCTGCCCGCCACGCGACGAGGACTGGCTTCGTCGGGTCGTGCAACGTCACCAACAGCCCAGTCGGTGCCCCGCCAATGGCAACGGCCGGGCGTAGATAATGTTGTCGCCGCAGTGCGCGGCGCGTACCACAATGGTGGGCTGTTTGGGAGAACAGTGGGTGGTGGCTGCCCGGCTATCCCGATCCCGTCTGGCCACCACGACTTTGCCTGCCCGGCAACCGGCGGTGTCAGTGGCAACGCGCCATATCGATTGACACTTTTCTGCCCTCCATGCAACGGGCGATTCCGCGGGGCGAGCGTTAGAACCACGCTCCCGCCCTCACCCGCAACCCTGCTGTGACGACAGCACTGTAGGGCGGCCGTCGGCCGAAAGGCGGTTGCCCGCCCGCGCGCATGCACAGGTCTGTCGGCGTCAGCCACACCACACGAAGGAGGTCGCTATGGCGACGGAACAAGCGGGGATACGCCGAAGGTCTCTGCTGGTTGGAACCGCAGCCGGCGTCGGTGCGCTGGCCGTGGCCGTGCCACTGGTTCGGGAGCGGACCGCGCTGGCCGCGACGGCGAGCCGCAGGGCTGTGTATAGCCTGAACCCGGATTGGCGGTTCGTGCAACAGGATGTGGCGGGCGCGCAAGCCCCGTCGTTCAACGACTCGTCGTGGGTGGCGGTCAGTGTCCCGCATACGTACAACGACGTGGACTCGTTCGACAACTACATCACCAGCTCGGGCGAGTCCGCCGTCGCCATGCAGGTGACGTGGTACCGCAAGCGTTTCACCATGCCGGCGGCGCACGCCGGGATGAAGGTGTTGCTGGAGTTCGAGGGCGTGCGGCAGGCGGCCACCGTCTACGTGAACGGCACGCAGGTCGGCCTGTACGAAAATGGTGTGGCGCCATTCGGTTTCGACATCACCAACCAGATCCAGTTCGGCGCCGAGAACGTCATCGCGGTGAAGGCGGACAACACCAAGTGGCGGCCCGAGCAGAGCAGCGGGATGCCGTTCCAGTGGGACACAAGGGATTTCAACCCCACCTACGGCGGGCTGACCCGCAACATCCGGATGTATGTGCTGCCCCGCACCTACTTCACCCTGCCGCTGTACACCAACCTGCGCACCACGGGCACTTACGTGTACCCGAGCGCCATCGACGTGCCGGCCGGGACCGCGACCATCAACATCGAGGCACAGGTCCGCAACGAGGAGAGCACCGCCCGCACGCTGACCGTCTCGGCGAACATCGTCCAGGCCGACGGCACGGTGCTGGCGTCGATCCCCGGCTCGACCGTCACGCTTGCGGCCGGTGCCACACAGACCGTCATGCTTTCGCAGGCGGTGAGCCGGCTGAGCTTCTGGGAGCCGGAAACCCCGACCCTGTACACGGTGGAAGTGCTGCTGTCGGAGGCGGGCACGGTCGTGGACGCGTACCCGATCCTCACGGGCTTCCGCAAGACCGCGTTCCGGGGCGGCGCCAGCGGCGGTGGCGTGTACATCAACGACAAATACCTGTACCTGACCGGCTACGCGATCCGGTCGACCAACGAATGGGTGGCCATCGGCGGTGCGGTCCCGGAGTGGATGACCCAGCTGGACGGTCAGCTGATCCGCGACAGCAAGGCCAACCTGATCCGCTGGATGCACGTCGCCGCGTCACCGGCCAACATCCGCATGACCGACAAGCACGGCATCGTGTCGATCCAGCCGGCCGGCGACAAGGAGAAGGATGTCACCGGTCGGCAGTGGGACCAGCGGGTCGAACTCATGCGCGATGTCATCATCTACTTCCGCAACCAGCCGAGCATTCTGTTCTGGGAGGCCGGCAATAACTGGATCACCGCGGCGCACATGACGCAGATGACGAACCTGCGCAAGACGTGGGATCCCAGTGGCGGCCGTGTGATGGGCTGCCGGGCCATCTCCGACGACCCGGCCTACGGCGGCCGGGCGGCCGTGGACGCCGCCGAATATGTGGGTACGATGCTCAACCGGCACTATTCGGTGTATGCCCGGGATCGCAAGCCAATCATCGAATCCGAGTACACCCGCGACGAAGCCCCGCGGCGGGTGTGGGACAACTACTCCCCGCCCGACTTCGGCTACGTCACCGGACCGGACGTCACCTACCACCTGACGTCGGAGCAGTTCGCCGGCCCGCATGCCGCCAGCACCCGTTACGAATTCTGGGGGCAGCGCATTCAGGGCCCCGGTGACCGCCGCTATTCCGGTGCGGCCGCGCTCATCTGGGCCGACTCCAACCAGCACGGCCGCCAATACGGCTGGGAATGCTGCCGGCTGTCCGGCCGGGTCGACGCCGCGCGCCTGCCCAAAGAATCGCTGCACACGTTCCGGGTCATGCAAAACCCCAACCCGGATCTGCACATCATCGGCCACTGGACCTACCCGTCCGGTACCAGAAAAACAATGTATGTCATGGCCTCGGCCCTCGTCCGCCGGGTGCAGTTGCTCGTCAACGGCGTCCAGGTGGGCAACAGCACCGCTCCGAGCTATGACTTCCTCTACACGTTCCCCAACATCACCTGGCAGGCCGGCACCGTCACCGCCGTCGGGTACAACGCCGGCGGCGCCGAAATCGTCCGTGCCTCGCACACCACCACCGGTGCCGCGGTCGCGCTCAAGCTCACCCCGTACACGCGGCCGGGCGGGCTGTGTGCCGACGGCAGCGACGTCGCGTTCTTCGATGTCGAGGCTGTCGACAGCTCCGGCCGGCGCATGCCGACTCACCAGGCGCGGGTCGACTTCAGCCTCAGCGGACCGGGCAAATTCCTTGGCGGGTTCAACTCTCACGTCCCCGGCAGCGTGCACAGGTCCTTCGTCAACACCGAATGCGGTATCAACCGCGTCTTCGTGCGCGCGGGCCGGACCGCCGGCACGCTGACCCTGAGCGCCACTGCCAGTGGGTTGACCGCCGCCACCGCCACGATTACGGCGGTCCCCTTCACCACCACCGGAGGGCTGGTCGTCATCACACCAGGCGTGCCCAACCCGTCACCGACAGCATCACCGACAGCTTCGCCAACGGGATCACCAACGCCGTCGACCAGCCCGTCGCCGAGCGGCTACGTCAAGCTGGTCAATCGCCACAGCGGCAAGGTGCTCGGCGTCAACGGCGGGTCCACTGCCGACAGCGCGGCGATCGTGCAGCAGACCGGCACCGGTGCGGCCAGTCAGCAGTGGCAGATCGCCGATGCCGGGAGCGGCTATGTCAAGCTGGTCAACCGCCACAGCGGCAAGGTGCTCGACGTCAACGCGCGGTCCACAGCAGACGGTGCGGCTGTGATCCAGTACCGCGACACGGGCGGCACCAACCAGCACTGGCAACTGGTCACGACCGGTGGTTACACCAAATTGGTCAACCGCAACAGCGGCAAGGTGCTCGACGTCTACCAACGGTCCACCGCCGAGGGAGCGACAGTGGTGCAGTGGACCGACAACGGCGGCGCCAACCAACAATGGACGCAGTCCCCAGCCTGACCCCAAAACCTTGAATGGACGAGTACCAGCCCGGACTCCGGGCAGTGGACCGCGTTGTCGGGCTGTTCAATGCCCGGCCGACCCCGCCACGGCACGGTGCCGCCCATCACCCAGGCAGAGCACGACCGGCTGCTTCAGCGCTGGGGCTGAGCCGACAGCCGCGGTCACCGGCGGACACCCACCGGTGAACGCGGCTGTCGGTGCCTTACCGCGCAAGCGATGCCCGCACCTGATCGGCTTGTGGGTGATTGAGCTGTTCCAGGATGCGCAGTGCGGCTTGGCGGTTGCTCAGCGCGCCACCGCTGTCGCCGAGGGCTTCAAGGCTGTCGGACAGGTGCAGCCGCACCTCGGCCTCGTTGTAGCGGTCGCCGGTCGTGCCCAGCAGCCCAAGTGCCTTGTGGTAGCAGTGGATTGCCTGCTCGTGGGCACCCAGATGGTGATGGGCGTAGCCGACGCTGTCCCAGCTCACCGCCTCGCCCTGGCTGTCGCCGGTCTCCGCGAGCAGGGTGGCCGCCCGTAGGCTGTGCCGCAGCGCCGCCTGGTATTCGCCCAATCTGGCGTAGTCCCATCCGATGCCGTTGAGCGCCCTGGCCTGGCCGCGCTTGTCCCGCGCCCGCTGATACAGGGCGAGGGCGATTCTGTTGTGGCGCAGCGACTTGCGGTCCAATGACTGCTGCTCAACCAGCCAGGCGATGTTGCGGTGGGTCAGCGCCTGCCCCCGCAGATCGCCCAGCGAGGCGAATCGCCGCAGCGCCTGCCGGTAGTGCTGATGCGCGGCTTCATCCCGTCTCAGCAACGCATGCGACACGCCAAGGGTGCGATGGGTGTGCGCCAGCGCGACCGGATCATCCAGGTGTCCCGCGGACTCGTGTGCGAGTGTCAATACGTCCACGTGCTCCTGCCAATGCCCCAGCTGGGTGAGCAGCCCGGCTATGGCGCAACCGATTTGCCAGGCGTACCAATGCCGGCCACCTTTAGCGCATGACTCGACGCTGGCCAGCAGCGCCGCTCGTTCTGCCTCGAACCAGGCGACCGCGTCCGCGCGGGAGGCGAACCGGTCGACGGTCACGCCCGCGGCCGGCGGCCGTGGTTCGATGCGGTACCGCTGCGGTGACACAAGATCGACGGCGGCTGATGCCGTGTGCAGATGATGATCCAGCTGACGGGTCACGGCGAGGTCCCGTTCGGCCTGCGTCTCCACCTCCTGCACGAGCTCGAAAGCATAGGCGCGCAACAGGTCGTGGCACGCCAGCCGACCGGGCGAGGTTTCGAAAAGCAGATGTGCCCGGATCAGCTCGTCGACGCAGGCACGCAGGCGCGGCAGGGGCAGGCCGCTGATGCTCGCCGCCCCCGCGAGCGAGCAGTCGCCGCCGGGGTACAGGCTCAGCATGCGAAACAGGCGCGCGGCCGGATGGCTGAGCGTCTGATACGAGCAGGCGAAAATGGCGCGGATGTCGGTCGCCGCATCCCAGCCACGCAGGGCATCCAGCGGCGTGGGGGAGAGGCGAAGCTCGTCTGCCAGGGACCGCAACGACATGCCGCTCGATCCGGCGACCCGGGCGGCGGCGATGGTCAGCGCGAGCGGCAGCCCGCCGCAGGCTTGGGCGATCTCATCGGTCGCGGTGCCGCCCGCCGACACGCGCTCGTCACCGAGTCGGTCGCGCAGCAGGGCACGAGCATCGGCCGGGCCGAACGGCCGCAGCGGGAGCACCGATGCCCCCTCCGCGGCGGCGAGGCCGGCCAGCCCATCCCGGCTGGTGATCAGCACCAGCGAACCGGCCGACCCCGGAAGCAGCGGCCGGACCTGGTCGGAATCGCGCGCGTTGTCAAGCACCACGAGCATTCGCCGGGCGGCCAGCAGCGAGCGATACAGCCCGGCGCGCGCCTCGAACTCGGACGGGATCTGCGCCACCGGCACACCGAGCCCGATCAGGAACACCCGCAGCGCCATCGCGGGCGGAACGACGTCTCCGGAGGGATGGAAGCCACGAAGATTTATATAAAGATTGCCATCTGGGTACCGGTTGCGGACCCGGTGCCCCCAATGCAACGCCAGCGCGGTCTTGCCCACCCCGGCGCTTCCGCAGATCGCCACCAACGCGGCCGATCCCGCCCGCGCCACCGGGAATGCCATCTCGTCCAACGTGCGCAGTTCGTCACCCCGGCACGTGAATCGTTGCGGGGCAAGCGGAAGCTGCGCGGGCACCGTAACGGGGCGCGGCGCGACGGCCGGCGCCTCTGCCGCGGGCGCCGCCCGCTGAAGCACGCTCCGCTGGACCGTGGCCAGTTGCGTCCCGGGCTCCAGCCCGAGCTCGTCGGCGAGCCGATCCCGGATCGCCCGGTATCGCCACAGCGCGTCATCCGGCCGCCCGGATGCATGCAAAGCCTCGATCAGCGCGGCCGAAAGCGGCTCCAGTAAAGGGTTCTCGGCGACGAGATCCTCCAGAAGCGACAGTGCGTCCTGCGGTGTGCCGAGCTCGAGATGGGTCTGCGCCCAGCGCATGGCGGCGTCGACGCGTTCGCGGTGCCAGGCCCGGCGGACCCGTTCCGCCCATTCACCGCGCAGCCCGGCCAGCGCCTCACCACGCCACAGACTCAACGCCGCCTCAAGCTGGCCGGCCCGGCGTGGTGCCGGCTCCGCGGCCGCACAGCGGACCAGCCGGCGGAACCGGTGCACATCCACATCGCCGCCGTCGATCCGGAGCACGTAACCGCCCGACTGCCGCACCAGCGCCGAGCTGTCCGGGCTCACCCGTAACAGCCGCCGTAACCGGCTCAGATAGGTCTGCATGGTGCGGCGTGCGCCATATGTGGCCGAGGAGCCCCACACCCGGTCCACGAGGACATCCGTCGGCACGACCCGCCCGGCATCCACCGCAAGTGCGGCCAGCACTGCCCGCTGCTGCATCGGCCCCGGCTCGACGACACGACCGTCCACATGCAGCTCCACCGGCCCAAGCATGCGGAACTCCATCTTCACCCCCGTCGCCACACCGGTACACATAGATAATTGACAAATTATAGGGTAATTTCGCCCGGCCTGCTCGCCGATCCTCAAAGGCATGAAGCTCACGACACACTTGCGGTTGCGCGTCGCAGCCGTTGCGGCGCTGACCGCGCTGACCACGATGCTCGGTCTCGGCGTCGCCACGCCCGCCTCGGCCGGCACGATCACGCCCATGGGTTGCCAGGCCTGGTCGGCCCGGGCAGAAGTCGTCTTCCTCAACCCGCCGTCCACCGCCTACACCTGCAGCGGCACCCACACGCCCCGCAACAACGGCGTGAAGCAGTTCCGGGCGGGCGGCTGGTCCGGGTATTTCATCTGGGCGGGGCGGCGCTACAACTACTGCGACGGGGACGTCTTCGACTTCACCGGTGACATCTACTTCGCCATCACCACGCTGTACCTTTCGCCGACCAGGATGTCCGGGTGCTGACCATCCGCTGATCCGCACGGATGCGCGCCCGGATCACCGCCGGCGGTCGACGCCGTCAAGGGCGCGGCCGTCCTTTGTGTGCGGGTCGGTGGCATCCGTGCGATGTCCGATCTCCAGGCGCGGCCAGTCGGCAAAGTCTCGCAGGAGTTGCCGGTCGTGCGTGGCGACGACGACGGCGGCGCTGGTGTTGCGGATAGCGTTGGTCAGCTCGTCCACCAGCGCCGACGACAGGTGGTTGGTCGGTTCGTCGAGCAGGATCAGGCCGGGTCGCTCGGCCAGCGCGAGGGCCAGGTCGAGGCGCCGCTGCTGGCCCTGCGACATCCGCCCGATCGGCGTGCGCATCGCGGCGGAGTCCAGGAGACCGAGCGCCCCGAGCGAGACGGCGTCGGCGTCGCGCAGGGCTGCGCGGGCCACCAGCCGCCCCACATGGCGGGCGTACAACTCGCGGGCGGTGAGGCCGGGGTCATGCTCGGCGGTCTCCTGCGTGATCAGGGCGACACGCGTTTCGTTGGCTGTCCAGAGGCGCCCGGTCGTGGGTTGGAGGGAACCGGCCAGCACCGCGAGCAACGTGGACTTTCCGGCGCCGTTGGGTCCGGTGACGAGCAGCCGGTCACCCCCATCGACGGTGAGGTCGATCGGACCGGCCAGTCGCCCGTCGACGGTGACGCTGTGCGCCCGCACCTGCGGTGCTCCCGGTCGCACCCCCAGGTCGGGCCACCGCAACGTCGGCGGCGGCTCCGGCACGTCGATGCGGTGCGCCTTGAGGGCATCCTGCTGTCGGTTCAGGGCTTGCACGATGCCCGGCGCGCGGGACTGGCGCTGGTGCTTGCCGGTGCCCTTGTCCGGCCGCCAGCCGGTGGACAGCCGGTCGCGGGCCTTGGACACCGCGTCCTGCAGCCGTCGGTGCTCGGCCTGCTGCTGTTCGTGGTCCTGTTCCCAGCGCTCACGCTCGCGACGCCGTGCGTCCTGCCAGGCGTCATAGCCGCCGGCGTACAGCCTCGGCTTGCCGTCGCGGCTCGGGTCCAGGTCGAGGAACCGGTTGGCGACGTCGCGTAGCAGCGCCCGGTCGTGGCTGACGATGGCGAGGCCGCCGTCGTGCTCACGTAGCCGGCGGGTCAGAAAGTCCAGCCCGTCGGCGTCGAGGTGGTTGGTGCACGGTGCCCTCATCGGGCGGGATAAGGCCGGCGAGGACATGCAGCAGCGTCGTTTTACCGCGGCCGTTCTCGCCGACGACGGCGATCCGGGACCGGGCCGAGACGGTGACCGAGACATCGTGCAGGACACGCCGCGGCCCGCGGGTGACGGCGACGCCTTGGGCGCGGATGTGCGCGCTGTCGCCCGCCGGGACGGGCAGGGAAATGCTTTCGGGGATCGGGGTGAGGTTCAACAGGTGCTCCGCAGCTCGCAGTGGAGCCGGGCGGCAGCAGGCGGCCGCCCGGCGGGACCGGGACGGCGAGCGCGAATTCAGGAAAGGGGAAGGCGCCGCCGTCAGCGGGCGGTGCGGACCTTCTGCGACCAGATACCTCGTGCCACGGCGTCGATGGTACCCACAGCCCGTGGCTCCAGCAAAAACGCCGCTGCCGAGACCGCGATCGCCCAAGCGCCGGCATGGGGCACTCGGCCCGGTCTGCGTGCCGCGTCACAGTACTTCGCCGGACTCACCCTCCCCGATCCTCGTCGCGCTCGACATCGACCAATTCGAGATTGAGACACGTGCCGAGGTATTGACCCATGCCACTCTGTCGCCGTAGCGTGCGGATCACGCGAAATCTATCGGGAATCGCTCGAAAGTTTCGGAGATTGGACCGGGCTCATGTGGTTCGAGTACTTCATCGAGCGGATCGGTGGTCCGATCGCGCTCGAGGCCACCGCGCCCAGGCCCCGGCGTGTCGATGCTGTTTGCCGAGGGCAAGGCCGGGCCCGGCGCCACTGTGGCAACCCCATCAACTTCTACTCCGTGACCGCGAGCGGCCACTCCGACGACGAGTACGTGAACGCGTTGGTCGGCGCGGGCGACCTGCCCGCGGTCGCCGACATCGATACACGGCTGGAAGGCACGAAGAAAGCGGTGCTCGCCAGGTACGCCTTCGGCGTGCAGCGCTGAGGCGAGACGAAGGAGGCGAATGGCCATGGAGGACAACCCGTTGTGGTCCCGGCGCGGCTTTCTCGGGATGGGGGTGGGGGTGCTCGGCGCGGCTGGTCTGGCCGCGTGCGGGGGCAGCTCGACGCCAACCCCTCAGGTGCAGGCGGAGGTGCCGAAGGAGCTGCTCGACGCCGCGGCGTCGTTGAAGGGCTCCTCGATGGGAGTGCTGTCGCAGAAGCTGTACTCGGAGAAGGCGAACGCGGCGCTCGACAGCTCGATCAAGAAGTTCGCCGACGCCACCGGGACGAAGATCGAGAACAGTCTGGTTCAGGCCGACGCCGGTGATGTCGTGGCCAAGATCGACGCTGAGGTAAAGGGTGGCGTGGCGCGTGACCTGGCGTTCATGACCGACTCGCGGTTCGTCGCGCAGTTCCACGCGCTGGGCGACCTGGAGGACGTGACGGACGTCGTCAAGACGCTGACGGCCAGATACGGCGAGCCCACCGCGGAGTCCAAGAACTTCTGCGTCTTCGACGGCAAGTGGTTCGCCATTCCGTACCACTTCATCGGGATCGGGTCGTTCCTGCGCAAGGATTGGGTACAGGATAAAGGCATTTCTCTTAAGGACATCTACACCTGGGAGGAATTGCGAGATCTGTGCCTGGCGATTTCCGATCCGGGCAAGCGCCGGTTCGGCTGGGGCATGACCGTGAACCGGTCCGGTGACGCCAACGGCATGATCGAGGCAGTGATCAACTCCTATGGCGGGTCGATCGCCTCCAACGACGGCAGGAAGGTCACGTTCGACTCCCCTGAGACGGTGCAGGCGGTGACCTTCCTGGGCGACATCTACACCAACCCCAAGTACAAGCCGATGCTGCCGCCGGGGGTGGCCGCCTGGACCGACTCCAGCAACAACGAGAACTGGCTCGCCGGGGTCCTCGGCTACACCCGCAACCAATTCAGCGTTTACGCGGACTCCAAGACCAAGAAGAACCCCGTCTACGACAACACCCACGTCTTCGCCGACTGCATCGGGCCGGCGACCGACAAGCCCCTGCTGCTCGGCCAGTCCCAGGCTTTCGTCGTCTTCAAGGGAGCCAAGAACGCCGCGCTCGCCAAGCTCCTGGCGCAGTATCTGGTCAGTGCGCCCGCGCTGCTCGGGGTGGCGAAGGAGGCGCCCGGCCTGGCGCTGCCCGCCTGGGAGAAGGTCTGGGACGCCGACCCGTTCTTCACCGGCGGCGACCCGGCGTTCCCCATCATGCGCAAGATCACCCAACAGTCGCTGCCACTGTCCACAAAGAACGGGCTGAACTTCCCGCAGAAGGCCAGCGCGGGCCAGCAGGCCGCCGTCGGGGCCTACGTCCTGACCGACATGATGCAGCAGGTCATCCAGGGCACGGCGCCCGCGCAGGCGGTGCAGGCCGCCCACGCGAAGATGGTGCAGATCTTCACCCAGCAGGGGCTGCCGCAGTGACATCGGTCCGTCCGGCGCCGGCCCCGGCGAAGAGGGCATCCTCGCCGCCGGGGCGCGGCTCGCTCACGCCGACCCAGCGGCGGCTGGGTCGTGACTGGCGACTGGCGGCACTGTTTCTGACGCCCACGGCCGTGCTGGTCGGCGCGCTCGTGCTGGTGCCGATCGCTCGGTCGATCGTCACCAGCACGACGGAACGGCATGGGCAGCACAGCGTATTCGTCGGTCTGGCAAACTACCTCGCCCTCGCCGGGGACGACCAGTTCCGTACCGGCGTGATGAATTCGTTCGTCTTCACCGCCTACGCCGAGGTGTTCAAGGTGGTGCTGGGACTGGCCGCGGCCTTGCTGCTGCACCATCGGCGGCGTGGGCGGGCCGTGCTGGCCGGGCTGCTGCTGCTGCCGTGGGTGGTGCCGACGGTGGTCACGGCGTTCAGCTGGCGCTCGCTGCTCGACCCGATCTTCGGCAGCGTCAACATCCTGCTCACCGAGTCGGGGATCGGGCCGCTGCTGGCCAGTGCGCGCCTGGTCGACAGCTGGCCCGCGGGCTGGCTTTCGGAAGCGTCGCTGGCCATGCCGTCGGTGATCCTCGTCAACGTGTGGAAGGGGATTCCGTTTTTCACCGTGGCGTTCCTCGCCGGGTTGAAGGCCATCCCGGCGGACCGGTACGAGGCGGCGACCGTCGACGGCGCCTCGTCGTGGCGGCGGTTCGTCCACGTGACGCTGCCCGGGTTGCGCCACGTGATCACCGTGACGGTGACCCTGTCGTCGATCTGGACTTTCAATAACTTCGACCTCATCTGGTTGCTGACGCAAGGCGGGCCGGGCGACGCGACCGCGCCGTATGTGCTTGTCGCCTACTCGAAGGCGATCCTGCAGTTGCAGTACGGCGCGGGGGCGGCGGTCACGCTCGTGATGCTGCCGGTCATCGGCGGGCTCGTGTTCCTTCTGGTCCGGTTGTTGCGCCGGGATCCCGACACCGAGCGGCCGCCCTCGAGGTACGGCAAGGCGTTGCCGTGGCTCGTCACCGCGGCGGTCACCGGGCTGCTGGCCTGGGTGTCACCGCACATCTTCTGGAAGGCGGCAGTGGTCCTCGGGGTGGTCCTGCTGGTCGCGGCGGCGGTCGGCCGGGTGGTCTCGGGGTTGCAGTCCTGGGGGCGTCGCCGGGCGTCGGCTCTGGTGTCGGGCCTGGGGTCCGGTGTCGCGGTCGCCGCGTTGCTCGTCTTCGTGCTGGCCCCGCTGTACTGGATCGCCGTCACGGCCTTCAAGTCCGAGGGCCAGATCGTCATGCGCGACTACGACCTGTGGCCGACGCCGTGGACCCTGGAGCAGTTCGGTGATCTGTTCACCACCAAGCCTTTCGGCCGCTGGTACCTCAACACGGTGCTGGTGTCCGTCGTGTCCACCGCGGTGGCACTGGTCTGCGCCGCCCTGGCGGGCTATGCGCTGGCCAGGCTGCGATTCCGCGGGGCGCAGAGTTTCACCGTCACGGTGCTGCTCACCTATGTGATGCCGGGCGCGCTGCTGTTCATCCCGCTGTACCAGCTGCTCATCGGGGTACGGCTCACCGACTCGTTGTGGTCTCTGGTGGTGACGTACCCGACCTTCACGCTTCCGTTCGCCACCTGGCTGCTGACGGGGTACTTCTCGTCGATCCCCGTGGAGCTGGAGGAGGCCGCGCTGGTCGACGGCTGCACTCGCCTCCAGGCGCTGCGCCGGGTGGTGCTGCCGCTGGCCAAGCCGGGGCTGCTGGCGGTCGCGCTGTTCACCCTGACCAATGCCTGGAACGAGTTCCTCTTCGCCTTCGTGTTCATCACGAAGGACGAGTACAAGACACTCCCCGTGGGGATGCAGTCGATGATCACCGGGGACGTCGTGCCGCAGGGACAGCTCGCCGCGGCGTCCCTGCTCGTCAGCATCCCTGTGGTGGCCATGTACGCCTTCGGTCAGCGCTTCCTGACAGAGGGGCTCACCGCGGGCGCGGTGAAGGGCTGACCAATTTGTAGGCCGTCGTGACCGGCCCGCCTTACCCTGACTTATGGCGTCGCCATCACAGATCGGGTCGTATCGCGTCGAGCGGCTGTTGGGCACGGGTTCGTTCGCGACGGTGTGGCTCGGGTTCGATCCGGCCCTGGGCGCACGTGTGGCGATCAAGGTCCTGGCCGACAACTGGAACCACGATCTGCGGGTGCGGGAGCGATTCGTTGAGGAGGCGCGGCTGTTGTGGCGGCTGGATCACGAGCGCATCGTCCGCGTCCATCTGCTCGGCGAACTGCCCGACGGCCGTCCCTATATCGTCATGGCGTGGGCCGACGGCGGTAGTCTGCGGGAACGCCTGGCCGCTGGGCCGCTGGCCATCGACGCGGGTCTGCGGCTGCTTCAGGAGACGGCCGCCGGCGTCGCGTTCCTGCACAGCCATGGGATTGTGCATCGGGATCTGAGCCCGGGCAACGTGTTGTTCGTGTCGCGCGGTCCCGTCGAACAGGTGATGATCGCCGATCTCGGGCTGGCGAAGGAGCTGGCTGTGGCCTCTGGCTTGACCGCCCGCGCGGGGACGCCGGGTTTCATGGCGCCGGAGCAGGACGATCCACTGGCGGTTGTTGACGAACGCACCGATGTGTTCGGCCTCGGGCGGCTCGGCGTCCTGTTGCTGGGTGTCGATTTTGGACGTACGGGTGGGCGGGTCGTGCTCCGCGACGGGGTGCCCGCGAGCGTTGGCGAGGTGCTGCGGATCGCGACGGCGCAACGCGCCGCTGACCGTTATCGTGACGCGGCGGCTTTCGGAGCCGCGTTGCGGCACGCCACCGCCGAGCGCGTTCAGGTTCCGCACATGGGGCGCCGGGTGGCGTTCAGTGCGGCCCTCGTGCTGGCGGCTGCCGGACTCCTTGCGGCGGATGGGCCTTCCGATCCGCCCGGCACCGCGTCCGATCCGCTGGGCAGACTGGTCGTCGCGCTTCCGCAGGGCTGGCGTGCGGGCGGTGGCCGGTGGAAGGGCCAGTTCGGGCCCGACGGGCGGCCCGAGCCGGCGCTCGTGATCGCCCCGGATCCGAGCCGCTGGACGTCGCACGAGGCGATGCCGGGCGCGTTCGTCGGCCTGTCCCGTACGATCGCCGCACGGACGACACCCGCGGGCTTCCTCGCGGAGCGGGCGCATGCCGGATGCCTCGCCGGCGCAGTGCGCACGGCCCGTTTGGGGGCGATCGTGTGGGTGATCGCGCCCTACACCGCTTGCGTCACAGGCAAAACCGTCATTGTGGAGGCGGCTTCGCTCGGGCCGGGCGGTGCGGGCCTGATCTACCTGCAGATCGCTCCGCCCATCGGCAGCGGTGACGGCTTCATTGACGCGCTCTTGGCCGGCGTGCGGGTGCGTTGACCGCTATCGAATCACCACCGTGATGACGTGGTCCTCTTGCTGGTCCTGCGGGATGGTGATCGCGACGGTGCCGGGCCGTACGAAGCGGACGTCGTAGACGGCCGCCTCGTAGTCGACGCTCGTGAGCCCCTGAGGCTCCACCTTCAGCTGGCCCGGACCGAGGCTGCGTATCCGCAGTATCCCGCCGACCGCGAAGCACATCGATTTGATGAACGACAGCTCGGTCGTCTGCAGGTGGAGGTCGTACATGATGGCGCCGTAGCAGGTGGGCGACAACGTGGGAGTGGGTCCGCGGCTGCGGCTGGGGCTCGGTGCCGGGCTGGGCGACCGCGCTGGCGACGGCGAAGCCGACGGCACGGCCGATGTCGGCGCGGCTGCGTCGGCGGGAAGGGGCGATACCTCGCTAGGGCCGCAGGCGTTCACCGCCGCCGCGAGCAGGAGTGCGGAAGTCATGGTCCACCCGCGCATCACGCCTGCCCCTCAACCGTCGAGCCTTTGCCGGATGCGGCTTCTGGCCTGATGTATCCGGGACTTGACGGTTCCCAGCGGGACGCCTTGAACCGTGGCGATCTCTTGGTACTCCAGCCCGGCGATGTCGCGCAGGGCCACCGCTTCGGCCAGCTCAGCGCTCAACGCATCGAACGCGTCGAGCAGGTCGAGCCGGGTGCCGGCCACCACGCTGGTCCGCCGGGGGTCAGGCCGCTCGGGCAACAGTTCCCCGGCGGCCTGCTCCAAAAATCGGCGGCGCATGGTCCGATAGGTCGAACGGGCCCGGTTGACCGCGAGCCGGTGCATCCACGTGTGAAACGACGAGCGGCCCTCGAACCGGGCGATGCCGCGGGCCATCGCCAAAAGCGTGTCCTGGCAGGCTTCCTCTGCGTCCTCCCGGTGTGGCAGGAAACGCGCGCAAAGCCGCAGAATCTCGGGGCCGACCGCGGCCAGCAGCGCGTGCAGCGCCGCCTCGTCGCCATCGGCCGCACGACGAGCAAGCTGCTCGATATCGGCCATGTCACGAGAATGCACCCGGCCTCAGGCGATTACCACCACCTCGAGGTGGCAATAGTCCGACGGCGGGCCTAAAACGAATCTCACCGTGGCGCCTGCTTCAACAAACGGCGTCTGGCGCAACGCTTGGAACTCGGCGTGCAGGCGCATGAGCTCGCCCCAGCCTCGGGCGCACGGCCGCAGGATGTCACTCCGCCGGAAAGCATCGCGTTAGTGGCACTGTTCGTGCCAAGTGCGCCACACCCATCCTGATGTCATCATGCCCAACCGGATGGGGGATCTCCATGCTACGTCAGACCATCGCCGCATCCTTCGACCTTCGATGCGGCACCACCAATTTCACCAACGGCTCAACCGCATACACCTATGTGGGAAGCCGTAGCAACAGTGGCGACACGTTCCGCTACTGGGGCACCCGCTACACCGGCGGATCGTTCCTCGGCTTCGGTGTCACTGCCGCCCGCTGCGAATAACGGCAACGACTGGGGCTCGGGCACACTCGGTGTGCCCGAGCCGTGGTACCAAAAGAGATCAGCCTAGTTGCATGGTTGCGGCGAGATTGTTGCAGACCGGAACGAACACCGGAGTGGGGACGTTCAGCGCGTCCTCCCGCGACCACCCGTTGACGCCGGTGCTGGTGTTGCGGGCATACACCCAGTCCGCGCCGGTGTGGACGGCACAGTGCACGTCGATGCCCTGGCCCGGGTAGCCTCGCCCGAGCGCGTCACAGTCGACGTGTGGATGGCTGCGGATCGCCGTCCCATTGCCCCAAGAGATGCCACCTCCGCTGTACAGGTCGGGATGGGTACCATGACCGCTGCAGTGCGCGTATGCCGGTGATGCCGACCCCACCACCGCTACGCTGGTGATAGTGAGGATCATTCCTGCGGCAATGCCGAGGATGCGAGATCGCATGAACGTTACTTCCCCTCTTTGACGACACGATTTTCAGTTGAAGCCGCAGCCAGGTGTCGTCGACGCCTGAATACTGACCCCCTGACGGCGGGTCAAGGATGACCCCTCCGAGTATCAGGAGGGTGTTGAACGTGGAGGACTGGGCGGAGATCCGCCGGTTGTACCGGGCCGAGCAGATGCCGATCAAGGCGATTGC
>NZ_QJUG01000178.1 GCF_003426775.1 Allorhizocola rhizosphaerae | reverse complement strand
ATCGAGGCGTACCTGACCGCCTACAACAACGACCCGAAACCCTTGATTTGGACCGCCACCGCCGAAGACATCCTGGCCAAAGTCCGCCGCGGACGTGTCACCCTAAATCAACTGTCTCCCCAAAACTGAGACGGCACACTAGCGGACGCTGAAAAATCGTTGCTGACGGACAGTTGAGTCCCGGCTCGCGGACACCGGAATTCCTGGTGGGCGGTCAGGTGATCTCCGTCATGGCCCAGTGAAGTGGATCTCCCCGGTCGGGTTGGCTGCTGGTTGCTGACCTTGCATCAACCCGGACCGGAGAGACCGTGACCAAGTCTGACAGGGAGATCATGGAAATCTTGGAGGCATACGACCTGACCCGCTGCGCATACTCGGCGGGCCAGTTGGCGGGCTGTGACCCGAAGACTGTCAAAAGGTATGTGGCGCTGACATCGTGAAGTGGGTCGGCATACCGATACTTGCCGTCGCTGCGATCTGCGCGACCATCATCGGGCTCAAGGCACGGCGATGGCAGCGTCGGCGCCAGCGTGGCACGCCGAAGCAACGAACCTTGACCGGCTGGGTGGAACTGCTCGATCGCCTGCGCGATTTCGGTGTTCCCATCCCAGATGGTCTGACCGAGGCGAGATCGTGCTGCTGCTGCATCGCCTCGGCAAGGAGGAGATCGCCTCGACGTGCAAGGCGGCCGTGCGCGGGCTGGCCGGCCCCGGGCCGACCGGGCGGTGTTCGGCCCGGAGGAGGTCCTCACGCAGCACGCCAGCTAACCGTCCGATGTGGACGCGCTGCTGCGCGGTGTGGCCAGCAGCCGCCCGCTGTGGCGGCGCATCGACGCCGGGCTCAACCCGATCACCCTGCTGCCCACCGGTCTCCACCCTGAGCTCACCGAACACAGACATGATCAGGCTAACGCTCGTCTAGCATGAGTCCGACATCATGGGAATGATTCAAGATACCGGCGGACATTGCCCGTTACCGTGCGGAAGTCTGGCCAAGGGCGGGGCCGCCTGCGGGAGATCTCGGGAGTATGTCCCACGGTCACAAACGGTGTGCGTGCTTCTTACGCTGTGGTGCGGCGCGGCGGTTCTTGCGGTTGCGGCGCGGGCGGGCCGCGCACCGTTTCGGGCTGGGGCGGCAGGACTGGCGGGGGATGAGCGCCGCTGTTTTCTCGGCGAGGTGTTGTTCGTGTTCGCGTAGCAGGGTGGCGTAGACCTTGTCGGCGATGTCCAAGGTGGACAGTCCGAGCTGTTCTTTGACGTCTTTGATGGTGCCGCCCGCGGCGATGGTGTAGCTGGCTGAGGCGTGGCGGCCGTCGTGGATGCTGCACGGTGGCAGTCCTGCCTCTTGCGCGTACTGGGTGAAGCGTTTGCTGACGGCGTCTGGATGCCATGGCTGGCCGCTGGGCTGGCGGAAGAACAGATCAAGGTATTGGTGATGGTATCCGGTCGCTGTCGAGTACTGCGTGACAGGAACCTGCTGCGGCCATGTCTCACCGGCCACCTCTTGAAGGTACTGGCGGCGTGCACGGTAGGCGTTCAACGCCGCAGCCAGCTGCCGGTCGATGACCGTTTCCCGATCACCATTGGCGGTCTTGACGGCTTTGTACACCGTCTTGCCCCCGTGGGACGTGAGTTGCTGCTCACGGTGACGCTGCCGGTGTGCAGGCCGACGTGGCCGGTGCATAGCCCGATGGCCTCGCCGCGGCGGCTGCCGCGGTGCAGGACGAGCATGAACAGCGGGTACAGGTCCGGATCGCGCTGCTTGACGTAGTCCAGAAACCGTCCCGCCTGTGCCGGTGTCCACACCATCACCGGTGATGGCACCGTCCCGGTCTGCTGCCAGTGCTGCACCCGGTCTTCGGTCCATACCAGGGCCTTGACCGGCCGCGGTGCCGGAAGGTCGGCCAGGCACACCGCATTGGTATCGATGAGCCGGTGCTTGCGGATGGCGTGGTTGAGCGCCACCCGCAACGTCCGCAGGATCGACGCGATGGTGGCCGGGGCCAGATGCCCATGTCGGCGCAATGTCGCCGCCGTGGCATCTGGGCCGACGGTTTCGCGTATGCGCTCGTTGCGGTCGGCCACCGCCTGGTACATGTCCTCGACGTGCGTGGCCCGTAACCCGGCCAGCCTGATGTGCCCCAGGTGCGGGCTCAGGTGCCGGTGGATGTGCAGGCTGTAGGTGCGGCGGGTGTTGTCGTCCATGGGCCGGGCCACGACCCAGGCCGTTAGGAATTCGCCGACGGTGAGGTCGACTTGGAGGGGTCGGCCAGCATGAGCCGGCGAATCACGGTGTCGCGGCTGGGCAGGCCCTGCCCGCTCGGGGTGCGCATCAGCAGCGCCCCGAGGTCGTCGCGGCGCTGCTCGTCGTCCCCGGCCAGCTGCACCAGCGCCTTGGCGTGGTCGCGTTCCCGCATGGCGGCGTCCCTGGTGTTGGGGTATTCGGCCGGCACCCGCCGCAGCAGGCGCCGCTTGCCGTCACGGCCGCGTGGCAGCTCCAGTTGGTACACCCAACGGCCGTGGCTGCTGCTCCAGCCGCCGTCCGCCCGGCGCGGCTTCGAGCAGCGCATCCCCAGGCGCCTTCCGTCCTCACCGGTGCAGTTGCATCGCTTGCCCACCGAGCCTTCCGCCACCCGCACTGTGCCACCTCGCATCGACCGGAGTATCCGACGTGCAGGAACGACACGGCGCGCGATGCGGTGGCGGTCCTGTCGCCGACCAGACACCACACGCCCACCGCGATCAGCCTGCCGGCACGCCATATGGATCGGGTGCTGAGCTGCACAAACGCGGAACGTAGCCGCAGACCGCAAGATGATGGAGCAACCACGGAACACCAGGAAACAGATCTCGTACAGACAAGTGCGTCGATGAGAGCAGGTCAATGCTCGTAAATTGCTACGTGTGACGGACCAGTCGCGTCATGTGAGCCCGCTGGCCGATGATCAAACATCTACGTGTCGCCGCTGCATATCAGATTGGGGTGCTCCAGGTCCATCAGGTAACCTGATCAGCGCCGGGGTGCTAGCTCAATGGCAGAGCTGCGGACTTTTAATTCTGTGGCAGATCCCCACGGGCAGCACCTACTTTGAAGATCAAAGCAGCGGCGGACGTAGAGGTCGGGCGAAGAATCCGCCTCGCGCCACGGGCGCGGTGACCGCCTCGCGGCGGCGACCATGCCGGGCGCTTTGGTGGCCGCCTGTTCCATAGCCGCGTCTGCGCTGGGCCAGGCGATCGTGACGTTTTCCGTGTCACCGCAGAGCTCACCGGCTGTCCCCGCGAAGAAATCCGGCCAGCGAGTCGTTGTCGCCCGATACGAGACACAGGTAGCGAGCTGCACATGGTCGGCGAGCAGGCTGGCCAGGCGGGCCGAAGGCGCTGTCGGTGTTCACGCGCACAAGCTGATCACGCCTCCCCGGTCGGCACACCTCCGCGATCACGAGTCCGGCATTGCGCCCGGCGAACTCGTCGATCTCGAAAAGCAGGCCGTCCACCGGTACCAAATGCCGGGTTTTAACGAGTGGCGGCAGCTCAAGCAGGTCCGAGCGCAGCAGGGCGCGGGCGAAATCCAGCGTCACCTCTGTTTCCAGCTCGACGCGCGACACGCCGGACCGCCGACCTTTCACCGTGACAAATCCCTTGTCGCCGTATCGCCGCACCCGCACGGTGGCGCGGTCGGCCATCGCCACATAGGCCTGCTCGATGGTGGCCGAAGCGGTGACGCCGGCCCGCCAGCCGTTTGAGCGTAGCAGGAACTTGCGCTCAGTCTCGATGGGCGAGGCCCCGGCCATCACGGTTCGGCCACGGCGACGACGATGAGGCGCTTGGTTTCCAGGCCGTAGTGGCCGCCGTCATATCCCCTGTAGGCGGTCACCGAGGCAAACGCGCTGGCGCGCAGCATCTCCTCCAGCTCATGAAGAAAATAGATACGCATCGACTGGTGCGGGCTGAGGTGTTCGCCCTCTGGTGTCAGCAGTTCGACGTGCACCTCCCGCCGTGCGGTGCGGAGATCGAAGTTGCGGCTCTCCAACTGCACGGTGCCGTTGTCGTGGCGCCGCCAGCGCCGCGGCTCGGTCGTGGTCTTCGCCAGCCGAAACGGGTTGACGAGATCAAGCAGGATCCGCCCGCCCGGCTTGAGCCGGCCACGCAGATTGGCGAGGATCTGCTCGTCCAGCGAGCGTTCGGCCGCGTACCAGAAAGATGTCCTCATCACAATGACCGCATCGCTGCGCGGATCAGGCTTCAGCCGCCGCATGTCGCCCACCTCGAACCGGGTCAACCCGGCCATGCCCTGCCAGCGCGCGCGTTCGGTGGCCACGCCGATGGACTCGGGCATCAGATCCACGCCCACCGTCTCGATGCCGCGCCGCGCCAGTTCGATGCTGTGCCTGCCTGCGCCGCACGGGATGTCGGCCACGTGCATCCCCGATCGTAACCCCAGCACAGCCACGGCGCAGTCGACCTCTCGCCGCGTGCTGCGCTCATCGATGAACCCTCGATGCGCAGCCAGGCAGAGCCGAAGTAGGTCTCGTACCAGTCGGGGCCGGTCATGCGCTGCGGCGGATCTTCCACTGCGGTCGCGGCGCGTCCACCTCCGGCAGCGGATTGTCCGCGGCGTTGTAGCGAATAATCAATATGCTTCGATCATACGGACTCTGGTTGGCGGTCGAGCAGTGCAGCACCTGTGCGTCCAGATACATCACGCTGCCCGCGGGACCGGTCAGGTATTCGAGCCCGTGCACGTCCGCCAGCTCGCGAAGCGCGCGCTTGGACAGGGCAGAGTTGGAGTCCTTCCGGCCGCACGGCAAGTTCTCGCCCTCCTCGGCCACCTCGAAGATGCTCTTGGTGTGCGAGGCGGGAATGGCGAGGATGGCGCCGTTGGCCTCCGTGACGTCGTCGAGGTAAACGGTCGCGGTGAGGGCGCGCGGCTCCTTCATGCCGTCGCGCGCATACCAGAACAGGTAGTCCGAATGCCACCGCCACGAGACCGTGTCGAAGGCGGGCTTGGGATTGAGCTGGGTCTGCATGACGTAGATGTCCGTGCTGAGCAGCTCCCGCGCGATGCCGGCGATCGGGCCCGTGGACACCAGCTCGCCCCACGACGGCTCGATCTCGTGCACGTTGAACACCGTGCGCACAGTCTGCCCGTCGGGTTCGGTGATCCGCTCCCGCATGCCGGCCTGCGCCGTCAGCTCCGCGGCGCGCCGCTTCAGCGCGCGCAGGCGATCGGCATCCACCAGGCTCGGGACGGTGATGTAGCCGCGTTCCCGGAAGGTCTGCGCAAGGGAATCCTTCAAGACCATCTTGTGCTCCTCACACTCGTTGCAGATCGGTCAGCTCGTGCAGCTCCTGGGCGCCGGTGCGCACGAACGCCGGCCACCCGGCGAGATCCGCGGCGCGGATCCGGTAGCCGCGCGGCCGCACCCGTGCGGTGACCGCGGCGAAGTAGGGCTCCCAACCCTCGCGCGGCCCCGGCCGCTTGCGGGACTCCACGATGCCGGCGATCGCCGAATCGCCGAGCTGCGTGCGCGACAGCCTGCTTGGCACGTCGGGATGGGACACGTCGATCTGCGGCAGCACGAACGCGGCGAGCGGCAACCGGTGGGCGCAGATCTCGAACCCGATCACCTCCCGGTACCACGCGTGCGGCAGCACCACCTTCTCCCTCGGATCGTCCGACGGGACCAGGCCGAGGTCGCGCACGACGGCCCGGAACAGCGCCGGCCGGGCCTTGATGGTGCCCCACCCCACGTGCGGGAAGTCGGGCCAGCCGGTCACGCCGATCCCGCCGTCAGCGCCCCGCGTGGCGAACAGCTTGTCGCCCGACACGAAGCGGAAGCCCGGTGAGCGCAGGATGTCCAGGAGGGTCGTCGTCTTGCCGGCGCCCTTCGCGCCCGACAGCGCATAGGCCGCACCGCCGCGCTCCACCGCGGCGGCATGCAGCACGAGCGTGCCGCGCGCCACCTCGAGCTCCCACACCAGTGCCCGGAAGAACTCGACGATGTGCACCCACGAACCCGGTGACACGTAAAGCCTGGCCGCACCGGACCGGTAGTCGAACAGGTAGGCCGTGCTCGTCTTGCCGGTCACGATCAGATGGCCCGTGGCCGTGGGAAACCGTGCGCCACTGACCACATAGTGCCGCCGGGAAGCCAGCTTCATCACCGTTTCCGCGCCGTCACCGCGCGCGTGGTCGTGCACCCGCAGCTCGTCGAAGGAAACGATGTCGATCAGACAGTCGGCGGTGGGCGCTGAACCCGGCTCGATCGCGAAGTGCGAGCGCAGGAAGCCGAAGCTATGCTCCAGATGGGACAGTGCTTCGGTGTCCAGGCGCACGCACAGCACGGTGTCGAGATATCTGACCGTCAGCTCAGGCATCGGGCAACCGTTCCCACGGCAAATCGGGCTTGCCGAAGTGCCCGTAGTTGGTGGCGCTGCGGTAAATGGGCTGGGCGAGGTCGAGCACCTCCGCCATGGCGCCGGGACGGAAGTCGAACCGCTCCACCCACGCACCGGCCTCGGCGGCATCACCGGTGCCGAACGTGTCGACGCGCACCGACAGCGGTTTGGCCAGCCCGAATCCGTAGGCGATCTGGAGCTCCACCTTGTGCGCAATTCCCTGCGCCACCAGCTGTTTGGCCACCCAGCGGCAGAAGTAGGTGCCCGTGCGGTCCAATTTGGACGGATCCTTGCCGCTGAGCGCGCCGCCGCCGATGCGGCCGCTGCCGCCGTAGGTGTCCACCACGATCTTGCGGCCCGTCATGCCGCAGTCGATCTCCGGCCCGCCCAGCGTGAACGTGCCGAGCGGGTTGACGTGCACGGCCGTGGCATCGGTCAGCCACGCGCCCAGGGCGCCCGGCAGGATGCGCCGGGTCACCCAGTCGGTCACCTCCGCATGGGTGATCTCGGGCGCGTGCTGCGCCGCCACGACCACATTGGTGACCGCGACCGGCTTCTCGTCCTCGTATTGCACGGTGACCGCGGTCTTGCCGTCCGGGCGCAGCCACTCGACCTCGCCGCTCTTGCGGGCCGCGACAATCGCCTTGCCAATGGTGTGCGCCAGCATGATGGGCAGGGGCATCAGCTCGGGGGTGTCGTCGCACGCCATCCCGAACATGATCCCCTGGTCGGAGGCGCCGCGCTGGGACGGCGCGTCCGCCGCGCGATCGGTCGCCGCGCGGATCTCACGCGACTGCTCGGTGATGAGCGTCTGGATCCGCACGGTCTCCGAGTTGTGCTTGGCCTTGCCCGGGACGTATCCCACCTCGGCGACGACCTGCCGGGCCAGCTCCTCCACCGGCACATGCGCGGTCGACGTGAACTCACCCGCCACCACCATCAGATCGCCCTTGTACAGCACCTCGCACCCGGCGCGCGTGCCCGGGTCCTGCTCGAGATAGGCGTCGAGCACGGTGTCAGCGACCAGATCGCACACCTTGTCGGGGTGCCCCTCCGCCACGGACTCCGATGTGAAGAAATACTTGCTCATCTCGCTCTCCTGTCACACTTCGTGATAAGTGCTTGTCGCCGGCGTCGTCGCCTCACCCCGCATCAACGCCGCCAGCTGCGCCGGGGTTGCCACGACCAGCGTTCCACGCGCCGCAGGCGGCGTGCCGAGGAGGATCGGCCGGATGCCGGCGCCCAGGGCCAGCGCGCCGTCGTCATGCGGATCCACGCCCACGTGGGCGATCAACGCCACGGGCAGGCCCAGCGCCGGGCCCAGCTGATCGAACGCGGCGGCCGGCACCGGCTCGACGCCGTCGGCCGCGCCGTGCGAAGGCATTGCCACGCAACGCTTCGCGTGGCCGTGGGCGAGCGCTAACAGTTCGTCGAGGAACCCGACGCCGCGCAGCTGGTCGACGGCGACGCTCCACACCGGACGGCCCAGGGTGGACGCGATCAGCCCGTCGACCACGCGCTGGGGCCCGGCCCAGACGGTGCCGCCGCCGGGGTGACTCTCGGCCAGCTCATCCCAGCTCGCCGGCACCGGCTCAGCCACGCTGCACCCGCATCTTGTGCGCGTCGAGCCGCAGCGCCAGCCTACGATGGTCATTGAACACGATGTGCTGCCAGGGCAGGCGCCGGTCGTCGGGCTTGGCGGCGAAGTATCGCCGGTCGCCGCCGGGCACGAGCCGGGAAATTGCCTCGCGCCATTGGGTTTCGCTCGGCTGATAGCTGGTGGACACGTCGTCGAGCACTGCGGCCAGCTCAGGGCCGCCGAGGGCGAGGATCGGCTGGTAGTAGGACATCGCGTCGTCGATGACCGACACCCACCTGACATCGGCCCAATCCGGGATCCGGCTGCGCAGAAAGGCGAATCGGCGGCGGGACTCCTCCGGGCGCAGCGTCGCCCAGCGCTCGTATGGCGTCTGCGCCTTGGCGAACGCCGGGTTGAGCGACACCTCGAGCGTCTGTTGTGGACCTAGCTCGGTGCGCACCTTCGTGATCAGATCGGCGAGCTCGGCGATGTGCCTGGGCTCCTCACCCGGTACCCCGATCATGGTGTAAAGATCAAGGCCGAGTCCATGCTGATGGAGCATGGCGGCGACCTCGAGCAGCTTCTCGTCCTTGCTGTAGGGCTTGCCGATGGACTGCCGCAGGGCGGCACCCGTCTCGGGGGCGAAGGTGACCCGATCCTGCCCGGCGCGCTTGACCAGGCGCAGCAGTTCGTCGTTGGCCTGCCGCACGTTGAGCGAGCCGACGCGGCACTCGAAGTCTTCGGCCAGCATCGTGTCGAGCAGGTTGGTCAGGCTCAGCGGATCCATGGACGCCTGCTTGGCGAACGAGGAGGCGAAGAAGAGCTTGACCAGATTGGTGCCGTAGGCCCGGCGGCGCTCCACCGCCAGCTCGACGATTTTGTCGCGCTCGATGTTGAGCGCGCGCCCGCTCTCGGCCCCCTGCACATTGCCCACCACGCAGAACGGGCACTTGAGGTGGCAGCCCATGGCGACCATGACGCTGAAATAGTCGGGGTATTTGTAGCACGCGCGCTGCGTCGTCCACTCCGACTGGATCGGGTGCGCCGTCATGTCCAGCGGACGGGCGGCGTGCACCTGTTCCGCGGCGCCGCCGACGGGCTCGAACCGGTCGACGCAGCCCAGGTCGTCGTAGGTCATGTCGTAGAGCGAGGGGACCAGGGTGTGCGGCAGCTGCGCGACGGCGCGCAGCAAATCGCCGCGGGTGCCTTGGCGCGCCTGGTGTTCCAGCACGAGATCGGCGATGCGCGGCAGGACCTCCCGGCCCTCGCCGATGACCATCACATCGAAGAACGGGGCCAGCGGCATCGGATTGATCAGCGCCATGCCCCCGGCGACCACCAGCGGGTCATCACCCGTGCGCCGGTGCGCCCAGGGGTCCAGCCCGCACATGCGCAGCATGCGCGGCACGTGATGATAGGTGTCCTCGAACGGGATGGAGAACGCCAGCACGTCCATCTCCGCCGGGCCGGCCAGGTTGGCGATGAACGGCGAGGCCCGCGTGCACGTGTCGGCGAACGAGAAGTCCAGGTTCCACCCGTGGTCGATCATGGCTCGCGCGATCACCTGCGCACCGAGATTGGCGATGCCCTCGGCGAACGGATTGGCATTGAGCAGGGCCAGGTTTGGGCGACCCCGCCGATGCTCCAAGAGTGGGCCGTTTTCGGTCAGCTGCCAGCATTGAGTATTCATTTATCCCCCGTGGAACGGCATGTCTGCGAAGCGACCGCACCGATGAACTCATGCCCGCGGGCGCTTCACGGTCTTCGCACCGTGCGCCAAGGCGAGCCGAAAGTCCAATGTGGATATTGTCACCCCGTTATCCAACATTTCGGCCGAGCTTAACCAGCGCTTGGGTATGCGTCAATATGTGCGCCGGATTTCCGGCCTTCTCACGAACCGAGGTCGAGCGTGGCGTGTGCGCGCGCCTTCATGCTGAACACGCGCAACAGCACGGCCGCGGCCAACGCCCAGGCCGCCGCGACCGCGAGCTCCAGCAGCGGTTCGGCCACGGGCAGACCGGTGCCGGCGGCGAGCGAGCGGATCGCCCGCAGGCCATGCGTCAGCGGAAGAATCTCCGCGATGCCGCGCATCACGGCCGGCGTCTCCTGGGTGGTCAAATTCACGCCGCACAGGAGCATGGTGGCGTAGATGGCGACGTTGGGCAGGAAGAAGACGTCGCGCAGGTAGAGCGCGAGTGCCCCCAGGCACAGGCCCAAAGCGCTGCACGCCAACGCGATCAGGACGATCATCAGGAGGATGCCCGGCACGCTGGCGAGCGGAATCCGCGCCCGCGCGATCACCATGGAGAGCCCGAGCATGAGCACGCTGGAGAAGAACCCGGTCGTGAGCGCGGGCAGCAGCCGGCCACCGAAGATGAGCAACGGATGCGCGGGCGTGGCCAGCACGGTGCTCAGCGTGCCGTTGGTGCGCTCCGCGGCGATGACCACGGTGGCGGCGAAGATGGAGGCGCGCGCCATGGCGTGGACCGAGTTTCCCACCGCGTAGAACTCCGCCGGCTGGCTGCCCAGGTATGCCCCGATCACGGTGAACGTGATGACCTGCAGGGTGGGATTGAGCACGAGCGTCGGAAAGATCAGGCGTCGGGTGAGCCAGTGGAACAGGCCCTTGTAGGCGAGATAACCGCCCACCACCACGATTCGAAGTCTGTTCATGACAGCGGAAGTGTCGCCCTTTCTCGTGCGAGGCGCTCGACGGAGCGCAGCAAGGCGGTGCTCAGCGCCCAGTAGGCGCAAGTGATGACGACGCACAGCGCCGTGGCCACACCGAAATCCGTTGCCGCACCGGTCACCGAGGCCTGGATCGCCTTGACCCCCCAGGCAGGCGCGATCGCCCAGCTCGCCACCCCGATCCAGCCCGGCAGCAAGCTCAGCGGCACCAGCGCACCGGTCAGTATCCAAAGTGGATACTCGAAGATGTTGCTCACCGACTGGGCGCGCGGATACATCACCAGCGAGACCGACAGCAGCAGCCCCAGGGCCGCGGTCGCCGCGATCGTGGCCAGCGTGGCGACCACGAGCATCAGCGGCGACCGCACCGTGATGGGCAGGCCGAGGCCGTACCGCGCCCAGAGCAGCGTCGCGGTCACCGAATAGACCCCGAGGGTCGAACTGGCCAGCGCGTTGCCGGCCAGCGCCGTGGCCAGCGGGGTGGGCGCGGCGACCACCGGTTCGAGTAGGCCCATGCTGCGCATGCGGCTGATGGCCCCGCCCGCGCCGCTGAGCGTGGCGGCCCACATGCCCATGACGGCGGCGCCGAGGGCGACGGTCGTGATGGTCCCACCGTCGTCGCCGCGCGCGCCGACCAGCCGGACCGCGATGGTGGCCAGGATGACCGGGAGCACCACCGAGTCGAAGATGTACAGCTTCAGCGTCGCCAGCTGGCGCAGGTGAAACAGCCAGGCGGTGAACAGGAAGCGCAGCCGCGGGATCACGCCTTGCCGTCCTGCGACGAGATCAGTGCGACATAGGCGTCCTCGAGCGTCGGCTCGCGCGTGGCGATCCGCTCGACCTTCTCCGACTCCAGCGCGCGCACGATCGCCGCGGTGCAGTCGACGTCGGCGGCGGACTGGACCCGCACGATCTGCTGGATGCCGGACACGTCCACGTGCACGCTGGTCACGCCCTCGATGTCGCGCAACGCGTCCAGCCGCCGCTGCTCCACCCCGGTCAGCTCCAGCTCGGTGACCCGGGAGATGCCAGCGAGCTGCTTGACGTCGCGCGGCGCGCCCGAGGCGACGATGCGCCCCTTGGCCAGCACCACCAGGCGATCGCACAGCGCGTCGGCCTCCTGCATGTAGTGCGTGGTGAGCAGCACGGTCTTGCCCAGCCGGATCAGGCCCGCGGCGAGATCGCGCACCTCGCGTGCGCCGATCGGGTCGATGCCGCTGGTCGGCTCGTCGAGGATGAGCACCCGCGGATCGTGCACCAGGCTGCGCGCGATGTGCAGGCGCTGCTTCATCCCGCGGGAGAACGTCTCCACCTTGTCGCCGGCGCGTGCGGTGAGCCCGGTCAGCTCCAGAAGCTGGGGGATGCGGGTGCGCTGCACGCGATGCGGTACCTCATAGAGATCACAGAAATAGATCATGTTTTGCCGCGCGGTGAGCCGGTCGTAGAAGCCCTTGTCACCGCCGAGGACATAACCGATGCGGCGGCGCACCCGCTGCACGTCGCGGACCACGTCGTGGCCCAGGATCGAGACCCGCCCCGCGGTCGGCAGCAGCGTGGTGAGCAGGACCTTGATGGTCGTTGTCTTGCCCGCCCCGTTGGGACCGAGGATGCCGAAGAACTCACCGTGGCGTACTTCGAAGGAGATGTCGTCGACGGCACGGCGGGCACCGGCGCCCCTGCCGTAGACCCGGACCAGGTTTTCCACCTCGATGTCGTTATCGCTCACGGGCATGCTCCGATGGACTGATGTCGGCCTCGGCAATGAGGTCGATGACTATTTCGTTGTCGTCGCCAAGGAAGTACTGTGCCGCCTCGCGGCTGCACGGATCACCATAGGCCCCGAGCGCCGGGTGCGGCGGCATGGCGTCGTGTGCGGCGATGCGCGACCTGATGTGGGCCCGCACCGGATCGGCGTCGCCGGCGAAGGCGTCGAACGCGGACCGTGATTGCACCACCAGAGTGAACGCCGAACAGAGATTGCGGCTGCGCCGCCTGCGATGGCCGGGCGTGCTCATGTTGATGAAGAAATCCACGCCCTCGAACCAGAACACCCAGCGCGGGTCCATCGGGTCGGCCGGTGCGCCGTGCGGCCACGGCACCCGGTCATGGCGGCGCAGGTGCCGCAGGATCGCGGCGCCCAGGGCGCGCTCCGTGTCGAGTGTGGATCCCGTTGCGGCGTCCAGGAAAAGCACGACCACCTGATCGCGATGCGACCGTATCGCGGCCGCGGCCTCCCGCATGAGCGCCAGCATGTCGGGCAGTATCCGGGCCGGATCACCGGCCAGCCCGAAGAGAAGCTCATCGCGTTGCCATGCGCGAGGCGCGAACGTACACGGAAAACTTGGCTCAAAAATCGCCGAGGAGAACTCCTCGGCGAGCCCGGCCAGCCGGCTTTGTCCCGCCGGGCCAAGGGTTGACCGTCTCACCAGCAATGTATGCCACTCCAAACACGACGACGGCACGGCGAAAAAGTCAGCGGGGGCAGCAAGCCCGGCGCACTCGCTTGATCGCACAGATGATCGTCGTTACAGAGGTCCCCGTTAGCATGCGGACTATCTTGCGCTCCCGCGGTCTGCTCTGGCAAGATGCGTGCTGGCATACAGACGGGGGTTCACATGCCACGTACGTCGACGGACTTAAATGTTGGCCAGCGTTTTCTGATCTTCGGTGACGCCGCGCATCAGTTCGCGCTCGAGCATCGGCCCGATATTCCACTGTTCGTGGTGCCGTTGGCGGCCACCGAGGGCGTGCCACGTGCGGTCGACTATGTGACAGCGGCCGGGTCGGCGACCGGAGAAGTCCTTGCGCTGAGCCGAGACGGCGCGCGGCTCTACCACCGCGCGCTGCCCGAGGCGATCACGACATGGCACGGGTGCTTTATCGGCGCCGATTTTCGCGCGCTGCTCGCGCAGCGGCATCCGCCCGGTGTGGCCGCGGCCCTGACCCCGCTCATGGTGATTCACCTGTGCGGCAACCCATCCGGCCCGGCCGCGCCGGTCGTCGCGGAGGTTCTGGTGTCCACCCGCGTCCGGGCGATCGGCGCCGTGTTCACCCGCGTCGCGCGCTTCGAGGTGGGCGGGGACGACGACCTCGCGACTGTCGTTTGTGGAGGATTGCGGCTGTCGCCCGCGTTCCATGATGAGGTGGCGGTGGAGTGGCAGGAGTTCACGACGTTCGAGAAGGGCATCGAGATCGAGGCGAAGATCGGCCTGCTCGACCCGGTGCCGATCTGGTCGCTCACCTCACACCTGTCCAGCCTGGTGGGCACGGAGGCGCTGCCGGGCTTCATTCCCGATGTCGGCAACGAGGTCCAGCGCTGGGAGAACACCCAGGAGATGTGCGAGGTGCTCGCCCCCGCCGACCAGGTAGGTTACATCGCGGCCTGGCAACAGGCCTCGGGGACCTACGTGAAATACAAGCGCTTCGCCCACGACGGCCTCCGTCGGCAGGAAACCGTTGAGCGGCTTGACGATCCGCTGCCGGGCAGCCTGCCCGAGTTCATCACCGCGCGCCATCCCGAGCTGACGTTCCGGCCGCTGCCGTCGCTCACCCGCACACACTTCGACGTCAACCTCGAATCGAGCGCGACGGGCCACTTCTTCGGCATCGAGATTGACGAGGTGCGCGAGCTCGCGGGAGGGCGGATCCTGCGCCAGGCCGAGGTCGAATATCACCGCTCCCGTGTGCACGACGGGCTCGACCCCAGCACCATCGAACCGGAGCTGGAGCGGTTGGCCGGGCTCGTGCAGCGCTACCTGACGGGCCTCGGCGTGGCCAGCGAGCGCACCTACTATTCCAAGCTCTCATGGCTGCGCGACTGCGTGGACGGGCCGTCGTGACAGGGTTTGCGCTGCTTCGCGCGAGCGCCTACGTCGCGGCTGTGGGCGGGTCGTCGTGACAAGGCTTGTGGTGCTTGGCGCGAGCGCCAACATTGCCGCTGTGGCCCGCGGTCTGGGCTGCGAGGTGATCCTTGTGCAAAAGCCGGGCCGCCCGGTGGAGCCGATGGTGGAGAAACGCAAGATTTCCCACCTGTACTCGGTGGACTTCACCGCCAAGTCGTTTCCGTCGTTTGTGGACAGGGTGCTGCGCGTGCTGCGGGTGTCGGCCGTCGTGTCGGTGACGGAGGAGGGCCTGCTGCCCGCCGCCGTCGCCAACGAGATGCTCGGCCTGCCCGGCAGTCCACCCGCGGTCGTGGAGCGGTTGCGCGACAAGGCATTGATGCGCCAGGCCCTGCTGCAGCGCGCGCCCGGCCTGTCGGTCGGGTTCGCGTGCCCGCGCGACGCCGAGCAGGCGGCACGAGCGGTCCGGTCCTGGGGGGCAGATCACGCCATCGTCAAGCCGCGGCAGGGCACCGCGAGCCTGGGCGTGCGCCTGCTTCCCGTCGACGCCCTCGCCACGGTCACGGAGTGGAGTGACCTTTTGATCGAGGAGTACGTGCCGGGCCCCGAGTTCAGCGCGGAGTCGTTCAGCACCGGAGGCCGGCATCGGCTGATCGCCGTGGCCGAAAAGCGGACCGGAGACGGGTTTGTCGAGCTGGCTCATGTAGTACCACCCATCGCACCGCTGGATGTCGCCGCCATCGCCGCCGGGATCACGGCGTTCCTCGACGCGGTGGGCCTGCGCGACGGGCCGGCGCACACGGAGTTCAAGCTGGCGCCCGAGGGCATGAAGGTCATCGAGTCGCACAACCGGATCGGGGGCGACGGCATCCCGGGCCTGGTGCGCGCGGTCACGGGCATCGACCTCAAGGCGTGGAGCGTGGGCTGGCCGATCGGCCTGGGCGCACCGGCCGACCGGCCCTCGCCGACCGCGGCCGCCGCGGCGGTCGCGTTTGCCACCGCCAAACCCGGGACCGTACGGGAGGTTTCGCTCCCACAGACCGACGAGAGCACCGATTACCTGTGGGCCGTGCAGCCCGGCGATGTGGTGCGCGAGCTCAGGAGTTCGGCCGATCGGGTCGGCGGGGTGGCGGTGTTCGGCGACGACCCGGGCAGCGCGCTGGCCAAGGCCAAGTCGTTCGCAGCACAGATCAGGGTGGTCACGTGAGGACACCGGTGCTGATCCTCAACCGGCACGCGCACAGCGTGCTCTTCGACGGCGAGCGCTGCCTGCTTCCGCTGGACCGGATCGAGCCGCATCTCGTCACGCACACCTGGGCGGGGGTCGATCGGCACGACCCGCGGGTCTTCCCGCACACGAGCACGGTCAACGTGTTTTCCGACGAGGAGGTGGAGGCGGTCTGCAGCTGGATCATCGAGGAGCACGGCGTCCGGCACGTGATCGCCTTGCACGAGAAGGCGATCCTCATGGCCGCGCGGCTGCGCTCCAAGTTCGGCCTGCCGGGCATCGGCCTGCCCACGGCCACGGTGTTCCGCGACAAGCTGCGCATGAAGCAGGCGGCGCAGGCCGCCGGGTTGTCCGTGCCCGCCTACGCGCCGGTCGACTCGGAGGTGGATCTGTGGCGGGCCGACTGGTCCCGCGGGCCCAAGGTGCTCAAGCCCCGGTTGGGGCTGGGCAGTGAGGGCGTGGCGGTTGTCGCTGACCTCGACGACGCACTGCACCGGTGGCGTGGCATGGGCCAGACGCCGGGGGTGGAGCAGATGCAGATCGAGGAGTTCGTCTCCGGAGCCATGTACCACTGCGATGCGGTGGTCGAGCAGGGCCGCGTCACGTTCGCCGCGGTCAGCGAATACGTGGCGCGTCCGGGCGACTTCGCCGCAGGCGGCATGGGCGGCAGCCTGCATATCGCCACGGGCGAGTTACGCGAACGCATCCTTCGGCTCAACGATCGCGTCATCGGCGCGCTGGGGCTGCCCGGGGCCATCACCCACCTTGAGGTCTTCCACACCGCGCGGGACGAACTGGTGTTCCTTGAGATCGCCGCGCGGCCGGGCGGCGGTGGCATCGACCGTTACCTGATGCGGGCCTATGGTGGGCTCAACATTTTCGAGGCGGCGATCCGGCTGGAGGTCGGCATGGCCGCGTTCGATGCCGGGTCGGTGTCGCTCGTGGACCGTTCGGCGTGGGGCGTGCTTGGTTTCTATCCTGGTGGGACCGGTGCTGGGCGCGGCGGCATCTCGCCTGAGCGCTTCGCCGAGTTCGGGATCGCCGAGCACAAGCACAATCCGACTTCCGGTGGCGGCCCTGGCGGCGGGCCGCGCCACTGCACCGACTACATCGATCGATACGTGGTCAACGCATCCGATCGCGAGTCATTCCTGAAGCAGACCGAGGAGATCCGTGCAGCTTACGCGCAGGGGAGGAAGGCAGAGATCCAAGTACCGCACCATATCGCGACCGTTGATCACCTGTAGGTCCCAACCCATCGCGAGAAGGATGAAGACGACTCGCGCTGAGCGGCCGAGAAAAGCACACCATGTGAGATCGCTTCGCGCGGCGACGCGAGCGCCGAGCCGTCTCACTAACCACTCCCTGAAGAAACAGCAGCGAAACAGACCGCGGAGCGACGACGCGACCGTCCCGCTCAGGGTTCGCTTTCTGAGTGGACACCATCAATCGCAACGCCGCCTGGAATCGCCTCCAGGTCGATGACGGCATGGCGTCAAGCCGCCCGAATCGACGCATCTCCTCTGCGTAGGGATGCAATCCTCGGTCATCGGAGTTCCGCTGGGGGTTCATCATTGACATGATCGAGCCTCGCATAGTCGTCATGGACGTTCTTCGCCTTTGAACATCATGGTCCGTGCAGCGAGACTAGAGAAGACAACGAATGTACACGCGTTTCCCTGTGCTCAGCCAACACCGGCACGGTTGTTCACTGGCCGAACGGGGGGTCTGTTTCAGTAACGGTGTTTCCGGCGGATCTTCAGTAGTTCTCGGCGGCCGGGAACCGGTCACCGAACGTGATGGCGAAAGCGTTGAGGACTGGCTTCCAACGCACCGCCCATCGGGTCTTGCCGGTACCGGTCGGAT
>NZ_QJUG01000177.1 GCF_003426775.1 Allorhizocola rhizosphaerae | reverse complement strand
CGCCGGGCGTCGTACCCGATGACGATCAGCCCGTCCGGCTGGCGCGCCGCGACCCAGCGCGACAGGCCGGCCGCGGCCTGACGGACCACGGCGAGGTTCATGCCGTTGGGCCCGGCGCGCAGCGGGCCGCGCAGCCCGGCCGTGCCGAACGCCAGCGTGCGGGCGAACCGGTCCTCGAGCTCGGCGACGGCCACCGGATCAGGCAGCTTGCTCAGCAACTCCTGCAGTTCGTCCTGGGAGGTGGGGTCGGGGTCGTCTTCAAGCCACGCCTGTACGCGTTGGACGAGGTCGGTCATTCCGGATTTCTAGCACAGCGCGGCGTCAACCCGTCGGCGGCTTGACGGCAAAGCTTGCCAGCGCGGCCTCGAACACCTGCTTGTCCTGTGCGAAATTGGCATCCCACGTCTGCAGGTAGAGGTGGTGGCCCGCGCCGTTGATGATGGCCACCCGCCACAGCCCGTGCCGCGGTGCCTTGCCCGGCAGCGTGCAGGTGAACTCCAGCTGCGCGCCGTCGACACCGCCCAGCTTGGCCGCAGTGAGCCCGAGCTTGGCGTAGTCGCCGCCACTGCAGAAGGTGTGGTTGGCGTCGGCGTATTGCAGGGCCGCCATCGCGTTGCGCTCGGCCGGGTCGACACGCAACCGCAGCCAGCGCTCCCGGTCCTCCGGATGGTGAAGATCGAGATAATTTTGCGTATCGTTCTTCTTCTTCCAGCCCTCGGGCATGTTGATGATGATCCCTTGGTATTCCGCCTTGGGCACCGCCACCGTGGCCGTGCTCGGCTGCTGCCCGGCGCTCGGCTGCGTCTGCGGTGACTTGTCGGGGTCACGGCCGAGAATGGCCCAGGCCGCGGTCGCCATCAGCACGACCATGGCCGCGCCAACGCCGAGAGCGATGCGCATGCGGTTGGGTTGCGCCCGCTTGGGCTCGCCCGCCGTGATCGCGGGCAGGGCGCTGGTGGTGTGGCGCTGCCCTGAACGCGCCGCCGGCATCTCACCGGTCTTCAGCATGGCCCGCCCGCCAACCTGCTTCTTGCGATCGGCCCGGGTGTCGGCGTAAACCGGTGGCACGACCGGCGGCTGCGGCACCACCGCATAGGGGTCGGTCACGTGCTGCGGGTGCGTGTTTTGCGCCAGCGGGCCGGCGAGCAGCTCGCGCAGCACGCCGCGGGACGTGGCCACGTCCCACCGCTGCTGCGGGTCCTTTTCCATGAGTCCATAGAGGACGTCGATCAGGGGGCCGCAACGCTGCGGCGGCACCGGCGGATCCTCCACCACCGAGTGCATGGTCGCCAGCGGATCGCCCTTGTCGAACGGCGGCCGCCCTTCGACGGCGGTGTAGAGCGTGACGCCGAGCGAGAACAGGTCGCTTGGCGGGCCGAACCGGTGCCCCAGCGCGCGCTCCGGCGAGATGAAGTGCGGCGAGCCGAGCACCATGCCTGGTGTGGTCAGTTGCACGTCGGTCGGCAGCTTCGCCACGCCGAAGTCGGTCAGGACGCAGCGGCCCTCTTTTGTTATCAAGACGTTAGCCGGTTTCACGTCGCGGTGAAGCACACCGCCCGCGTGCGCGATCTCCAGCGCGCCCAGAAGGGCTATGCCGATCTTGGCCACCGCTCGGGGTGCGATCGGGCCGTCCTCGAGCACCATGTCGGCCAGGCTGCGCGCATCGAGCAGCTCCATCACGATCCACGGCCGACCGTCCTCGGTCACCACGTCGAAGACCTGCACGATGCTCGGGTGCGACAGGCCCGCCGCGGCGCGGGCCTCGCGCAGCGTCCGCTCATACATCGCTTCCTGGTCGGACAGTGCCAGGCCGGGTGGGAGCACGACCTCCTTGACCGCGACCTCGCGGCGCAGGATCGTGTCCGTCGCCCGCCAGACCGTGCCCATGCCGCCGTGGCCAATCGCCGTGCGCAGGGCATATCGTCCGCCGACGATGGCTCCGGGGGCTGCGCGAGAGGGGGAATGCATGGTCAACTTCCGTAAGGGGTGTCTGACAACCGCGCCTATTCTGCCCTATCGGCGGCTGTTAGAAACACCTCAACCCCGGCGAGCCGGAGCGGCCCTACGATCAGGTGTGTGACTGAACGGCGGCTAAGTGAGTCCGGCTTCCCGATCGAGCCCGTCTATGGGCCCGCCGATGCGGAGCGTCCGGGGGAGTACCCGTTCACCCGGGGCGTCTACCCAACCATGTATACGATGCGCCCCTGGACGATGCGCCAATACGCGGGGTTCGGGACGGCCGCCGAGTCCAACGCGCGTTACCGGCAGCTGCTCGCGCACGGCACGATGGGCCTGTCCGTGGCGTTCGACCTGCCCACCCAGATGGGTTACGACTCCGACGAGCCCATCGCGCACGGCGAGGTCGGCAAGGTGGGCGTGGCCATTGACTCCATTGAGGACATGCGCGTGCTGTTCGACGGCATCCCGCTGGACAAGGTGTCGACCAGCATGACCATCAATGCCCCCGGCAGCGTCCTGCTCCTGCTCTATCAACTGGTCGCCGAGGAGCAGGGGGTGGCGGGCGATGCGCTCAGCGGCACGATCCAAAACGACATCCTGAAGGAGTACATCGCCCGGGGCACATACATCTTCCCGCCCAAGCCCTCCCTGCGTCTCGTGGCCGACACGTTCGCCTACTGCCGAGCCGAGATTCCCAAGTGGAACACCATTTCCATCTCCGGCTACCACATGGCCGAGGCGGGCGCGACACCCGTGCAGGAGATCGCGTTCACGCTCGCCAACGGCATCGAATACGTGCGCACAGCCATCGCCGCCGGCCTGGCCGTCGACGACTTCGCGCCCCGGCTCTCGTTCTTCTTCGTCGCACGCACCACGCTGCTGGAGGAGGTGGCCAAATTCCGTGCGGCGCGGCGCATCTGGGCCCGCGTCATGCGGGAGCAGTTCGGCGCCAAGGATCCCAAGTCGTGGATGCTGCGCTTTCACACCCAGACCGCCGGGGTGCAGCTGACCGCGCAGCAGCCCGAAGTCAACCTGGTTCGCGTGGCGATTCAAGGATTAGCAGCGGTTTTTGGGGGTACCCAGTCCCTGCACACGAACTCATATGACGAAGCGATTGCCCTGCCGACGGAGAAGGCGGCACGCCTGGCACTGCGCACACAGCAGGTGCTGGCGTACGAGACGGATCTGACGGCGACCGTGGACCCCTTCGCCGGTTCCTACGCCATCGAGGCGCTGACCGACGAGGTGGAGCGGGAGGCGACCGAGCTGATCGATCGAGTGTTCGGATACGGCTCGGCGGTGGAGGCGATCGAGGCCGGGTTCCAAAAGCGAGAGATCGAGACATCCGCCTACAGGACGGCACTGCAGGTGGATTCCGGGGAGCGTGTGGTTGTCGGGGTGAACAGGTTCGCCCTCGACGTGGAGGAGCCATACGAGCCACTGCGCGTGGATCCGGCGATTGAGCAGGCCCAGCGGGCCAGGCTCGCCATGCTCCGCGCGGGGCGTGACGCGGCCGCGGTCTCTGGGGCTCTGCGAGAACTTGAGAAGGCCGCATCGGGGGCGACGGAAAATGTCTTATATCCGATGCGGGAAGCGCTTCGGGCACGAGCGACGGTCGGCGAGGTATGCCACACGCTGCGTAATGTCTGGGGGACACACAGACCTCGAGAGACCTTCTAGTCTTACTGTTCGCACACGGTGTGCGATGAGGGTGAGCGAAGTCGCGTCATCCGTGACTAGGGTGCCCAGTCACCCGTTATAGGAGGTGAGACGGATGCTAGCGATCACTAGTGCTGTCCCACTGGTCACGGAGCCACGCTCACACCAGATCGATCGTGACTCTGCGTCGCCTATCAATCACGAGAAAGTGATTGCGCAGAGTCACCACTCCGGGGCTAGTCTTGTCGAAGTTTGTCCCATCGAGCGAGATCGAGAATCTTCCGTGACGCGAGCGATGACGCTGCCGTCATTGTCACCGATGACGATGGCTTCCCCAAGCACGACCTCGACGCTAGAGCCGACCCCCAATACGCTCCCGGCCCAGCTGGACCGATGGTTGGCAGCGCACGGACCCGATCTGGTAGCGATTCGACGGCATATTCACATGCATCCCGAGCTCTCGCACCACGAGTTCGAGACCGCCGCGCTGGTGGCCCGCACGCTGCACCAGGCCGGGCTGTCGCCGCGCCTGATCCCGGGCGGCAACGGCGTGATCTGCGACATCGGCGAGGGCGAGCGGGTGGTGGCGCTGCGCGCCGACATGGACGCGTTGCCCATCCTCGATGTCAAGAACGTGCCCTACCGCTCGACCGTCGACGGCGTGACCCACGCCTGCGGTCACGACGTGCACACCACGATCCTGCTGGGCGTCGGCCTGGCGCTCGCCGAGCTGGACAAGTCCGGTGAGCTGGGCGGGCGCGTGCGGCTGCTGTTCCAGCCCGCCGAGGAGGCCATCAACTCCGGTGCGCCGCAAATGATTTCGGCCGGCGCGCTCAAGGACGTGGTCGCGATCTACGCGCTGCACTGCGCGCCCCAGTTCCCGGTGGGCCTGGTGGCCGTGCGGTCCGGGCCGTTCACGGCCGCGTGCGACTCGGTCGAGATCCGGTTGACCGGGCGCGGCGGGCACACCGCCCGCCCGCACCTGACCGCCGATCTGGTCAACGCCCTGGCCCGGGTAGTGACCGAGGTTCCGGCGCTGTTGAGCCGGCGGGTGGACGCGCGGGCCGGGCTGTCCATGGTGTTCGGCTCCATCCACGCCGGAGAGTCGTTCAACGCGATCCCGCACGAGGGCGTGGCCAAGGCGACCGTCCGCGTGCTCAACCGCGACGCCTGGCGCGAGGCGCCCGACCTGGTCACCCAGCTGATCAAGGATGTGGTCGCGGCGACCGGGGCCAAGGCCGTGGTCAACTACACCCGGGGCATCCCGCCGGTGATCAACGATCGCATGGCCACGGCGGTGATCGCGGGCGCGGCCGGTGCGGCGCTGGGCGCCGACCGGGTGGTCGAGGCCGAGATCTCCATGGGCGGGGAGGATTTCGCGTTCTACGTGGAGCAGGTGCCGGGCGCGATGATCCGCCTCGGCACGGGCATCCCGGGTTCCGACGTCAAAATGGACATCCACCAGGCATCGTTCGACGTGGACGAGCGCTGCATCGGCTACGGCATCCGCACGATGGTGCACACGGCCTACGCCGCGCTCGCTTCCGCCTTCTGACCGCCCGGCGCGGTGCGCACACAGCGCACCGCGCGGCCGTGGAGCCGGTCGTTCCGAAGTGGACAGTGCTCTGTCTGTCGTCCCATCGCAGTCGCGGATGCGGCTCCGCGAGCAGGCCGAGCCGGCCTGGCGCGGCAGCGAACGCGCCGCGATGACGGTGGTGTCCGATTCGGACGGTGCGCGACCACGCTTGCCCAAGCATGGCTCCCGAACAACCGCCCACCTCGCGACCCCCTTCGCGTTGATCATGAACTTAAGTCAATGCTCGACTTTCGGGGTTTTAGGCTGGCGCTTTCGCGGACGGCGGCCCGCGTAAGAGTAGATCTTGCTTCTTCCCTGGTCGGGCAAGTTGGCAAAATTCTCAAGGCGAGGGGTCGGCACGCATGCTGACCTGGGTGGATCCCGAAGCCCGGCACGGCAAGCGATTCAGGTGCCGGCTCGAGGACCCGGACATCGTGCCGATCCCTGGGACTAGGCGCCTGGACCACCCTTGCCGCGGCGGAGGCCGTCGACAGTTGCACCGTCAAGGGCACGTTCAGGCGCGGTGTGCGCCGCCCCACCGCGCTGCTGCTCGACAGATGGTGGCGGCGGGCGATCGGCTCCTGCCCGGTGCGCTCAGCCGCGTCGGTCAGAGACCCCGTCGGTGAGGCGCAGCCGGACCTTCGTGATGGCCCGTCCGGTGATCTCGACGACCTCGGCGGTGAGGCCGGGCAGCTTCACCACATCGCCCGGCGTGGTGGGGATGCGGCCCAGCTGGTCGAGCAGCAGCCCGGCCACCGTCGTGTAGTCGGAGTCGCCCAGCCGGTCCGTGTCGATGCCGAGGTCGGGCAGGTCGTGGATGGGGAACGCGCCCGGCAGAAGCAGCGCGCCGTCGGGCTCGTGCACGACCATCTCGATGTCGCGGTCGGTCTCGTCGTAGATCTCGCCGACCACCTCCTCGACGAGATCCTCCATGGTGATGATCCCGTCGATGGCGCCGCGCTCGTCGACCACGAGGGCGAACTGCTCGCGCTGGTGCCGGAGCTGGCGCATGGCGTCGGACACGGACAGCGTCTCGGGCAGGAACAGCGCCGGGCGGGCGCGGTCGGCCGCGGTCCCATCGGGGTCGAGCAGATCGCGCAAATGCACTACCCCGAGCACGTCGTCCAATCCGGACGGTCCAATGACGGGTGCCCGGCTGTGGCCCGAATCGGCGAGCCGGCGCAGCGCCTCGCCGGCGGGCAGATCGGCCGGCAGGGACAGCACATCCCGGCGCGGGACGAGGATCTCGCGGATGTCCCTCTCGGCGATCTCGAACGCGCCCGAGATGATCTCGCGCTGCTGCGGGGTGAACCCGCGCTGCGCCACGACCAGCTCACGGATCTCCTCGGTCGTGATCTCCTCGCGGGCTGCGCCCGGGTTGCCCCCGGCCACGCGCACGATGAAGTCGGTCGCCTTGCCCAGCAGCCACACCGCCGGGCGGGACGCGGTCGCCAGCCAGTCCAGCGGGCGGGCCACCGCCAGCGCCCAGCTCTCGGCCCGCTGCATGGCGATGCGCTTGGGCGCGAGCTCGCCCAGCACCAGCGTCAGGAATGTCAGGATCAGCGTGACCGCGATGATGGCCACGGGCTCGGCGGCGCCGCCCAGCCCGGACAGCGGTTCGATCAACGGTTTGGCCAGCGACGTGGCCGCGAAGGCGGAGGCGAGGAAGCCCGCGAGCGTGATCCCCACCTGGATGGTGGCCAGGAACCGGTTGGGGTCGCGGGAGAGGCGGGCCAGCACGCGCCCGCCACCCGACCTTCGCTCCAGCCGCTGGATCTGCACCTCGCGCAGCGAGATGAGTGCCATCTCGCTGCCCGACAATGCGCCATTGATCAGCATCAGGATCAACACCAGCAGGACCTGCGTGCCGTAGCCGCCCACCGGCGCTCACTCCTAGCTAGTCGTCGCTTCGCTTGTCGTCACTTCGGGCCGTTTCCTACGGTAGCGGACTGTCCCGACCACGATCAGGACCGGGATCGCCAGCGCCGCCAGGAACGGCAGCAGGAAGCCGAGGATCGCCGAGCCAGTTTGCACCGACGACACGAAGGCCTTCCAACCGGCCTTCAAACCGCCCAGGAACGTCGGATCGGGCTCCTCCTCGACCGTGATCTCGGTGTTGGGCCCGGCGAGCGTCACGGCGATCGTGGACAGTGCCACGAGGTCGTCCAGCCGGCGCTTCTTGGCCTCCAGCGACGCCAGGTCGGCCTGGCGCTGGCTGAGCTCCTTCTCCAGCAGCACCACGTCCTGCAGGGTGGCCGCGCGCTCGAACATCCGGCGCACCGACTCGACGCTTGCCCGTTGCGCGGCGATGCGAGTGTCCAAGTCGACGATGGCCTCGGTGACATCCTCGACGTTGGAGCTGCGATGCTGCTCCTTGCCCAGCCCGGCGATCCTTTCCATGAAGGAGGCGAACTCCTTGGACGGGATGCGCACGGTGATCTGCGCCTGGGCCTGGCGTGGATCGTCGACGCGCTTCTCGGCGGCGACGAAACCGCCCGCAGTCGTGATCATGCCCGACAGCGTGTCGGCCGCCTTGCGGACATCGTCCACCCGCACGACGATGTCCGCACGGTAAATCAGTGAGCGGCCCTCAACCGGTGCGGTGGGGGCGCTGGTAGCGGTGCTTCCGTAGCCCAAGGCCTCCTTGGCGGGCGCCTCGGGCGCGCTCTGCTGCTTGCCCTCGCCGCCTGCGGTTGCGGGCAGGGGTACCCCAGCGGTGTCTGCCGTCGCCCCGTTCTCGGAGTTCGACGAGCACCCGGTGAGCACAATCATCCCGATGACCAGCGGGAGGAGAAGATGCTTTTTCATGTGGTACCGGACGAGCCGCGCAGGCCGCGTGGTTCCGTCAGACTGGTTACAGCTACAACACGAAACGGGTGTGACTCTGTTCAGGCGAAGCCGTGTTCTTGCGCGGGGGGCCGGGCGCGCAGCGATCCGGGCCGTGCCGCTGCTGGGGACACGGGTGTAACCCTGTTCAGGCGAAGCCGTGCTGCGGAAAGGAGAGCCACAGTTGCGCGTGACAAAGTACTCGCATGCCTGTGTGCGGATCGAACACGATGGGGCGGTGCTGGTCATCGACCCGGGCGTGTGGAGCGAGGCCGAGGAGGCGCTCGACGGCGTTGACGCGGTGCTGCTCACCCACGAGCATGCCGACCATGTCGACGCCGACCGACTGGCCGACGCGCTCGCGAAGCGTCCAAACGCGACTGTCTACACCCACCCGGCGGTCATCGGCAAGTTCGCGGCGCAGTGGGGTGGTGGCGCGGCCACGGCCGTCCACAGCGGACAGTCCTTTGTGGCCGCGGGGTTGCCCGTGCGCGCCTTCGGCGGACTGCACGCGGTCATCCATCCGGAGATTCCACGGGTACCAAATCTGGGTTATTTGATTGATGAAAAGCTCTATCATCCGGGCGATTCGTTCGACGTGCCGGGGGATGCGACGGTCGAGACGCTGTTCGTGCCGGTGGCGGGGCCTTGGCTGAAGCTCGCCGAGTCCATCGACTTCGTGCGGGCGGTCGGGCCGCAGCGGGTCTACGCCCTGCACGACTGCCTCGACAACGAACGCAGCGCGGGCCTGGTCGACGGGCACCTCAAGGCGCGGGCCGGCTGCCCCTACGAGCGGCTGACCCCCGGGACGGCCATCCAGGTGTGATCTGCCCCAGACCGCCGCCCGCCCCACGCCGCCCGGCGCGACCACACCCTCGTGACGCGGGTGCTCCAGCACCATGCGGATGGTCTGATCGCTGATGCCCGGCAGGGCCTGCCGGAGGTCGGCGATGGCCCGCTTGACGCGGCCGTTGCCGTCCTCGAACGGGTGAATTCCGCTCAGGTCGAGCGCGAACAGTCCAATCAGGAGAGCCGACGGAAACCGCTTTCCCGCCAAGGCCTCGCGGTAGCGGGTGACCAATTCCGCGACCGCGAATTCGGTCTGCGCCGCCGGTACGGGCCGGAACCGCGCTGTCGTCGAACCGTCCGCCTGACGATCGACCACGACAGTGTCGTGCGGTTTGCTCTTTGTCGCCTAATCGGAGTCGGCCTGCATCAGCTGGCGGGCGGCCTCGGCGATCGAGCCGGACAGCGACGGGTAGATGGTGATGGTGTGCGCGAGCTGGTTGACCGTGAGGTGGTTTTCGACCGCCACAGTGATGGGCAGGATGAGCTCGCTCGCCCGGGGCGCCACGACCACCCCGCCGATGACGATGCCGCTGGCGGGTCGGCAGAACAGCTTGATGAACCCGTCGTCGAGGCCCGCCATCTTGGCCCGTGCGTTGCCCGCGAGCGGCAGCATGACCTCCCGCGCCGGGGTCTTGCCGCTGTCCACATCGGCCTGCGACACGCCCACCGTCGCCAGCTCCGGATCGGTGAAGACGTTGGCCGCCACGGTCCGCAGGCGCAGCGGTGCGACCGCCTCACCGAGCGCGTGCCACATGGCGATGCGCCCCTGCATGGCCGCGACGCTCGCGAGCGGCAGCACGCCCGTGCAGTCGCCGGCCGCGTAAATGCCGGGCACGTTCGTCCGCGAGACCCGGTCGACGGTCACGTAGCCACCGGGCGCGACCGCGACGCCGTACTCGGTCAATCCGAGCGCGGAGGTGTTGGGGACGGACCCTACCGCCATGAGCGCGTGCGACCCTTCGACCACCCGCCCGTCCGCCAGCTCCACGATCACGCCACCCGGCGAACGCTTGACCGCCGCCGCCCGTGAGTTGTTCAGAATCGTCATGCCGCGGCTGCGGAACACCCGCTCGATGGCCATCGCCGCGTCGGCGTCCTCGTGCGGCATGACCCGGTCGCGTGACGACACCAGTGTGACCTTGACGCCCATCGCGAGGTACGCCGACGCGAACTCCGCCCCGGTCACACCGGACCCGATCACGACGAGGTGCTCGGGGAAGTCGGGCAGGTCGTAGATCTGGCGCCAGGTGAGGATGCGTTCGCCGTCGGGCACGGCGGTCGGGAGCACGCGCGGTGTCGCGCCGGTGGCGATCAGGACGGTGCCCGCTTCGATTATGTACTCTGCGTTACCGTCGTGTGGCGTAACGATCACCGCGTGGGTGTGCCCGAGCGCATCGGCTCCGAGTCGCGCCGACCCGTGCACCAGCGTCACCCCGGCCTTGATCAGCTTGGTCCTGATGTCCCGTGATTGGGCCATGGCCAGGCGTTTTACCCGCCCGTGCACCGCCTGGGCATCGACAGTAATCGCCTCCAGCCCGTCCGAGTGGATCCCGAACTCCTCCGTGTCCCGGTATCCCGTGACCACGTCTGAACTGGCGATAAACGTCTTCGACGGCACGCAGTCGTCAAGCACACACGCCCCGCCCGCGCCGGCCGCCTCCACGATCGTCACATCCGCGTCTAGCTGCGCCGCGACCAGCGCCGCCTCGTATCCGGCCGGCCCGCCACCAATGATCACGATCCTCGTCACAGGCCCATTGTCTACGAATGAACTCGCAAGACACGCACGGGCGGGTTCTCAGCGGGGCTCGCCGCGGGATATCGTCATCGCCGTGCGTCATTACGCAGCGTACGGATCGAACCTTGACCCGGGACGAATGCGGGCCTATTGCCCCCATTCGCCGATGGTTGGCACCGGTTGGCTGGAAGACTGGCGGCTGACCTTCGCCGGAGAGGATCTTGTCGGCTGGGAGGGTGCGGTCACCACGATCGTCCCCTCCGAGGGTGACCGGGTCTTCGTGGCGCTCTACGACGTCCACCCGTGGGACGAGGCACGGCTCGACGAGGTGGAGGGCGTCGACGCCGGGACGTACACGAAGCTGCACCTGCGGGTGTCCACTTTGGATGGCGACGTGACCGCCTGGGTCTATGTGCTCGTTGGCTTCGAGGGCGGCCTGCCCACCTCGTGGTATCTCAACGAGATCGCCAACGCCGCGCAGAAGGCGGGCGCACCCGACGACTACGTGCAGTCGATCAGGTCTCGCCCCACGCGCAACAACCAGGTCTGAGCCGCCGCGTACGGATACCGGACGCAACGCTCGACTGCCGTCCGCCCAAATGGAAACGGTGGCATTCTGCGACGGTGACGGCAGCTTCGCCGAGACCAACGTCGGCATCGGCAACTCCGCGAGCTGGGCCACCACCCCCGGGTGTCGTGGTCGTGGGCCGGGACGGGTTTCGCCCGGGTCGAGGTAATCCGGCACAGGTGCCGGGCCGATTGGCCCCGCACCTTCCCGCACGGTTTGCAATCATGAATCAATGAGGTTTCTGTCCGGGGCGGTACCCGCGCACGACCTGACCTACAACGACGTCTTCATGGCGCCCAACCGGTCCGACGTCGGCTCGCGTTTGGATGTGGACCTGTCGACCAGCGACGGCACGGGCTGCACGATCCCGATCGTCGTGGCCAACATGACCGCCGTGGCCGGGCGGCGCATGGCCGAGACCGTGGCGCGCCGGGGCGGGCTGGTCGTCATCCCACAGGACATCCCGCTAAAGATCGTCACCGAGGTGATCGGCTGGGTGAAGCAGCGGCACCTGGTGTTCGACACCGCGCTCACGCTCGGCCCGACCGACACCGTGGGCGATGCCATCCACCTGCTGCCCAAGCGCGCACACGGGGCGGTGGTCGTGGTGGATGAGGGCAACCGGCCGCTCGGTGTGGTGACCGAGTCCGACACCGTGGGCGTCGACCGGTTCACCCAGCTCGGCGACGTCATGTCGACCGAGTTGCTGACCGTGCCCGCGCACGCCGACCCGAGGCATGCGTTCGACCGGCTCACGCACGGCCGGCGCAAGCTCGCCCCGGTCGTCGACCACGAGGGCGTGCTGTGCGGCATCCTGACCCGGCAGGGCGCGCTGCGGGCCAAGCTCTACCGGCCCGCGCTCGACGACAAGGGCCAGCTGCGGGTCGCGGCGGCGATCGGCATCAACGGCGACGTGGCGGGCAAGGCGAGCGCCCTGCTGGAGTCCGGTGTGGACACTCTGGTCGTGGACACCGCGCACGGCCACCAGGAACGCATGCTCACTGTGCTGCGGGCAGTGCGGGCGCTCACGTCGGACGTGCCGATCGTGGCGGGCAATGTGGTGACCGCCGAGGGGGTACGAGACCTGGTCGACGCTGGTGCCGACATCGTGAAGGTGGGCGTGGGCCCGGGCGCGATGTGCACGACGCGCATGATGACCGGCGTGGGGCGGCCCCAGTTCTCGGCCGTGTTCGACTGCGCCGAGGCGGCACGCGATCTGGGCAAGCACGTCTGGGCCGACGGTGGAGTGCGGCATCCGCGCGATGTGGCGCTCGCGCTCGCGGCCGGTGCGGCCAACGTGATGATCGGCTCATGGTTCGCCGGTACCTTCGAATCGCCCGGAGATCTCTACCTCGACCCGGATGGCAAGCGGTACAAGGAGAGTTTCGGCATGGCCTCGGCGCGGGCGGTCAGCGCGCGCACCGCCGACGACTCGGCCTACGACCGCGCCCGCAAGGCGGTGTTCGAGGAGGGCATCTCCAGCGCCCGCATGTATCTCGATCCGCTCAGGCCGGGCGTCGAGGATCTGCTCGACGAGATTGTGGCGGGCGTGCGCAGCGCGTGCACCTACGCCGGGGCGCGCAATCTGGAGGAGTTCCACGAGCGCGCGCTCATCGGCGTGCAGTCGAGCGCGGGTTACACCGAGGGGATGGCGCTGCCCGCCGGCTGGTGACCGATCCGATAGCGCCGCGCCGGGTAGGCGAGCTTCGCCTTTGGCCGCTTCGACCAAATCTATTGGAGGGTACCGGCCAAGCTCACCAGATAAATCATGACCTCACCGATCCCGGCCCGGACGCGCGCTCCGTGCTCGGGATCACTCATGACGTCGGTCGACTGCTCGGGCGTCAGCCACTGGAACCCGGGTCAACTCTGTTCAGGCGCAGTCGTGCTCTTGCGCGGTTGGGCTCGGCCGCGACCGGAGCTTCGCGCTCACTGCAGCCCCTTCTCCAGCGGTGCAAGGTCTGTGGAGGGCTGGTCCGAGGCCTGCCGCTGCGCGAAAGACGGCGACCAGCTCGCCCACCTCATCGGCCAACGCCATGGGGCCAAGCGCTTGGGGCGCGGGAAACCGTTTCCGTCACGAACTGGCGCACCTGTGCCCGAAGCTCATCCACTCACTTGATCTCGCACAGCACCGTGCCGGGCTGGACGACCTCCCCGACCTTGGCGGCGAGCCCGGTCACGACGCCCGCCTTGTGCGCGGTCAGCGGTTGCTCCATCTTCATCGCCTCAAGCACGACCACCGTATCGCCCTCGGCCACCGAATCCCCTTCGGCCACAGCGAGCTTCACGATCGTGCCCTGCATGGGCGCGGTGAGGGCACCGCCGCTCGCGGCGGGGGTTTGGCTCTTCGTCGTCTTTTTCGACGGCTTCACCGTCGGGGCCTGGGTCGCCGACCCGAACGAGGCGGGCAGTGAGACTTCGAGCCGCTTGCCACCGACCTCTACCACAATCCGTTGGCGTGCCTCGTCTTCGGGCACCTCGGCACCCGCCGCGAACGGCGCGATCGTGTTGTCCCACTCGGTTTCGATCCATCGCGTGTGGACGGTGAACTCCACAAAGGCCGGATCCCGCACGACCGCGCGGTGGAACGGCAGAGCCGTGGCCATGCCTTCCACGACCATTTCGTCCAGCGCCCGCCGGGCCCGCTCCAGCGCCTCGGTGCGGGTTTCCCCGGTCACGATCACCTTGGCCAGCAGCGAATCGAAGTTGCCACTGATCACGCTGCCCGCCTCGATGCCCGTGTCGACGCGCACGCCCGGACCTTCGGGCAGGCGCAAGCGGGTCACCGTGCCGGGTGCGGGCAGGAAGCCGCGGCCGGGGTCCTCCCCGTTGATCCGGAACTCGATCGAATGCCCGCGAGGCACGGGATCCGCGCCGAACCTGAGCTTCTCGCCCGCCGCGATCCGGAACTGCTCGCGGACGAGATCGATGCCCGCCGTCTCCTCGGTGACCGGATGCTCCACCTGCAGGCGGGTGTTGACCTCCAAAAAGGACACTGTGCCGTCCATGCCGACGAGGTATTCGACCGTGCCCGCGCCGTGGTAGCCCGCTTCGCGGCAGATCGCCTTCGCCGACTCGTGAATGGCCGCCCGCTGCGTGTCGGTCAGGAACGGCGCGGGCGCCTCCTCGACCAGCTTTTGATGCCGCCTTTGCAGGGAGCAGTCGCGCGTGCCCACGACGATCACATTGCCATGCGTGTCGGCGAGCACCTGCGCCTCGACGTGGCGCGGCTTGTCGAGATAGCGCTCGACGAAACACTCGCCACGCCCAAACGCCGCAACCGCTTCACGGGTCGCCGACTCGAACAGCGCGGGGATCTCGTCCAGCGTGCGGGCCACCTTCAGCCCGCGACCGCCCCCGCCGAACGCGGCCTTGATGGCTACGGGAAGCCCGTGCTCCTGCGCGAACGCCACGATCTGCTCGGCACCCGGGACCGGCTCGGGCGTGCCAGGCACGAGCGGGGCGCCGGCGCGCTGCGCGATGTGCCGCGCGGTCACCTTGTCGCCCAGGTCGCGAATGGCCTGCGGGGTCGGCCCGATCCAGGTCAGCCCGGCGTCGATCACGGCCTGCGCGAAATCCGCATTTTCGGCCAAGAAGCCGTAGCCCGGATGCACCGAGTCCACACCCGCCCGCTTCGCGACGTCGAGCAGTTTGTCGATGCGCAGGTAGGTCTCCGCACTGGTCGTGCCGCCGAGCGCATAAGCCTCGTCGGCCATCGTGGCGTGCAGCGCGTCGCGGTCGCCGTCGGCATACACGGCGACGCTGGACAGGCCGGCGTCGCGGCAGGCCCGGATCACCCGAACGGCGATTTCACCCCGGTTGGCGATCAACACTTTGGACAGGTCGGCCATGGCCGGAGTCTATGCGACCGCCCAGTAACCCCGCCCTGTGATCTGCCTCCACTCTTCCCGTTGATCATGAACTTACGTCCATGTTCGGCGGCGTTTCGCGGCACCAACTTCATGGTCGACAGTTGGCGGGTACGGGCACGAAACTACTCTTGGGGCGTGTCAACCACCCGCATGATGATCCTGGGCGTCGTGAAGATGATGCAGCCGGTGCATGGCTACGATGTGCGGCGCGAGCTGCTCAGTTGGAACGCCGACAAGTGGGCCAAGGTCCAGCCGGGGTCGATCTATCACGCGCTCAAGAAGCTCGCCGAGGAGGGCGCGCTGCGCGAGCTTGGTCAGGAGCAGGTGGGCGGGCGCCCGGCGCGCACCCGATACGAGATCACGCCGAAGGGCGAGGATCAGTTCCGCGACCTGCTCTCGACCTATCTATGGGGGCAGCACGAGGCCGAAGACCCGTTTATCGCCGTGCTTTCCTTTTTGACGGAGGTACCGCGTGAGGAGGCCGCGGCCGCGTTGAGGAGCCGTGCGCGGTCGTTGCGCGTGTTCAACGACGGCATGGCGAGCGCGATCAAGGTCGGGTGGGCGGGGCCCGACAACAAGCCGGTCAACGTGCGGTGGCTGCTCGAACTGCTGATGGCGCGCAATGAGGGCGAGGTCCTGTGGTGCGAGCGGGTCGCCGATGAGATCGACTCCGGTGTCGAATTCGTGTCGCCCGAGCTGGCAGCGAAGTGGTGTCCGCCGCATTAGGCGAGCGCGGCCAGGTTCGGCTCGGCCGGCGGGCTCACGGAGGGGTACCAGAGGATTAATCAAATTTGACTATTGTCGTACCCCACCGATAGGCTTCGCCCTATGATCATCGAGACCACAGGACTGCGGAAATCTTTCCGCTCCCGGGCCGGCCGTGAGACCAAGACGGTCGAGGCCGTGCGCGGGGTCAACCTCTCGGTGGCCGAGGGGGAGATTTTCGGATTCCTCGGTCCCAACGGGGCCGGCAAGACCACGACTTTGCGCATGCTCGCAACACTCATCGAGCCCGACGGGGGCGAGGCGACGGTTGCCGGGGTCGATCTGCGCAAGAGCCCGGGCGAGGTGCGCAAGCGCATCGGCTACGTGGCACAGGGCGGAAGCACCTGGGACGACTCCACCGCCCGCGAAGAGCTCGTGCTGCACGCGAGGATGTATGGCATAGGCAAATCCGAGGCGCAGCAGCGAGCGGCCAAGGCGCTGGACGCGTTCCAGCTCACCGAATATGCCGACCGCAAGTGCAAGACCTACTCGGGCGGCCAGCGACGCCGGGTCGACATCGCGCTGGGCATCATCCACCAGCCGAAGATCGTGTTTCTGGACGAGCCAACCACCGGGCTTGACCCGCAATCGCGCGCCCACATGTGGGACGAGGTGCGCAAGCTGCGCGACATGGGCATGACCGTGTTCATCACGACGCACTATCTCGACGAGGCCGACGCGCTGTGTGACCGGCTGTCCATCATGGACAACGGCGAGATCGTAGCCGAGGGCACGCCCGCGGAGCTCAAGCAGGAAGTGCTGGGAGACGTTGTGGCCGTGTCACTTCCGGCCGGTGGCACGGGAGCCGCCGAGGTGCTCGACACCGCCGAATACGTGCGCAAGCTGGAGACGACGGAGACGGGCCTGCGGCTTTACGTGGACGACGGCGCGACCGCGATTCCGTTGGTGCTGCGGGCATTGGACGCCGCCGCCATCAAAACCGAGGGCATCGAGCTGCACCGGCCGAGCCTTGACGACGTGTTCCTCGCCAAGACCGGGCGCAGCCTGAGGGAGAGCTGAAGTGAAGTTCCTACGTGACACGTGGCTGGTCTACTCACGACAGATGCTGCTGCAGATCCGCAACCCCGTGTGGGTCGCGGTCGGCATCATCCAGCCACTGTTCTATCTCTTGCTGTTCGCCCCGCTGCTCAAGCCGGCGCTCGGGGCGCAAGACGACGCCACCACCTATCGCATCTTCGTGCCCGGCATGCTCGTCATGCTGGCCATGTTCATGGGATTCTCCGGATTCGGGCTCATCGCCGAGCTGCGGGCCGGCATCATCGAGCGCAGCCGCGTCACCCCGGTCAGCCGGGTCGCGCTGATGCTCGGGCGCTGCTTCCGCGACGTGACCACGCTGATGTTCCAGGCGGTGATCGTGACCTTGCTCGCGATACCGTTCGGGCTGCGCGTGAAGCTCGTCGATGTGTTGCTCGCCTATCTGTTGGTGGCGCTGATGGCGATGTTCATGTCTTCTATTGGTTACGCGTTGGGGCTCAAGCTGCGCAGCGAAGACGCACTGGCGCCGTTGCTGAACATGCTCGTCGTGCCCGTCATGCTGCTCGCGGGGATCCTGCTCCCGCTGACGTATGCGCCGGCGTGGCTCAAGCGCGTCGCCGACTTCAACCCGTTCAGTTGGGGCGTGGAGGGGGCGCGTGCGCTGTTTGCGGGCGACGCCGGGAATCCGTACGTGTGGAAGGCACTGCTCATTCTCGGGCCGCTTACGTTGCTCGCGGTGGTGGTGTCTTCGCGGGCGTTTGCGAAGTCGGTGCGGTAGCGGGGCTGGGCATGGCGGGGGCGCGAGGGGTGCGGGGTGGG
>NZ_QJUG01000176.1 GCF_003426775.1 Allorhizocola rhizosphaerae | reverse complement strand
CGGCCACGGCCGGGCGCGCGGTGCCGCTCGTGCTGACCCGCGAGGGCCGTCGCCGGCTCGCCGCCGCCCGCGACGCCGTCATGACCGTCGAGCGCAAAATGATCGACGGCTTCACCGCCGCGGAGGTGCAACGCCTCCTGCGCGACCTCAACCGCCTCGCCGCCGCCTTCGACCGGTGAAAAGCCGCCGCCGCCCGTCCACATCGGACAGGCGGCGGCAGCCGTGAACTCGTTCGCGTTGATGATGAAGTTGGTGGCTCGACGCAGCTGGGTCAGCTGCAGGCGACGCCGTTGAGGCGGAAGCCTGTGGGTGGGGCGTTGGTTCCGCTGTAGGTGGCCTGGAAGCCGAAGCCGGCCGTGCCGTTGGTCGGGATGCTCGCGTTCCAGCCGCCATCGAGCGCCGTGACCTGGTTGCCGCTCTGCGTGGGGCGGACGTTCCAGGAGTTGGTGATGCTCTGGTTGCCGGGGAAGGTGAAGTTCAGCGTCCAGCCGTTGATGGCCGGGCCGCGGTTGGTGATGGTGACCGTGGCCGTGAATCCTTGTGGCCATTGACTGTCTATCCGGTACGCGACCGAGCAGCCACCGCCCGGGTTGGACACCGATGGCGACGGCGTCGGCGAGGCCGACGGCGACCGGCTCGGTGAGATCGACGGGGACGGCGTGGGGGACCGCGAGGCGGTCGGCGACACCGTCGGGGAGGAGGTCGGCCCGATCCCGTTCTGCGCCAGCTCATACGCCAGGTCCGGCACGAACTGCCCGGCCGAGGCGCGGCACCCGTCGGCCTCGCCCGGCGGCTTGGCCCATACGAACGCGTCGACGGTCGCCTCGCCCGTGTTGGTGGTCGGGTTCAGGCCCGTGCCCCGGCCCGCCGGGTCGCACCACTCGCTGCCCAGCGGCCCGCGCCCGTTGCGGCTGGTGTCGATCACCTGGTGCAGGTTGGTGTTGCCGAGCGCGTTGACCACGTTGCGCCCGAAGTTGATTTCGTCAGCCGTCCAGCGGTAGTTGGACAGGTTCGTGTAGAAGCCCGCCGAGTTGGCCACGCCCGCGTCGCGCAGGCGGTTGGCCGTGTCGGCGGCGGAGTTCCATGCGGAGTGCCCCGCGTCGAGGTACACCTTGACATTGGGGTTGACGCTTTTCATCGCGGTGATCGCGGAGCTCAGCGACGCGTTGCGGGTCGCGCGCTCGCTCGGGCTCAGGCAGGTCTGCAGCGCCAGCGAGTCCGGTTCGAGCAGCACGACGACGGTGCGGTTGCCCAGACCCGCGGCGAAGCTGCGGGCCCACGAGTTGTAGGCCTCATAGGTGGGCGCGCCGCCGGCGCTCGCCCCGCCACAGTCCCGATTCGGGATCATGTATGGGATCAGCAGCGGGATTTGGTTGGCCGAGTTGGCCGCGTTGACGTAGGCGGTCACGTCGGCCTGCACCGTGCTCGGGCTGTAGTTCGAGAACCACCTGCCCTGCGGTTGGCTGCCGATGCGCGCGGCGATCAGCGACGCGCGCGAGTCGTTGGGGTTGGCCGCAAGCCACCGCTTCACCGACGAATTGGGGTCTGCGTAGAAGGTGCCGGTCAGGGTGCCGGCGTTGGCGGGCACCCCGATCATTATCCAGCCCATCAGGCCGACGGCAAGCGCAGCCAGGGCGGCTGAAATGACAGAGCGTCTGGACACGAAGTCTCCTCGTGACGTTTCGATGTTGAAACGTCGCGGTGCCCGGACTCCCGCGCACAGTCTAGCGGACCGCCGCCGGCCGGTGCCTCACGGAAATCAAGGGTCAGCGATCCATGAACACCCCGCGGATCGCCCACAGCCCGCCCAGCACCAGCGCGCCAACGATCGCCACGAGCGCCAGAGCGGACGAGCCGAGATAACCGAGGATCGCCACGGCGATCCCGTAACCGATGGATGCCGTGATCAGCAACCTTGCGGAAAGTCGCGAATTCATAACCCATTTCATCCGGTACGGATCACCGCCCGCGACGGTCGGCAGCATGCACACGGCCTCCTACGACAGTCGGATGTGCAAGGCGTACGGGCCTGCGATCCTGGGGGCTTGCATGATGTTGCGCATGAGTGGGATCGGTACGGCTGGGCGTGGCATGCCGTCTTCGGTGGGCTGACCGTGCTCACCGCCGTGCTCGCGGCCGATCCCGTTGCGCTCGTGCTGCTGGCCGCGCTGGCCGTGTGGTATGCGCTGTTCGGCCTGCGCGCGTTGCGCCGCGACACCGGCTGGGCGGGGCCTGCCTACCTCGCGGGCGCCGCACCCCTGACGATCGGGCTTTATGCGTCGGCGCCGGTCGGGGCGCTCATGCTGTTCGTGCTCTACCCGCACGTGTGGGCCACGGTGCGGACCCGCCCGGCGATCGTCATCACCGTGGCACTGGTCGGCGCGTGCACCACGGTGGCCATCGTCCGCTCGGGCTTGCACGCCGCCGCGCTCGCCACGTGGCTCGTCCTCGCCGCGGTCTCGATGGCCGTCGCGCTCCTGCTCGGCCTGTGGATCGCCCGGATCATCGCGCAGAGCCGGCGGCGCGCCGAACTGCTGGCCGAGCTCGCCGCGACCCGTGCGAGCCTCGAACAGGTCAGCCGCGAGGCCGGTGTGCTCGCCGAGCGGGAGCGGCTGGCCCGCGAGATTCACGATACGCTCGCGCAGGGGTTTACCAGCGTGCTCCTCCTGCTGGAGGCGGCGCAGTCGGCCGACCCGGGGACCGTACCCGAGCTGATCGGCCGCGCCCGCGAGACGGCCCGCGAAAATCTGGCCGAGGCGCGGGCGCTGGTGGCCGCGCTGACCCCGCCGGATCTGAGTCAGACATCGCTGCCGGAGGCGTTGCGGCGGCTCGTGGATCGGGCCATTGTCCAATCGGGACTGATCGCGGACCTCGCGGTGACGGGTGTGCCGCGCGGCCTGCCGACCGCGCACGAGGTTGCCCTCCTGCGCACCGCGCAGGAGGCGCTCACCAACGTGCAGCGACATTCCGGCGCCGGGCGGGTCTCGGTCGCGCTCGCATACGAGCCGACCGGTGTCAGCCTGCTCGTTGCCGACGACGGATGCGGCTTCGACCCGGCCCGCCCGGCCAACGGTGGTGGCTATGGCCTGGAGGGCATGCGCGCCCGCGCGACGCGCATCGGCGGCACCGTCACCGTGGACGCCGCCCCCGGCCGCGGCGCGACCGTGCGTCTGGAGGTGCCCGATTCGCAATGATCACAACGGTTTTGATAGTTGACGACCATCCTGTGGTGCGCGAGGGCCTGCGGGCCGTGCTGTCGGCGGAGCGCGACCTTGAGGTGGTCGGCCAATGCGGGCGCGGCGACGAGGCCGTGCGGCTGGCGGGCGAGCTGCGGCCCGGCGTCGTGCTCATGGACCTGCGCCTGCCGGGGCTCGACGGGGTCGAGGCGACCGCGCGCATCGTCGCTTCGGGCAGCGCGAACGTGCTGGTACTGACCACATACGACAGCGACGGCGACATCATCCGGGCGCTGGCCGCCGGTGCGACCGGCTACCTGCTCAAGGACGCACCGCGCGAGGAGCTTGCCCGAGCCGTGCGGGCCGCGGCGCAGGGAGAGACCGTCCTGGCGGCACCCGTCGCGGCTCGGCTGGTCACCCGCATGCGCGAGCCGTCGGCGGCACTCACGCCGCGCGAGCTGGAGGTCCTGCGGTGCCTGGCGCGCGGGCTGTCCAATCCCGACACCGGGCGCGAGCTGTACATCAGCGAGGCCACCGTCAAGAGTCACGTCACCCGCATCTTCGACAAGCTGGGCGTCACCGACCGCACCGCCGCCGTGCTGGCCGCGATCGCCAACGGCATCCTCCCGCCGCCTTCGTCACTTCGCTGAGCCGCCGGTCGCCAGGCGCATCAGGTCGGTGTCGAGGTCGATGGACAGCTCGGTGCCGCCGGCACTGCCGTACTCGTGCTGGTAGCTGTGCCACGACTCGTCGCGGATCTGCCGGGCGAAGCCGCTTTCCATCAGGAGCACGAGCTCGAAGGCGGCGCGGTCGATGCGCTTGTTCAGCGATGGGTCGCTCCAGTCCTGCGGCGCGGCGAACAGCGACGTCGGGACCGTGGTGGTTCGCAGGTACGCAAAAAGGGACCGCAATTGCTCATCGACCACAAGCGCGTGCCTGGCCGTGCCCGCGGTGGCGGCGAGCACGATCGGCTTGGCGATGAGCAGGTCGTTGTCGAGCACCTGGAAGAACGAGGTGAACAGCCCGCTGGCCGCCGCCTTGTAGACCGGTGTGCTGGCGACGATGCCGTCCGCCGCGCCGAGCGCGTCGACGGCCTGCTGCAGCTTTGGCCCGACCAGGGGCGAGACCAACGCGGTGGTGATTTCCGTTGCCAGCTCACGCAGATCGAACACCTGCACGGCCACGTCGTTGCCGCGCCGGTCCGCCAGGGCGACGGTGCGCTGCGCGATCCGGTCGGCGAGCATGCGGGTCGAGGACGGATCGCTGATCCCGGCCGCGACGACCACGACACTGAACGACTGTTTCATGCTTGATCACCCTTGTCCGACGCGGCCAGTTTCCAGCAGATCGTGGCGAGCTGCCGCAGTTCGTCGGCGTTCAGCTCGGCGGTGACCGCGCGGGCCACCGAGCGGGCGTGCAGGCGCCCGATTTCGCGTTGCCGGGCGCGTCCGGCGTCGGTCAGCGACAGGCGCACGCCCCGGCCGTCGGCGGGGTCGGCCCATCGCTGGACCAACCCGCGCTCGACAAGCCGGTCCACCATGCGCGACAGCGCCGGCTGACTGAGCAGGACGTGCTTGTGCAGCTCGCCAAGCCGTACCGGATGAGGGCATTTGGAAAGCGTGTAAAGCACGTCGTATTCCCGCATGGACAGGTCGTGCCAGATGTCCTCGGCCGCGAACTGCTTCATCAGCCGGGCGTGCGCGGACAACAGGGCCTCCCACGCGTTGTTGGCCAGTGTGGTCCTAGTCGGCATAAGGCGTGGGCCCTGCCGTGTTGTCACCGCGGTTGGCGTTGGGACGCGGCTGGCGCGGCGGCTGCTCGCCGTATTTCGCCTTTACCAGGCTGGCGTGCGTCGGCGGCTCACCCACGTCCGGCTCGCGCCTTGCGGCCATCTCCTTGCGCAGCGTCGGCACGACCTCGCCGCCCAGCAGCTCCAGTTGGTCGAGCACGGTGGCCGGCGGCAGGCCCGCGTGGTCGATCAGGAACAGCTGGCGCTGGTAGTCGCCGAAGTGCTCGCGGAAGGTCAGCGTCTTGTCGATGACCTCCTGCGGGCTGCCCACGGACAACGGCGTCGAGCGCATGAAGTCTTCCATCGAGGGCCCATGCCCGTACACAGGCGCCTCATTGAAGTACGGCCGGAATTCCCGGATCGCATCCTGCGACCTGCGCGCGATGTAGGCCTGCCCGCCCAGCCCGACGATGGCCTGCTTCTCCGTGCCGTGGCCATAGTGGGCGTAGCGCTGCCGGTAGAACCGGATCAGGCGCATGTAGTGCTCCTTCGGCCAGAAGATGTGGTTGGCGAAGAACCCGTTGCCGTAGTAGGCGGCCTGCTCGGCGATCTCGGGTGTGCGGATGGAGCCGTGCCACACGAACGGCGGCACATCGTCCAGCGGTCGCGGGGTGGAGGTGAAGCCCTGCAGCGGTGTGCGGTATTTGCCTTCCCAGTCGACGACATCCTCGCGCCACAGCCGGTGCAGCAGGTTGTAGTTTTCCAGCGCCAGCGGCAGGCCCTCGCGGATATCCTGGCCGAACCACGGATAGACGGGTGCGGTGTTGCCGCGCCCGAGCATCAGGTCGACCCGGCCCTTGGACAGGTGCTGCAGCATGGCGTATTCCTCGGCGATGCGCACCGGGTCGTTGGTCGTGATGAGCGTGGTGGCGGTGGTGAGGATGAGCCGCTCGGTGGTCGCGGCGATATACGACAGCAACGTCGTCGGCGAGGACGAGAAGAACGGCGGGTTGTGGTGCTCACCGATGGCGAACACGTCCAGGCCCACCTCTTCGGCCTTTTGCGCGATGCGCACGACCGCGTCGATCCGCTCGGCCTCGGTCGGGGTCTGCCCGGAAACCGGGTCCCGGGTGATGTCGCTGACCGAGAACACTCCGAACTGCATGTGGTACCCCTTTGTCGATCGCCTGGCGGCAAGTCTATGCGTTTGCATGTAGTTCCAACCGGCCGGCTCACCTGGCTATTCCCACCCGGCAGACCGGCACTACAAAGAGCGCACGCCGAGCCTGCCCGAAAACGCGGGGATCACGGGCGGCGGCAAGCGCCGGGGGACCAGCAAACCGGTTGGGACATCGAGGATTTCACCCCGCGCCCCTGAGCCCGGCTGCGAGTAGCCGCATGGAGCCGGTGAGCGCGGCGCGTGGGTTGTCTTGCCATTGCGGGGTGAGCGGTTCGAGCCCGGTGGAGAGTGGATAACGCTCGGGCAGGTCGGGGATGTGCCGCACGGTGGCATGCGCCCGGTCCCGCCACTGCGCGATGCCTTGCCGGTCCATGCGCTGGTATGAGGCGGCGGTCTCTGCGGTGGCGCGAACCGTGGCATAGAGCATGGTGACCGCCACCGGGCGAGCGCTGGGCGGGACCTTCCAGTGGTCGAGGATCCGCAGAAGCCGTTCGAGCCAGTCCTGTTCGTTGGGCCCCTGACTGGCGTGCGACCATGGCCGCTCGGTCAGCCATGGATGGGCCAGGTACACCTCGAACAGTGCCAGTGCCCACGCCTGGAGCGCGTCGGCCAGGCTCGTGTCGGGGTCGTCCCACTGCGGCATGGCGCAGGCATGGTCCTGCATCAGGGCGAGCAGGTTTTCCTTGGATCCCACGTAGGGATAGATGACCATCCCGCTCTTGCCAAACCTCGCTGCGATCGCCCGGGTCGAGACCGCCGCCAAGCCTTCGGCGTCGGCGATCGCGATGCCGGTCTGGAGGATCTCGTCCAAGTCGAGCTGTTGCCGTGGGCCGCGGCGCGGGGTGGGCACGGTCGTGCCGCGATGCCGCCAGAGCCGGCGGACGTGTGCGTCCACGTCCTGGTCGGGTTCGGGTTCGGGTTCGGGTTCGACGGACATAGCTCATGCAGTGTATAGAGTTTTTACTCCATGCAGTGCATAGTGTTTTCAAACGGAGGTTCACATGGCTACCGCCCGGCTTCACGATGGCTCATCCCTGCGAGTTGATGAGTTCGGCGACGGCCCCGCCGTGCTGCTGCCCGTGAGCACGACCGTCATCGAAGGCGAGGCGGCCGAGCGGATGCGTGCCTGGGGCGCCGACCCGAACACCGGCCACACGCTCGCCACGGGCCTCGCGGACGCGGGGCTGCGCGTGCTTGCTGCCGACTACGAGGGCCACCTCGCTTCGCACCCCAAGCCCCGCACGCTTGACGCCTCCGCTGTCGCGGCCGACCTGCTGGCCGTGGCCGATGCGGCAGGCGTGGACCGGTTCGCGTACTACGGCTATTCGTGGCTGGCGCTGGCCGGGCTGCAGCTGGCGATCCGCACCGACCGGCTCACCGCGCTGGCGATGGGTGGATTCCCGCCCCTGGGCGGGCCCTATGAGGCGATGCTGAGCGTCACCCGCACGGCCCACGACATGGCCCTGGCCAACCGCGACAAGCCGCCCGCTCCCGCGACCGCAACCGAGACCCAGCCCGGCGACTGGGACTCGGTCGAGTTCACCCAGACTCCCGACCAGACCGGGCAATACTTCACGCTTTACCAATCCCTGCGGGGCTTTGACGAACGTGCCGCGCTGGCGAGGTTGAGCGTCCCGCGGCTCGCGTTCGCCGGCGCGAACGACAACATCACTTACGGCCCCCAATGGGGCAACGCCTATGTCGCCATCGCCGACGGGTTGAAGGCACACCGCGACGAGCTCATCGAACGCGGCTGGACCGTCGAGCTCATCCCGGACGCCGACCACATGAGCGCCATGCAGGCGGCTGCCGTACTGCCGATCCTGACCCCGTGGCTGAAGACCAACGCACACGGATAGCGGGGCGGCGCTTGGGGTACAAGCGAGCTCATGCGGGTGTGGGCGCGAAGCGTGCTGCCGGGCGTCGTCCTGATCGGCTGCGGCGAGGGTGAAGGCGAGACCGATGGCACGTTGCATGTGCGCTTCGCCGACAGTGGCGGTGTGACTGTGCTCGACGAGTCGGGTGAGATCGTGTGCACCGACGGGCCCGACGGCGGCCCATGCTGGAGCCCCGACCGGACGCAGGCGGCGTGGGCGCGGCACATGCCCCCCGGGACGCGCTATTTCGGTCTTGGCGAGCGCACGGGATTGCTCGACAAGAAGGGCCGCCGGCACGTCTTCTGGAACACCGACCAATACGAACACCAGGGGCCCGAGGTCGACCGGCTCTACCAGTCGATCCCGTTCTACCTGGCCGTCGATGAGGACGGGCGGTGCCACGGCGTGCTGCTCGACACGACGCACCGCTGCGCCATCGACCTGTCCGACGAGCGCGGGGAGCGGCTCGTGCTCGAGGTCGCCAACGGGCGGCTGGACCACTTTGTCATCGCCGGGCCCACGCCAGAGCTTGTGCTGCAACGGCTGACGGCGCTGACCGGGCGGATGCCGCTGCCGCCACGCTGGGCGTTGGGTTATCACCATGCGCGGTGGGGGTATCCGGACGAGGCCACGATCCGTGGGGTCGCGGAGCGGTTGCGGGCCGATGGCGTACCGGCTGATGTCATTTATCTCGACATCGACCATCAGGATGGGTATCGCGCATTCACCTGGAGTCCCGATTCCTTCCCCGATCCGCGGCGGCTCACCGCCGATCTGACGCGAGCGGGATTCAAGACGGCCGTGACGGTGAATCTCGCGGTGAAGTATCAGCCGGAGGGCGGCTACGAAGTCTTCGACGACGGGCTGCGCAGGGAGGTGTTCCTGCGCGAGCCGCGTGACCCGAAGCGGTTGCTGCTGCGTCATGTGTGGCCGGGGCTGTGCGTGTTTCCCGACTTCGCCCGGCCCGATGTGCGAAAGTGGTGGGGGCAGTGGTATTTGCGGCTGCGCGAGACCGGTGTGAGCGTGATGGTCAACGACATGAACGAGCCGGCGATGCACGACCGGCCGATCGACGACCCGGCCGGGCACGCGATCGACCCACCACCGTCCACAGTGCACGGTCCGCCGGACGGGCCTACCACGCACGCCGCGATTCACAATGTGTATGCGACGCTGGAGAATCAGGCCGCATACGAGGCGTTGCGCGACGGCGCGCGGACCAGGCCGCTGCTGCTCACCCGCGCCGGATCGACCGGTGTGCAGCGCTACGCGGCCGTGTGGACCGGCGACAATCACAGTCTCTGGGAGTATCTGGAAATGTCGCTGCCGCAATTGCTCAACCTCGGCCTGTCGGGGGTCGCCTTCTGCGGCGCGGACATCGGCGGGTTCTTCGGCAACTGCGGGCCTGAATTGCTTATCAGATGGTACCAGTTGGGCGCCTGGTATCCGTTGGCCCGCAATAATTGCGCCAAGGGCACGGCCGATCAGGAGCCGTGGGTGTGGGGCGATGACGTGCTCGACGCGTGCCGGCGGGCGTTGCGCAAGCGCTATCGATTGCTGCCTTACTGGTACACACTCTTCGCGCAAGCCGCCGAGACGGGCGCACCGATGCTGCGCCCGCTGTTCTACCACTATCCCGCCGATCGGCAGGCGCGGCTGCGCGAAGACGAGGCGATGCTCGGCGCGGACCTGTTGCTGGCGCCCGTGTTGCGTCCGGGCCGCGTCGGGCGCGAGGTCTATCTGCCCGAGGGGCGCTGGTATGGCCTGCACGACGGCACCGTCCACGATGGACCGCGCCGGATTCTCACCGACGCGCCACTGCATGGGGACATGCCGGTCTACGCCCGGGGTGGGGCGATCGTGCCCACCGGACCGGATCTGCTGCACTCCGACGAGAAACCGTTGGACCCGCTCACCCTCAACGTTTATCCGGGCGTGGACGGGACGGCGGGCGGCACACTCTATGAGGATGACGGGCTCACGTTCTCCTATCTCGACGGTCAATCGTGTATCACGAAATTCATGTTTGAGGGCGGTGCGCTGCGATACCACCGAACGGGTGATTTCGAACCGCCGCCCGAGCGGCGGTTGATCGTGCGCGCGTTTGACCCCGCCCGGCCCGGGTATTGATCACCGGTGGCCGCCGAAGACACGCCCATCAGCCCCGCGAAGGTCACCAAGTGGCCGGTGGACGCGCTGCCCGCCTACCTGTCCAACGGGTTGACCGGCCTTCGCGTGCGCCACATCCCTGCGTTGCGGGGCATCGCGATGGTCAGCGGATTCGAAGGCATCGATCCCGGCGACGAGGTGGAGACGTTCGCCCGCGTGCCGTATCCGCTGGCGACCGATATCGCGGTCAACGGACTGCCACTGTCCCTGGCACCCGACCGGGCCAGATTTGTCGAGCAGCATTACGACTTCGCGACCGGCGAGCTGCACAGCACGTTCGAGTTCGATCCGGGCGGCGCCGCGGTCGAGGTCCAGATGCTGACATTGTGCAGCAGCACCCATCCGACAATCGTGTTGCAGGAGACGCGGGTCAAGGCGCAGCGCGCCTGTGAGATCACCCTGTCGGCCGGCATCGACCCGTCCAAAGTGCTCGGGGAATGGGCCGACCGCACACTCGGTGAGCAAGGAGGAGTGGCGGGCGGCTGCGACGGGATGCTGCTGTGGCGAAGCTATGGCGGACTGAGCATCTGCGGTGCCGCCTACCTGTCCATTTTCGACGGGTCCGACGACGTCGCCCGCTCGTTCGTACGGGACCGCATGGCGCCGCTGCGGACCGACTACACCTTCACGGCACGCGGGCGGCGCATGTATCGGCTGCGCCAGATGACCAGTCTGGTGCCGGACCTGATGCACACCCAACCGCACCTGCAGGCCGCCCGGCTGCTGCAGGCGGCCCAGTTGCGCGGATTCGACACTTTGCGCCGGCTCAACCGGGACGCGTGGAAGCGAGTGTGGCGCAGCCGGGTCGTGCTCGACGGCGCGCCCGCGCGCTGGCAGGCGATGGCCGACGCGGCCATGTTCTACCTGCACACGTCGGTGCACCCGTCTTCGGTGGCGTCCACGTCGATTTTCGGGCTGGCCTATTGGCCCAACTACCACTACTTCCGTGGCCACATCATGTGGGACATCGAGACCTTCGCCGTTCCGCCGCTGCTGCTGACCTATCCCGAGGCGGCGGCGAGCCTTCTGCGTTACAGGTCCAGGCATTTGGAGGCCGCCTCGGCCAACGCGTCCATGAACGGCTACCGTGGCGTGCAGTTCCCGTGGGAGAGCAGTCTCAAGCAGGGGCAGGAGGTCGGCCCAGGCACCGGATCGGCGCCATCGCTGGAGCATCACGTCACTCAGGATGTCGCCATCGCGTTCGCCCGCTATGTGCACGCCACCGGCGATCTCGAGTTCGCCCAACGGCATGCGTGGCCGTTGGTTTCCGGTGTGGCGAAGTGGCTTTCCAGCCGAGTGGAGCGCAGCAAGCGCGGTTACGAGATTCGCCGGGTCACCGGCATCGCGGAAACTCCACATCCACGGGACAACAACGCCTTCACCAACATCGGCGCGATTCTCGCGCTGCGCGAGGCGATCACGCTGGGGCGGCTGCTGGGCCGGCACGTGCCCGGCGATTGGTCCGACGTCGCCGACAACATGGTCATCCCCATGGACGAGACCGGCACGGTCATCCTCAACCACGACGGCTACCACCCCGATCAGGAGAAGGCCGCCACGCCCGAGGCCGCCGCCGCGTTGTTTCCGTTCGACTACGATCCCGGCCCGGAGATCACCGCCGCGACGCTGCGGTTCTACCTCAAGCTCGGTGACCGGTATGCGGGCTCGCCCATGCTGTCGGCCATGCTCGGCGTCTACGCCGCCCGGCTGGGCGACCGCGGCGCCGCCCTGGAAATGTTCGAACGCGGTTATGCCGACTTCGTTCGCGACCCCTACCGCATCACCCTCGAATACGCCCCTCGCGCACACCCCGACCAGCCGCAGGCCGGGCCGTTCACCGCCAATCTCGGCGGCTTCCTGACCAGTTGCCTCTACGGGCTCACCGGACTGGTGCTCAGCCACGACGATCCCGGCACCTGGTGCCGCCACCGCATCGTCATGCCATCGGGATGGAACGGCCTGCACGTCAAACACCTGTGGGCCCGACAGCGTCCGATCGGCCTGACCGCCGAGCACGGCGCCGAACACGCCATCATCGACATACATGACAATGAGCCACCGGGCCGGGAGCGCCGCCGTGCGCACAGCTGAATCAACTGGTTGAGCCGGTTACGCGCGGTCCGGGTTGCGGGTGCCGCGCAGCCCGGCGGCCGCCAAAGCCAGCGCGGCGATGAGGGCCAGCAGGCCGAACAGGTATCGCTGTGGTTTGCCGGTGTGGCTTTCCACGCCGGCCTGCGCGAACGCTATCCGCAGGTGCCCGTCTTCGAGGCCGGGGATGGGCGGGGCCTGCGGATCGCCGACGTCGAGTTCGGCGGTGCCGTCGGGCAACGTCATGGCGTGGATGGGAACCCCGGTCGCGATCTGCTGCCCGTCGCGGCTGAGCTCGCCGAGGGCGAAGACGGCGACCTGTGAATGCATCGGGGGTACCTGTGGTGCCCCGATGCCGCTGCGGCCGTGGTGCCACACGTCCATCCCAACACCCCACCACGTGGTGAACCGGCCCATCGGGTCGTCGACCATCGGCTGGGTGGCGCGGATCGAGTAGGTCGGCCCGTTGGGCCGGCGAATGGTCGCGGTCAGGTCGACGGTGTCGTGCGGTGGAAGCGGAGTGACGCGCGGGTTGCGGTTGACCACAGCCAGGCGCAGTTCGCCGGTGCCCGCGTCGGCGTTGCCGCTGAACCATGCGCCACGTTCGACGGTCACCGCGCCGCTGGCCGTGACCGTGGCTCTGTCTGCGTCCGGCCCGACGCCGGGCGCGATGAGCGCTCCGGCGAGCACGAGGACGACCGCACCGACGCCCAAGCCGAGCCAGGCGCGCCTGCTCGCCGGCCGCCACTGCCCACCGGTCATGCGGGACAACAGAATCAGGCCCGCGAGCGTGATCAGCAGCGTGATCGGGGTGGCGATGAGCGCCTCCTGCCGGTAGCCCAGCCAGTGAACCGTGGCACCGGGCGCCTGAGCCTCAAAGATTCGCAGCGGTATGTCGGGCAGCCCCACCGGGCCGAGGAAGTGACTGTAGCTGGCGAGGATCGCGGTGAGCACGATCGCGCCGGCGAGGGCAGAGGCGAAGTCGCGCCCGGCCAACCCGACCCACGCCATGACAAACGGCACGGCAATCAGCAGGCGCACCACATACCACGTAACACCCTGGAACTCGTCTATCGCCAACGCTTCCAGCACTCCGGACAGCACAACCATCCCCGCGCCGACGGCGAGAACAGCGGTCGCGAACCCAGCCGGTATGGCAGTGCCTTCCGTCGTGCGGCGTCGCCACAACCAGAGCGCGGCAAGGTATCCGAGGTATATCACTCCAAAGTGGATCGGCAGGCCGGTCAGCCAGGTGTGCTCCAGGTCCAGCCAGTCCGGGTGGCTGGGCAGCCCGATCGGCGACAGCGACCAGTAGTAGACCGTGAGCACGATCGTGTGCACCGCGGTGATGACCGCCCCTCGCCCCACGCCAACGCCGAGCCACGCGGTGCCCAGCCCGAACACCGTGGCGATCAGGAACGTCTTGGTGATCCAGTAGGTCCAGTATGGATCGTTCTCCCAGGCCAGCATGTGGCCGAAGAACGCGTCGGAGAGGATGGCGAGCAGCGCCACGGTTGCGGTGAAAGTTGCCAGCTCGGCCGGCGAAAGCGCGCCACGGCCGGTGGGGAGGGGGCTCGTTCGGCTCACTCCCAGCGGGTACCCAGAGAAACTTCAGGCTAAGCATGCGCCGTCACCCCTTTGGGTACGGAGGAGCCATGAGCCCGCCGAGTGAACATGAGCGCCGCTGGCTCGACGAAATCGAGGCGGGGCTTCGGGCAAGCGATCCCGGACTGGATCGAGCCCTGCGCACGTTCCGGCCGCGGCGGCGCGGGGCGGTGGCGTGGCTGACCGCCGGTTGGCTCGCTGCCGCGGTGACCCTCGTGATTGGCTGGTGGATCGTTGCGCTTGTCATATTCGGACCGCTGTTGGCCCTCACCTTCATCGCGTGGGGCGGCCGCCACCACGCCTCGCGGTCAACGGGCTGAGCTCATCGGCGTGCCGGCAGATCCCGTTGGAACAGCGCGAAAAGCCACCACATGGACGGTGCCAGGATGAGCGCGCCGACGCCGAGGACGCTGACCATGGCGGTCAGCACCGGACCGGTGGCGGAGACCTCCGCCGCGGTCGTGTCGGGCAGCAGGTACGGATACTGGCCCGCGGCCCACGCCCACAGCAGCGCTGCCACGGCCAGCGCTGCGGTGACCCGGACCGCGAGATAGGCCCGCCGGTGCAGCAGTACCAGCGAGACCAGGCCCGCGATGACCGAAACGGCGGCGAGCGGGCTACCGGGCCCGGACGTCAACGCGCGAAACAACGCGGGCGCGTCCCAGCGCAAGACCAGCAGCCCGGCCACTGCCAGGCCGCCCACGATCACCCCGGCGACCCGCGCGCGCAACGCGAACGTTTCGGCCAGCCCTGGTTCTGCCTGCCGTTGCGCATCGCGGGTCAAATACACGGCCGCCAGGTACGCGGCGATGCCGACGGCCAGCACTCCGCACGCCGCCGAGGTCGGGTTGAGCCACACGCGCATCGGATCGGCCTGCCCAACGCCGGGCGGGACACGCCCCGAGGCGATCGCCCCGGCGCATGCGCCGAAGAAGAACGGCGTGACCACCGACGAGAAGGCGAAGACCGCTCCGAACAGGCGCTGCTGCCACAGCTGCGCGCTCACCTTGCGGAACGCGAACGCGGCACCCCGGCCGATGATGCCCAGCGCGGCGAGCGTGAGCGGGATGTAGAGGCTGGAGGTGATCGCCGCGAACACGGGCGGGAACGCCGTCCACAGCAGCACCACGGCATAGATCAGCCACACGTGGTTGGCCTCCCAGATGGGCCCGAGTGAATGCTCGATGAGCTTGCGTGTGGCGCGGCCCCGGGCGGCGCTTCCGGCGAACAGGTCCCAGAAGCCGCCGCCGAAATCCGCTCCGCCGAGCAACGCATATGCGGTCAGCCCGGTCCATAGCAGTGCCAAGACGATTTCAACCAGTGTCACGGTACCGGGTACTCCTCGACGTCGCGCTCCTGCGGCGCCACCGGCACGGGCACATCCCGGGCCAACCGCCGCAACACATAGACCGTAGCCACAGTCAACATGGCGTAGATGACGCTCACGGCCACGAAGCCCCACACCAGGCCCGGTGCCGGGTTGACCGCGTCGGCTGTGCGCTGGACCCCGTACACGATCCAAGGCTGCCGCCCGACCTCGGTGGTGACCCACCCGGCCTCCAGCGCGATCACCGACCCGACTCCGGACAGTGCGGCCGCCCGGTAGAACCACGGCGACCGCGGAAGCCTTCGCCGCCGCCACGCGATGAACCCGGCCCAGGCAGCCAGCCCCAGCAACGCGAAGCCGATGGCCACCATCGCCTGAAACGAAAGGTGCACCACATTCACCGGTGGCCATTCATCACGAGGTACGTGGTCCAGGCCCATGATGCGCCCGTTCGGATCCCAGGTGGCGAGCAACGACAGGCCATGCGGAATCTCGATGGCGTAGCGCATCTCCCCATCGATCACGACGCCGCCCACGTGCAGCGGCACACCTTCGCCGGTCTGGAACACGCCCTCCATGGCCGCCAGCTTCACCGGTTGCCGCTCGGCCACGAAGTGCGCCGCCCAGTCCCCAACGCCGATCTGTACAGGCGTCACCACGGCCGCGATGGTGAATGGGATGGCAAAGCCGAGCCGGTGATAGCGGTCCCGGCGTCCGCGCAGCATCGCGACCGCGTACACACTGGCCATCACGTAGCCGGTCACCATGAACGCCGCCAGGATCATGTGGACGGTCTGCGGCGGCGTTGCGGGGTTGAACATCGCCGCCCACGGGTCGACGGCGACGACCCGCCCACCCGCCAGATCGAAGCCCGTCGGCTGGTTCATCCAGGCGTTGGCCGTCACGACGAAGAACGCCGATGCCACCCCGGCAACGATGATCGGTATCGCGGCGAGCATGTGCCGGCGCGGTGGCAACCTGTCCCAGGCGTAGAGGTAGATGCCCAAGAAGATTGCCTCGATGAAGAAGGCGATCCCCTCCATCGTGAAGGGAAGCCCGATCACCTGCCCATAGGTGCCCATGAATCCAGGCCAGAGCAGCCCCATCTCGAACGACAGGATCGTGCCCGACACCGCCCCGACCGCGAACAGCACGCCCATGGCCCGAGCCCAGCGGCGCGCAAGGAGCCGGTAGTGCACATCGCCGGTTCGGTGGCCGCGCCATTGCGCCAGCAACGTCATGGCGGGCATGGCAACACCGAAACAGGCCACGATGATGTGCCAGCCGAGCGACAGCGCCATCTGCATCCGCGCCGCCATCAAGTCCGCCGGCGTCGCGCCCTGCGCGAAGAAACCCCACACTGCCCACGCCTCCCAACCGTCGCGCAGGACACCTGCTACCCAAATCGGCGAGTTACCCAGATCGGCGAGCCCTACGTCGTGTTCAACGAGCAGTTTGGCCGCCCGGCGGGTGGGTAGGTCGTGAGAAAGGAGCGAAACGAGGAGGCGATCATGCCAGGGCCGAGACCGGGCAGCCACGCCTACGACGTGCAGCGCGCCAGGTTGCGTAAACGGCTGGAGGATACCGGCGAAGCGGTCGACAAGGAAGCCGACGACCGGGCCAACGAGATCCTCCAGGAGGAGCGGGGGCAGAAGGGCGTCCTGCGCAGCGAGCGCGGGTTGGGTCCCAAGGGCGAACGGGAACGCTGACAGGGGATCTTTGCCCCTGCGATCAACAAACCGGACACGTGGTGTAACGCGAGGCCAGTGCGGGGCCGATAAACCTGCAAGAACCCCCACCCCTCGCACGAAAGGTGTCCCGCGTGTCCAAGAAGACGCGAGGCGCTCTCGCCGCGGCCATTGGCGCCGCGGCGGTGCTCTTCCCCACCCTCACCACCGGTGTCGGGGCTGCCGCCTCGTCCACTGTGGAAATTCGAACCGTCGGCGGCCAGACGGTGCAGCGCGACCGGGTACCGTCGCCGCTGTCCGGCACGGTGACCGCCACCGGTTCGGCGAACTCGGCGGCGATCCCGCCCGCGCCGCAGCCCAAGCCGCTGATCGCCGACGCCGGCGACAGCCCGTTCGCCGCCTCGGGAGACCGGGCCGTGCTGCTCGGCTCGGCCTACGGTGGCACCGCACCCTATCGTTTCGCGTGGACGGCCAACAGCGGCACGCTGATCGGAGCCGACTCGTCCAGCGCGGAGCTTGACACGACCGGCCTTGGCGCGGGCACCTATCCGATGACCCTGACAGTGACCGACCAGACGGGCGCGCAAGTGTCCGATGTGGTGCGCGTGGTCGTGTATCAGGCGAGCGAGCAGACACTGCTGGAGGAAACGCGGGCCGACCTGACGCCGGGCACGGTCGCGACAGGGGAGGAGCTGGCGTTCGACGTCGCGGTGCCTTCGGGCACGCGAAAGTTCACCGTGGACCTGTCGTTCACCAATCCCGCCAATGATTATGACCTCGAGGTCTATGACCCGAGTGGCGTCCAGGCCGGCTCGT
>NZ_QJUG01000175.1 GCF_003426775.1 Allorhizocola rhizosphaerae | reverse complement strand
CGTGGCCGGAGCCGCCGCGCTGATCCTCGCCGCAAACCCCGGCCTCACCCCGGCTCAGGTCGCCACGGTCATGTTCGGCAATGCGACACCCAACATCGTGACGAACCCCGGCACCGGTTCACCCAACCGGCTGCTGTTCACCAATGCGGCGGCACCGCCATCGGGGCCGTTCCAGCAGTTCATCTTCCAAAGCGGGACCGCGATCGAGCAGACCGGGGCAAACTGGGAGTTCGCGTTCACTGACTGGGACCGCGACGGGCGCCCCGATCTCGCCGGTATCAAGAAGAGCAGCACTGGCAGCGGTCGTACCGAGGTGCACATCTTGTCCGGTGCTTCGGGTTTCCAGCAGTTCGTTTTCCAGGCCGGTACGGCGATTGAGCAAACTGGGGCGGAATGGGACTTCGAGTTCGCCGATTGGGATCGTGATGGTCGTCCGGACTTGGCTGGTGTGAAGAAGAGCGGCACCGGTTCCGGCCGGACCGAGGTGCACATCCTGTCTGGTGCTTCGGGTTTCCAGCAGTTCGTTTTCCAGGCCGGTACGGCGATTGGGCAGACGGGCGCCACTTGGGAGTTCCAGTTCGCCGATTGGGATCGCGACGGTCGTCCGGACTTGGCTGGCGTGAGCAAGAGCAGCACCGGTTCCGGCCGGACCGAGGTGCACATCCTGTCTGGTGCTTCGGGTTTCCAGCAGTTCGTTCTCCAGACCGGTACGGCGATCGAGCAAACCGGAGCCAACTGGGAGTTCGCGTTCACTGACTGGGACCGCGACGGCCGCCCTGACCTGGCTGGAGTGAAGAAGAACAGCACCGGTTCCGGCCGCACCGAGGTGCACATCCTGTCTGGCGCTTCGGCCTTTCAACAGTTCGCTCTGCAGACCGCGACTGCACTGAGCCCGATTGCGGACCTCTCCCAGTGGGAGTTCGGGTTCCCTGATTGGGATCGTGATGGTCGTCCGGATCTGGCTGGTGTAAATAAGAGCAGCACCGGTTCCGGCCGCACCGAAGTTCACATCCTCAAGGGATAGACAGCCATGTCGAGGGGCCACACCTGGCCCCTCGACATGTCCTACCTCCGTCGGTCGAGGGCTCCGCCTTCGGCCGACTTCCGGCCGGCTTGGGCGGTGCGCCTTACCTAGCAGGCTGCCACTCCCGGGTGGACTCGATGCCCTCGTCGCTGGATTCGCCCTCACCGCCTGTTGCTCGGCCGCCGGCTTATGCGGGCATGTCGGCCAGCTGCCGGTGAACGTCCGGGAAGGAGCCGTCACCAAACAGGACCCGTGCCGCCAACGCACGGCCGGCACGGCTGCGGAGTAGGGCAACCGCGGCCTCCGCCGCTGCGGGGGATTGGATGCCGGCGAACACTCGGCGCAGCAACAGCCGGCCACGGAAGCGGCTGCGCAACGCGTGTCCATCGTAGCGGCGCAGCATGTGCGGGTCGCCGGTTCGCAGGTATCCGGCCGTGACCGCCGCGGCGAGTTCGGACATGCGCAGGCACGGGTCCAACCCGCCTGCGGTCAACGGCGACACCGCACCGGCGGCGTCTCCGACGAGCAGCCCAGCGGGGTTTGCCAACCGTCGCAGCACACCGCCGACCGGGATCGGGCCACCGCGCCGTTCGACCGGCCCGGCCGGTGTCGTGTGGCCAGGCGCGTCCGCGGCGAAATCGTCCAGCAGATGGCGGATGCCGGTGCGCATTAAATGCGGATACCCCGCGACACCGACATGCGCATGCCGACCGTCATCGATGACCCACCCCAGGTATCCCGGCGCGACCCGGGGATCGAGCACGCAGTGAAACGCCGACGCGGTTGTGCCCGACCCGATGGGGTAGACCATCTCGGCGCCGACGATAAAGCGCCGGTTGACATCCAGCCCGAGATCGCCGGCCACCCTGGAGCGGGCACCGTCCGCGCCGACGATGAAGCGTGCCCGCACCGGTTCCGCGCCCTGCAACCGGACCACGCCCATCGACGCATCGACATAGCGCACGCCCAACACGACCCGTGCCCCGGCCGACTCCGCCGCCCGGTGCGCGTGCTCATACACCCCCACCATGTCGGCCACGCGGTACTCGTCCTGCCCGCTGGTGAGCCGGATCGGCGCCCGCCGCGACGGTGGATACAGCAGGACGTCCCTGACACCGGGGCCGAGCAGATGGTCGGGCAATCCGAAGTCATCCAGCGTCCGGCGCACGAAGATGCCGGTCGTGCGGATGCCCGTCGACAGCGACCTGCGCCGATCGACGACCATCACGTTCAGTTCCCGCCGCGCGAGCAGCCGGGCCGTGTGCAGGCCCGCCAGGCCCGCACCCACGACCAGTACATCCACTGTCTGCACACCTGTGACGGTAGGGGCGGTGCCGAGCCCGCGCGACGGTTTGCACGGCACCCGCCCCGTACCTCCACACCCTCACCACACAACGATCCCTCAGCGGGTGAAGGTGGCCGCCATGGTCCGGCCGAACGTCGACGGTCGCACATCGAGCGTGATCGTCGCGCCGGTGGACACGACGGTGACGTTGCTGTCCTTGCTCAGCAGCCGGTAGTCGCTGAACGCCGCCGCCACCCTGATGCGAATCGTGGTGCCGGAACGGTATGGCTCGGCGACACTGACGACAAGCCGATTGTCCTTCTCCTGCACCACGACGCTGCAACACCAATTTACCGTGATGTTTCCTGTGGTACCGCCCGCGGAGTCCCAGAAGTTGGCCATCGTGATCCCGGTGGACGACTGCCGTACCGACTGAATCTTAGGATTGTTATTGAGAATCGCCACGTTACGATTCGTGTAAAGCTCGGCCGTGCGCTCGACTGTCGCTTTTGGAGCGACAAGGTAGAAGTACGAGGCGTTGGTGGGATTGGCGCCATGCTCCTGCGACAGGGTCAGATAGCGCCTCGTGATGGGCGTGGTGGACCCGGTCTCGTTGATGTCGCGGAAGCTTCCCGTGCGCTCGTATCGGCGCGCCGTCAGCGGACGAGGACTGGGGTAGATGTATCCGCCCACGCCTTCCAGATGCGCCCACTGCGCATCGGTCCACGTTTGCGTCGCGCCCTGGGCGGACGACCACTCCACGCCGTTGACGATCAGCTTGTTGGCGCCGCTGGTGTGCAGCTTGCGGTTTTCCAGGAGCGTCTCCACCCGGAACCCGGAAGTGCAGGTGATCCCGACGCCGGTGCACACAACGTACTCGTCAAAGCAGAACCAGGATTTCTTGCCTTCCAGGTTGGTTTCGGCCCCCTGCAGCGTCATCCCGACGGCCAGATATTTATTTTCGTGTACGGCGCCGCCCGCCCACCGAACCGTCGGCAGCGCGCGGCCGCCCTTGTCGGCGATCAGCTTGCGGTCGATCGTCGTGCCCGCCAACCGGTAGGGGTCGACCGTGGGCCAGAAGTTGTCCGTGTATTGCGTGGCGTCGTCGTCATACAGATAGGTCATGCCCGCGCCGGTGTGGAATCCCTTGAGATTCTCGCCATTGATGGTCTCGTAACGCGCGATCTTATTGCAGCACATCGAAATGGCGAAGCACCAGCCGTTGCGGCGGTGCACCGCGCGGGCCATGTTGCGGAAGATCCAGCTGCGGTCCGGCTCGGGCGCCGGTGTGATGGCGGGGTCGTTCATGAGCGTGGAGACCAGGGCCGTGCGGGCCACGGTCGCGCCGTCGTAGGGGCCGCGCGCACCGCTGCGGTCGAACCAGCCGCGGCAGGCCTGGCGCCATCGTTGCGCCATCGCCGGATCGGCCGCATATGCCATTTGCAGGATGGCCGCGATCGTGCCGTGGCCCAGTGCGAGCTCGTTGCTGGTGCGGGCGATCGCCCGCCCGTTCACCATGCTCATCATCCGTCCATTGTGGATGAGCGGCGCCCATCCCTGCTCGACCGCCGTGAGCAGATTGCCGATCGCCGGATCGGTCAGCTCCCACGCCGACCCTTTCAACAGTGCCAACAGGTTCGCCATCCCGGCGAGCTGGACCTGACCATACGACCCCGTGTAGGCCACGTTGGCGTGCTGGATGAACGAACCGTCCGCGTAAAGCCCGTCACCGGAGTCGACATATTCACACACCGCCGGAAGCCCGTCGGCGGCCCGCTGGATGCGCGCCGACGAACGGCTCGCGATCCCCTCCACCAACGCCGCCTGGCACAGGTCGACACGGTTGGCCCCGGTGGACGGCTTGCGCCGCGAATCGATATACATGTACCACGGGTCGGGCACGAAGTGCCGGATCGCCGCGACATAGCGGTCCCGGGCGGCGACCGGGATCTGTCCGTCCAGCAGCACCAGGCAGTCGGCCAGCGCACGGGACGCGCCGATTTCCCAGTCCCACCAGTTGTCGAATTCGGCACGGCTCGCGTTGTAGACGAGCCGGTTGGCGGTGTCGAGCCCGGCGAGGATGTCGGCGAGCAGACCGCTGCTGTGGTAGTGGCGCGAGCCGGGCGTGTACCAGGCGATCGCCAAGCCCCGCAGCCGCGAATGGGTTGTCGCGACCATGCCGGAGTCGGTGGTCTGTGCCAGCGGCAGGTCGGTGAAGACCCGGTTGCGGCCGGAGCTCCGGTCGATGAGCGCCACGCTGCTGTCCACGCCGTTGTCCATGCGGTTTATCGCCGCGGCGAACTCCGGCCTGCCCAGGTCGATTTTGCCGGCGCCGGTGACGATGTCACACCAGCGGTCGCGCAGAGTGGTGTAGGCGTCGAGCGCGGTGACGTGCGCTCGGGCGGCGTTGTCGCCGAGCAGGACGGCACCCGCGCTCAGTGCTGGTAGCCCGATGATGTGCCGACGCGAAACCTTCATGACCCCTCATTGATGTAGATGCTGCGATCACGGTGGGAGATGGTAGTGGGTACCCGGCGGGCCCTCCTATGTAGACGAACAGTTTGCCCCGCAGCTCGTAGACGCCGTCGTCTCCGGTGATGACGAATCGTTTCGCTCCGTCGGCCTCCTCAATGCTCGGCGAGGGCGAGGGCGGCGAGTCGTTTCAAAGCTCTCCTTAGCGTCATAGTGTCGGACGGCGACGTGGAAATGCACGGCGAAATACCCGGTGTTCGCCGCGCCCTGCCGGTGCCGGCCAGGTAGCAGCGGATGGGTGAGGCTGTCTGGCCACCTCCGCAGTGGATGCAGGTGCCCGTGAGCACCACCTTGGCCACCATGCGCCGGTCGCCGGAGTAGGAGAAGCCTGTGCCGGCGTCGGATGATGGTCAGCGTAGTAACGAGGGCAGCGAGCCCCGCCACGATCGCTCGTTTTCACCGGCTCCCCGTCCGTTCACAAATCGCCGTCACTTGGCTCTGGCATAGTCAGCATGGCGGCGACGCTTTCGGGCTACTTTCACGTCGGCGAAAGCGGTGAGCACATCGGATTTGTGTTCGGCTGGGGGAGGGCATGGAGTTCCGGGTCTTGGGGCCCATCGAGGTCCGGCACGGCGAGCGGGTCGAGGTGGTGTCCGGCCGCCTGCAGCGAATCCTGCTCGGGATGCTGCTCGCGCGCCCGAACCAGCCCGTCGCGGTGGACGTGCTGACCGATGCGCTTTGGGGCGAGCGGCCCGACCCGCGCTCCGCGCAGAAACTGCAGCTGCACGTTCACCGGCTGCGCGGGATGCTCGACGACCCGAAACGGCTGTCGCTCGACACGAGCGGCTATCAGTTGCGGTCGGTGCCGGGCGAGGTCGACGCGGAGCGGTTCGAAGCGGTGGTTGGCACGGCGCTGGGGATCGTCGCCGAGCAACCGCAACGGGCCGTCGAGATGCTGCGCGGGGTGCTGAGCCTGTGGCGCGGCTCGCCCTTCGCCGACCTCGACGTGCCCGTCCTGGCCCACTGGGCGCAGCGGTTGGCCGAACGCCGGCTGACCGCGATCGAGGCGCTCTACCAGGCGGAACTGGCCTGCGGGCTGAACGCGGCCATCATCGGCGAGCTCACCGACATGGCCCGGGAGCACCCGCTGCGGGAGCGGCTGCACGGTCTGTTGATGACCGCGTTGTACCGAGCCGGGCGCCCCACCGAGGCGTTGGCCGCCTACCGAACGGCACGCGAAATCCTGGTGAACGAGCTTGGTGTCGAACCCGGACCGCAGTTGCGGGAACTGCAGCGGCGCATGCTCGACGGCGAGCCGCTGGAGCCGGGCGCGAGGCCCGTGACACCGAGCCAGATCCCGCCGCGGCCGGGCGCGTTCTTCGGCCGCGATCGCGAGCTGGCCGAGCTCGACCGGGCGCTGGCCCACCCCGACGCCACCGCGCTGGTCCTGATCAGCGGGATGGCCGGGATCGGGAAGACCAGCCTCGCGGTGCGATACGCCCACGGGATAGCCGACCGGTTCAGCGATGGCCGGCTCTACCTGGATCTGCGCGGCCACTCGCCGGAGCCCGCGCTGAACCCGATCGAGGCCCTCGAACGGCTGATCCGCGGACTCGGCGTGGAGCAGGGCAGCACACCCACGACCGTGGACGAGGCGACAGCCCGGTACAGGTCCCTTGTGGCCGGTCGGAAGCTGCTCGTGCTGCTGGACAACGCCGCCTCCGCCGAACAGGTGCGACCGCTGCTGCCCGCGGCGCCGGGATGTCTCACGCTGGTCACCAGCCGGGGCCGGTTGTCCGGCCTGGTGGCCCGGGAAGGCGCGCACCGCATCGAGCTCGGCGTGCTTCCGTTCGACGATGCTCACGCGTTGCTGGTGCGGTTGCTCGGTGCCCATCGAGTCGACGCCGAGCCGGAGCGGACCTCCGCTCTGATCGAGGCGTGCGCGGGGCTCCCGCTGGCCCTGCGGATCGCCGCCGCCCAGCTCGCCGACGAACCGTGGCGATCGGTGGGCGATTACGTGACCGAGTTGCGTGAGCACGGGCTCGCCGTGCTCGCGTTGGACGACGACCAGCACGCGGCCGTTGCTTCGGCGTTCGACCTGTCCTATCAGCGGCTCGACGCCGCGGCACAGCGGTTGTTCCGATTGCTTGGGCTCGTGCCCGGCTTGGACGTGACAGTGGACGCGGCCGCGGCGATGTGTCGTTGGGGCGTCTCGAAAACACGTGGGTCGGTCCGGTCGCTCACCGGTGCGCATCTGCTTGAGGAGCACGCGCCCGGACGGTACCGCTTTCACGATCTGGTCCGCGACTACGCGCGGCAGCGGGCCGGGGCCGAGGAGAGCGCCGAGGCACGCACCGAAGCGCTGGACCGGCTGTGCACGTGGTATTACCGGGGCAAGAGTGCCGCGGCGGCCCGGCTGATTCCCTGGCGTTTGGAGCCGCCACATGCAAGCCTGCCCGGCGATGTGCCCGAGGTGAGCTTCGCGTCCGAGCGGGAAGCGACGGCGTGGCTGGAAGCCGAGTTCGACAACATCGTTGCCGCCGCGCGTGCGTCGGTGGCCAACGGCTTGGTGCATTGGGCGTGGCATCTGGCGTTGGGCGCGATCGCCGACATGCAGCGCCGTGGCCACACGACCGAGGTGCTGGCGATCCTGCAGGAGGCGGCCGATGCTGCCCGCGCGGCCGAGGATCGGGCGGCCATCGCCGTCACGCTCGCCGAGCTCTCCAACATTCGCACCACATGCGGCCTCCCAGTGCCCGATGAGCTCGCGCACGACATGCTCGCCAGCGCCGCGGCCACCGAAGACCGTTCCATCCACGGCTACTGCCTCTACATGGCGGGGGTCTTGTGGGAGCGAAAGGGCCTCCTCGACCGTGCGGCGCAGTGCCTGGAGCAAGCTCTCGCCTCGCAGGTGGCCGGGCGCGAGACCAACCGGCAGGCGCTGACCCTGCTGCATCTGGGCAATGTCACGTACCGGCAAGGAGACCTTCGCCGTTCCGCGGACGTCCTCGGACGTCTGCTCGATCTCTCGGAGGAGCTGCCGCCGACCGTCACCGCGCCCGCCCTGGCGAACCTGAGTCACGTGCTGCTCACGCTCGGCCGGCTGGACGACGTGCCGCGACTCCTGGACCGCGCCGAGCAACTCCTCAAGGAGCTTGACGATCCCGGAAAGTATTGCGTCCTGGCGTACACGCGCGGCGGCTGGTATCGCGACACGGCCCGATGGGACGACGCACTGGAGCAGCTCATGCTGGCCAGGAGTCTCGCCGACGAGGTCAAGTCCCCGCGGCTGCGCAGCCATGTGCGCAACGAGCTGGGGTTCTGCCATCTCGCGCGCGGGGATGTCGCGTCCGCCCGGACGGAGTTCGAGGGGTCCGTGCGCGACGCGAGCGCTCCGGGCCTTCACCAGTACCGCTCGCACGCCATGCGCGGATTGGCGCTGTGCGATCTGGCGCAGTCGGCGCCGGAGAGCGCGCAGTCGCGTGCGCGCGAGGCGATCGCGCTCGCCGCCGGGACGGAACGCCAGCACGAGGCGGAGGCCTTGGTCGTGCTCGCCCGGGTCGAGCTCGCGCTCGGCCGGCCGGCCGAGGCGATCGCCCGCGCCGAACAGGGCCTCGCGATCCACCGCGCCACCGGGCATCACCTCGGGCAGGCCCGTGCCCACCGCGTGCTCGGCGAGGCGAAACCAACCGGGAGCGGCCGCGAACATCTGCGGGAAGCCTTGCGCATGCTCCAGGACTATGGCTCGCCGGAAGCGTCCGAAGTGGAGAATCTCTTGCACGCCTGAATCCTGTTGCACCCGGCCTGGCAGGCGCGAGAGGAGGCCAGGCGGCCTGGCAGCCGGCCGCGGCGGGCGGGGGGCCGAGGCGAGACGCATGCGGCCAGGAGGCATCCGTATCGGCCGAACGGTCCGATGGAAAGCGCATTCCCACCGATGGCCCGCCGCGGTGGCTGTGGGTCGATACTGCTCTATGGTTTTGGTGGGTTCGCTTTCGGCTGCCGCGGCGTTCACGGGACCGGCGCTTCCGGGCACCGCGCCCTTGACGTGGGGGCAGCGGGCGTATTGGCTGTCCGCGCAGCGCCGCGGATCCAGCGCCACGCTGATCAGCATGCGCCGGGTCATGGCCATGCCGCGCCGCGCGCCGTCCGATGTGGACTCGGTGCTGCGCGCCATCGGCAAGCTCATCGAGCGGCACAGCTCGCTGCGCACTCTGATTGACTTCCCGCGGGGCCGGCAGGAGGTGGTGGCCCGCGGAGAGCAGCCGGTGCTGGTGGTTCCTGCCGAACTGTCTGATTTAGACGGTACGGCGACCGCCGCGCGATTGTCCGAGGCGCTCGCCGAGCAGCCGTTCGACCACGCGACCGAGCTGCCGCAACGGGTCGCGCTGGTGCTCACCGGGGAACGCGTGGTGCGCCAAATCGTCATCGTGTTCAGCCACACCACGGTCGATTTCCAGGCCACCGAGCTGGTCTTGCGGGACCTGCGCCTGCTGCTGTTGCGCGGCGCTGTGCCCACGCCGACCGGACCGCAGTCGGCCGACGTGGGGTTGGCCGAGCAGGAGGAGCAGTCGCGGCGGCGCGGCCGGCGCGCGGTCTCCTATTGGGTGGAGGGTTTCCGGCGCCTGCCCGTTGACACGCTGCCGCCCGTGGGCCCGGCGGAGCATCCGCGGTGGCGCCGCTGTGTGTTGGTGTCTTCGGCTGCCGACACCGCGCTGCGGCTCATCGCCCGGCGGCATCGGGTCACCAGCTCGACCGTGCTGCTCAGCGCCGTCGCCGGGGTGCTGGCGACCTGGTCGGGCACGGACACGTGCGGCATTCACACGATGGTCAATAACCGCGCTCTGGATCGGTACCAAGAAGCCATCGCCAAGATCAACCAGTTGGCCTTGGTGGTGGTCGATCTGTCGGGCAAGCCCAACTTCGCCGAGGCGCTGCCCGACGTGTGGCACGCTGCCATCGCGGCGTATCGGCACGCCTACTACGACCCGGCGCAGATGGCCGCCGCGTTCGCGGAAGCGGGAATGCCCTACGCGACCGGCGTGAGCCCACACTGCTACTTCAACGACATCCGGCTGGTGCCCACCGACACCGACCTATTTGGACACGACACCACCGAGCGTGCGGTGCGTGAAGCCATGCGCCACAGCACTTTCACGGTGGGGCAGGGGTTGGAGCAGTTCACCTGGCGCCTGCGCATCGAGGTCATCGACGCGCCGGGCGGGATCGGGTTCGCGCTCACCGGGGACACCTGCCACCTGCCACCGCCCAGGGCCGAACAGTTCTTGCGAGCCGTCGAAGGGCTTCTCGTGGAGGCGGCCTTCCGCGCGGTGCCGTGGCCGTGGGCACATGCTTAGCCACTGAAGATCACTCGCGGGTCGCCGGTGTACCAGACGTTTTCGATCCGCATGCGACGCACGAGCCAGCGGGCGCCGGCGCGCACGAGCTCGACGTCGTAGAGGTTTTTGAGCAGCGCGTGCTTGGTGTGGTCGGCCCGCAACACGTGCTGCGCCTCCACGAGCATGGTGAGCTGGGCGGTATCGCCCGCTATGGCGATGCGTGGGTTGGTCATCTGGTGTGTCGTGTCGACGCGCCCGGCGAACGTCCCGAGAATCCTGTCAACAATGAAGCCGCGGCCGGACATGACCGGCACGTCCGCGCCCAGCGCACTGCGGCGGGGGCGAAGTCGAGCTCCGACTCCTCGGCGAAGGCGGAGGCGAGCAGGGCGCGGTCCTGCAGATCCTGGCCCAGGGCAAACCGGTACAGGGCATCGACGATCTCCGCCCGGTCCACCAGTTCGGCCGGAGCCGGTCGATGATCTGCGCGACCGGGCCGGCTCGGTCGAGGGCGCTTGTCACTGGTGGGTACCGAAGCTCGCGGGCACCTCGGGTGCGCCGGTCTCCAGCGGCACGGTGTGCGCCGGGACCAGGCCGAGCTGGACGGGCTGGCGGCGCTGCACCGCGTCGAGCAGCCAGTCGGCGCTGACGCGCAAACGATTGCCCGGCATGGACACCAGGTGGTACCCGCGTGCGACCGCCTTGGCGACGAGGCCCGACAGCGGCACGTGCAGCGGATCTGCGGCGGCGTCCATCCCACCCAGATCCACCACGAAACCCAAACCCTTGTGGCGGTACGGCTTACGCTTGCCCGTGCCATAGGACGCCGCCACATTGTGCGCGGCCAGCGTGCCCTGGCGCACCGCGTGCTGCGCGGTCATCGCCGTGATCTCGCCGGGCCGAGCGGGATCGGGCACCGCCGCGGCATCACCACACGCGAAGACCTCCGGATGGCCGGGGATGTTGAGGCATTCGTCCACGACCAGGCGCCCCTCGCGTTCCTGCAGACCCACCTCGACCGCGAGCGGGTCGGGCCGCACGCCGACGCACCAGATCAGCGAGCGCGTCGCCACGAACTCCCCGTTGGACAGCCGAACCCCATCCGCCGTCGCCTCATCGACGGACGTGCCCATGAGCACGCGCACGCCCCGGCGGCGCAGGACCTTGTCCGCCGTCCGCGACAGGCGGGGGTCGAGCTCGGGCAGCACCCGGTCGGCCACGTCCAGCAGCATCCATCGCGCATCCAAGCGGGGGTATCGGCGGGAAAGCTTGTCGGTGAACAACTTCCCGTGCGCCGCCACCTCGGTGCCGGTGTAGCCCGCGCCCACGACGACGAAGGTGCACCGGGCCGCCCGCACAGCGGGATCGTTGGCGGTGCCCGCCAGTTCGATCTCGCGCGTGATGTGGTCACGCAGGTACAGCGCTTCGGGAATGCCCCGGAAGCCATGGGCGTGCTCGGTCACCCCCGGGACCGGAAGCAGCTTGTTGACGCTGCCCGTGGCCAGGATCAGGCGATCGTAGGGGATCGTGTGCCGCGCCGACTCGGGATCGGTGTATGACACCTCGCGCGCATCCAGGTCGATGCCGTCGGCTTCGCCGAGCACGAGCCGCACACCGCGCAGCGTGGCGCTCAGCGAGACCGCCGCCCGGCGCGGTTCGAGCACGCCCGTCGCGACCTCCGGGAGCAGCGGCAGGTACAGGAAATAGTCATTCGGGTTGATGATGGTGAGGTCCGCGCGGCCGGCGGCCACGCGCGACAGCGTCCGGGCCGCCCGATAGCCGGCGAAGCCCGCACCAACGATGACGATCCGCGGTCTCCTCATAGGTTCCGGAGTCGTCCCCGGATCGGCGGGCGGTCAAACCTGCGCCAGGTCCAACACCCCGACGGTCTGGCCCCCGCTCTGCTCGCCGGTCGGCCGGAAGCCCAGTTTCAGGTAGAACCGCTCCGGCCCGCCGGCGCGCGGCTCCCACGTGACATATGCCCGGGTGCCGCCCCGAGCCCGGATCTCCGCGCACACGGCCTCGACGGCGAACCGGCCGTAGCCGCTTGCCTGAGCGTCGGCCGCGATGTTCAGCCGCCAGAGGCCGGAGCGCACGTCATCGGGGTCACGATCGGGGGCCCACTGGATGTCGAGAAAGGCCATCAGAAACCCGACCAGCCGGTCGCCGTCATAGATCAGCCTCGGCCACGCGTGCTCGCCAAAGACATACGCCTCGGCCAGCGACTTGACCACCGGCTCGACCAGATCCTCCTGATCGGGACGCACAGACAACGCAAGCGCCGCTTCATAATTCTCTGGGGTCACCCTTTCCAGCCGCACCTGACGGTCCATGGCGCGGAGCCAGACGTATGGGACGGGTTGGGCACCGTTCCACTCGTCGGCCAGCTCCTGTGGCACGTGGGTGAATCCCGCACCGGTGTAGCAGCGCAAAGCCGGCGCGTTGTCGGGGTGCACCCGCATGAACACGGCCGGGTAGTGGTTGCGGGCTTCGGCCGTGAGCGCGGAAACCAAGCGGCGCCCGAGTCCGCGGCCACGGTGCGCGGGCGCCACGATGAGCCGGGCCAACTCGACCTCACCCTCGTCGGCGTCGAGCCACAGTTCGCCGTATCCGACGGTCTCGTCGTGCTCGGTGAAGGTGTAGGCGACAACGTCGGGCGCCATGGACCAGCCGGCCACTACGTCAGCGGACACGTCGTCGCGCGAGCACCATTGCCGCGTCTGCTCGGCCGACTCCGCCCACGACGCCACGATCGGCGCCTGCGACGGCTCGAACGCTGTCAAACCCACCTGCCCCAACCCTTCTATCGCTTCAGTCCAGAGCTCGCGTAGCGCGGCTTGAAGGTGCGGCGATAAGCGGTGGGGGAGACTCCGATGGTGGCGGCCAGGTGCTGGCGCAGTGAGGCTCCGGTGCCGAAGCCCGCCTCGGCCGCGACCCGGTCCACGGTCAGGTCGGTGGTCTCCAGCAGCCGCCGGGCGTGGTCGATGCGCCGCTGCGTCAGCCATTGCCCCGGCGTCATGCCCACCTCGTCGCGGAACCGCCGGGTCAGCGTGCGCACGCTCATCCGGCCATGGTGCGCCAGATCGGACAGTGACAGCGGTTGGTGCAGCCGCTCCAGCGCCCACGCCCGCACGCCTGTCGTCGTGGCGGTGGCGCTGTCGGGCACCGGCCGCTCGATGAACTGCGCCTGGCCGCCGTCGCGCCACGGTGGCACGATGCACAGCCGGGCGACCCGCGTAGCGACCTCGGCGCCGTGGTCGCGGCGGATCAGGTGCAGGCACAGATCGATGCCCGCGGCCACGCCGGAGGCGGTGAGCACGTCGCCGTCGTCGACGAACAGCACGCCTGGCCGCAGCTGGACGCGGGGGAACATGCGCTGGAAGTGCCCAACCTCATTCCAGTGGGTGGTCGCGGGGCGGCCGTCGAGCAGGCCGGCCGCCGCGACGACATAGGCCGCCGTGCAAATGGAGACTATGCGGGTACGAGATGGGAGGCGCGAAAACACGTCGGCCACGGCCGGCGGCAGCCAGTCACGGTCAATCTCGGTGCATCCGCTGAACGGCGGAATGACCAGGGTGTCGGCGGTCTCCACGAGCTCGGGCCCGTGCGTCACCGCGACCGTGAAGTCGGCCGCGGTGGTGACCGGACGCCCATCGACGCTGCATGTCAGGACCTCATAGAGCGGCTCACCGTCGAGGCCCGTCGCCGAGCCGAGGATGCGCATGGGAATGCTCAGCTCGAACGGATAGACCCCGTCGAGCGCGAGGACGACGATGCGACGCATGGCCAGATACTTTCACATGTCGTCCATCTGGTCACTCGATCGTGATCGGCGCCATTGGCAGGCTGCATCGCATGCGAGAAATCCAAACCATGCGGGCCATCGCCCAGGACAGGTTCGGCGGGCCAGAGGTGCTCAAAGTGGTTGAGGTGCCACGCCCGACGCCGGGAGCGGCCGAGGTGCTGGTGCGCGTGCACGCCACGAGCGTGAACCCGACCGACATCTGGCACCGCGAGACCGTCGGCAACACGGGCGATACGCCGATCCGGTTGGGCTGGGACGTGTCAGGCGTGGTCGAAGAGGCGGGACCGGGTGTCACCTTGCTGCGGCCTGGCGACGAGGTGTTCGGCATGCCCAACCAACCGCGCGCCGCCGGCACGTACGCCGAATATGTGGTGTCCCCGGCGCGTCACCTGGTCCGCAAGCCTGCCCGGCTTTCGCACGTGCAGGCCGCGGCCCTGCCAATGGTCGCGCTCACCGGCTGGCAGTCGCTGGTGGACACGGCCGATGTCCAACCCGGACAGCGGGTGCTGGTGCACGCGGCGGCGGGCGGAGTGGGGCACGTGACCGTGCAGATCGCGAAAACCCTTGGGGCGTATGTCATCGGCACCGCCAGCGCCGCCAAGCACGAGTTTGTCAAGGCGCTGGGCGCCGACGAGATGATCGACTATCGTACGACCGATTTCGCCTCCGCCGTGAGCGACATCGACGTCGTCATCGACACGATCGGCGAGGAGTACGGGCCGCGTTCGCTGCGCACCCTGCGGCCCGGTGGGCTGGTGGTCGCGCTCGCCTCACGGGCAGAGGCCGCGCTCGCCGACGTCGCCCGCCCCCTTGGGCTGCGTGCCGCCTTCATGATCGTGGAGGCCGACCAGGCGAGCATGAAGCATGTCGCCGCGCTCGTCGAGAGTGGACAGCTGGAGGTGACCATCGACACGGTCTTGCCGCTGGCCGAGGTCGCCAAGGCACACGAGCTGAGCCAGGCCGGGCGGGCCACGGGCAAAATCGTGCTCAGCGTCGTGGCGGACGAGGAGCTGTAGCCTGGCCGACGTGACCGATCACGCCGCAGGATATGCGAGCATCAGGGTCGCCGCGGCGCAGAGCATCGTCACGTGCGACCCTGTGGCCAACGGCGAATCCATACTGGCGCTGATGCGCGCGGCGCATGCCGAACGGGCAAACCTTGTTCACTTTCCCGAAGGTGCTCTTTCCGGTTATGCCGGGCAAGACAAGCCGCGCTTCACCGGCTGGCACATCGACTGGCAACCCGTGACCAAGCAACTGCAACGCATCGCGGCGTGCGCCGCCGAACTCGGCCTGTGGGTGGTCGTCGGGTCCAACCACCGCCTTACGCCACCCAACCGGCCGCACAACAGCCTCTACGTCATCTCGGACAGCGGGGTCGTTACCCGATACGACAAACGGCTTCTGTCCTTCACCGAGGTCACGCGGTTCTACACGCCGGGCTTCGACCCGGTCGTGTGTGAAATCGCCGGGTACCGATTCGGCCTCGCGCTCTGCATCGAGATCAACTTCCCGGAACTATTCCTCGAATACCGACAACACTACAATGTGGACTGCGTCCTGTTCTCCAGCTTCTCCGAGGATCCCATCTTCGGCATCCTCGCTCGGGGCCACGCCGCGGCGAACAACATCTGGATCAGCGTCTCGGTTCCGGCGCAGTGCAGCAAAGCCCTGCCGGCCGGCATTATCGGGCCGCACGGCGACTGGCTCGACCGGTGCGCCGGCGACGGCAAGCCCGCCATCAGCTGCGTGGACCTCGACCGCGCCGATCCGAGGCTCGACACCGCGCTAAACAAGCAGCGTCCATGGCGCGCCAAGGCCCGCAGTGGAGACATCTACACCGCGCGCCGGGTCCACGACCCACGCAGTGCCGCGCGTGACCAGTTCTGATCAGCAGTTCACTTGACGGCGCCGGCGGTGATGCCGGAGATGATCTGCCGCTGCGCCACCGCGAACACGGCGACCAGCGGAACGCTCATCAGGATGACGTAGGCGAAAATCAGGTGCCAGTTGTTGAGGTACAGTCCGGCGCTGGCGACCTGGAAAAGGTTGAGCGGCAACGTGTCCAGCCGTCCACCCACGACGAAGAAGGCGTAGAAGACGTCGTTCCAGACGAAGAGGCAGATGAGAATGGTGGCCGTGGCTAGCACGGGCCGAAGCATGGGCAGCACGATGCGCACGAACACCTTCATCGGGCCCGCGCCGTCGATCTGAGCCGCCTCCTCAAGCGACTCGGGAATGGTGCGCACGAAACCGGTGACGAAGAAGATGACCGTCGATAAATAGATGCCCATGTATACGCCGATCATCCCTACCACCGTGCCGGCCAAACCCAACTGGCGCAGCAACAGCACGACCGTGACGACGGCGGGCGGCAGCACGATCCCACTGATGGCGAACGCGTAAAGGATGGCGTTGAGCCGGGTGGCGCGCCGGGCCAGGACCCACGCGGCCATCGACCCGACCGTGAGCACACCGGCCACCGCCGGCACCACAGTCAGCACGCTGCCCAGGAAAGCCGCGGGCACCTCGGCCTCACGCCACACCGTGGCAAGGTTTTCGGCCAGGTGCCACTCGCTCGGCAGGGCCAGGTTAGGCGTGAGCGCCTCGCCGCGCGACTTGCCGGCCGTCACGAGCACCAACCACAGTGGGATGCCGATGACCGGCAGCACCAATGCGATTGCCGCAAACGGCTGCAACCTTGTCCACCATGGAGAATCGCTCACAGGATCCGCTCCCGTCTGCGCAGCAAATAGATCACGGGGAAGGCCAGGAGCGCGACCATCAGGAAGAGTACCAAGCTCATCGTGGTCGCCTGGGCGAACAGCCCCTGCCCGAAGGTGCGATAGATGAAGATATTGAGGATTTCTGTGGTGCGGGCCGGGCCCCCGCCCGTCGTCGCCTGCACCATGTCGAAGCCGTTCATCGAGCCGAGCAGCGCGGTCGCCACGTTGAACGTGACCGCGGGCGCGAGCAGCGGCGACCGGATGCGCCAGAAGCTCTGCCAGCGCGACGCGCCGTCAATGCGCGCCGCCTCGATGAGCTCCTCGGGTTGGGTCTTGAGCCCGGCAAGGTAGATCAGCATGGACAGGCCCATCCACTTCCACGCATGGATGAGGGCGACCACGACGATCGTCCATGTCGTATCGCCGAGCCATCCGTAGTCGCTCCCGATGAGCGCGTTGAGCGCGCCCTGGGGCTTGAGCAGCGCTTGGAACATATAGCCCACTGCGAGGGCCGACATCAGTACCGGAAGAAGAAAGAAGATTCTCGCGAGCCGATTGATGAGCGTGTCCCGCTCCAGGAGCACGGCAAGCCCGAACCCGAACACGTTTTGGAACAATGCGACCAGCACCGCGTACACAATGGTGATTCGAAGAGAGCGAAACAGCGTGCCATTGCCGGCGAGCTCGGTAAAATTGTCGAAGCCCACCGGCCGGATCGCACTCTTGAACCCGGACCAGTCCGTGAACGCGTAAACAAAATTGAAAAGCGTGGGCAGAAGAAAGAACACCAGCAAAATCCCCAACGCCGGCCCCAAAAACCACCCCGGATGCGTCCCCCGCCTCATCCCACCCTCCCTCCTCCGTTCCCGTCGATCATGAACTTACGTCCGTTCTCGACGGCGTGTCACGGCATCAACTTCATGATCAACCCAGCGGGCCGCAGTTCCCGCCGCGTCCCCGGGCAGGCGCCGGGAGGCGCCGCCGAGCCGCCCCGGGTCCTTCGCGCCGCGCCTGGGCCGCCGCCGTGGGTTGCCGGGCCG
>NZ_QJUG01000174.1 GCF_003426775.1 Allorhizocola rhizosphaerae | reverse complement strand
CGCCGCGAGCGCGGAGCCGCCGAGGCTCGCGCGCAGCTCGCCACGCGCGGTCAGCAAGGTGCTGACCCCTCGGTCGGCGCGGGTCACCCGCCCCGGTTCGTGGCCGGCGGGGCATCGATGCTTTGCCGGGTCCCAGCCCAGCGCGGCCAAAGAGGTCGTCATCCAGGTGGACGGTAGACCCCGCGCGATCTCGGCTCAAGGGAGTTTGTCGTACTGGTACAGGTCGTACTGCTGCATGAGCTCGATGAGCTTGTCCGAGTAGGTGGCGCCGGTGGCGTACCCGGCCTTGTGGATCTCGCGGGCGAACCGGTCCGGGTCGCCCGTGTGCTGCATCGCCTCCGCGTAGCGCGGCAGCTCGGACAGCTGCTTGCCGTGGTCGACGTAGGAGTCGTCGGGGTTGCGGTAGGCGCGGAAGTCGTCGTGTGTGGCCCAGCAATCGCGCCCGGAGCACTCGTGGGTCGCGTAGTCGCGGCAACCGATGCCGACCGGGCCCGGGTCGCCGAAGCACTTCTTGCCGAAGTAGTTGTGATCGTCTCGGGTGAGCGTGCTGCGGCCCCAGCCCGATTCAAGGATGGCCTGCGCGATGCTGACCGACGCGGGCACGCGGTAGTCGCGCATGGTGCGCTGGGCGGGACCGACGGAGGCGCCGATGAACCCGGACGTGCCGCCCGACGTGACCAACGGGGGCGCCTGGCCGCACCACGGCAGCCACGGCTTCTCGGGGGTCCAGTTGATGTAGGCCCCGGAGACGTAGTTGCCGTCGGTGAGCTGGAGCCAGACGGTGCCCACCGAGTGCGGCCCCCACGCGAGGCACGTCGCGTCGACGGTCGCGCCGTTCGGCAGCGTTGACACGACGCCGTGTTCGGTGCCCGGCCCGGATCGCACGTTGAGCTGGTCGGCGGTGACGGCCGCGCTCACCGCGTCGGCGTTGGCTCCGCACCAGGGCACGACCGGGCGGCTGGGCTCCCACACGACGTAACCGTCCGACACGTATTGGCCGGAGGCGATTCGGTCCCAATACGCGCTCTTTCGCTGGGTACCGTCGATTTCTTCGCCCCAGACCTGGCACACGACGGTGATGGCGGCTTCGTCGCCCACCTCGCCCACCACGGATTTGTCGGTACCCGGTCCGGACCGGATGTTGAGCTGGGGCCCGTCCACATCGATCTTGGTGGCGGGAGTTCCGAGGGTGAGCAATGTAGCCAGAGCGCCAGCGATCAGTCGCATACTGGACATAACGGTCGGCTGTGCCGCAAGACACCATGCGAGACCCCGATCACGTGAGACGGCGTGAATTACGGAAGGATGGACGTATGCCTACCCGCTCGGATCTGCGCAACGTCGCTATCGTCGCACATGTCGACCATGGCAAGACCACCCTCGTCGACGCGATGCTCAAGCAGGCGGGAGCGTTCCACGAGCGCGCGACCATCGCCGACCGCGTGATGGACTCGATGGATCTGGAGCGCGAGAAGGGCATCACCATCCTCGCCAAGAACACGGCGGTCCGCTACGGCGACACGACCATCAACATCATCGACACGCCCGGCCACGCCGACTTCGGCGGCGAGGTCGAGCGCGGGCTGACCATGGTCGACGGCGTGCTGCTGCTGGTCGACGCGTCCGAGGGCCCGCTGCCGCAGACCCGGTTCGTGCTGCGCAAGGCCCTGCAGCGGCGCCTGCCGATCATCCTTGTGATCAACAAGGTGGACCGGCCCGACGCGCGGATCAAGGAGGTCGTCGACGAGACCTACGAGCTGTTCCTCGACCTCGACGCGGACGAGTCGCAGATCGACTTCCCGATCGTCTACGCGGTCGCGCGAGATGGCGCCGCGTCGCTGACCCACCCGCTGGAGTCGGCCAACCTCAAGCCGCTGTTCGACACGATCCTGTCCACCATCCCGGCACCGTCCTATGTGGAGGGTGCGCCGCTGCAGGCCCACGTGACCAACCTCGACGCGTCGCCGTTCCTCGGGCGGCTGGCGCTGTGCCGGGTGCGCGAGGGCGAGATCCGCAAGGGGCAGACCGTGATGTGGTGCCGCACCGACGGCACGCAGCAGCGGGTGCGCATCTCCGAGCTGCTGATGACCGAGGCGCTGGAGCGCAAGCCGGCCGAGCTGGCCGGGCCCGGCGACATCATCGCGGTCGCGGGCATCCCCGACATCATGATCGGTGAGACGCTGGCCGACGCGGACAATCCCATCCCGCTCCCGCTGATCACCGTGGACGAGCCGGCCATCTCGATGACGATCGGGACGAACGCCAGCCCGCTGGTCGGAAAGGTCAAGGGCGCCAAGGTGACCGCGCGCATGGTGAAGGACCGGCTCGACCGCGAGCTGATCGGCAACGTGTCGCTGCGCGTGCTGCCCACCGAGCGCCCGGACGCGTGGGAGGTGCAGGGCCGCGGCGAGCTCGCGCTTGCCATCCTCGTCGAGCAGATGCGACGCGAAAACTACGAGCTCACGGTCGGCAAGCCGCAGGTGGTGACGCGGATGGTCGACGGCAAGCTGCACGAGCCGGTCGAGCGGCTCACCATCGACGCGCCGGAGGAATACCTCGGGGCCATCACGCAGCTGCTCGCCACGCGCAAGGGCCGCATGGAGCAGATGGTCAACCACGGCACCGGCTGGATCCGCATGGAGTGGCTGGTTCCGGCGCGCGGGCTGATCGGGTTCCGCACCGAGTTCCTCACGGACACGCGGGGCACGGGCATCCTGCACCACGTGTTCGAGGGCTACGAGCCGTGGGCGGGCGAATTGCGCACGCGCGCAACGGGTTCGCTCGTCGCCGACCGCGACGGTGTCGCCACGGCGTTCGCGATGATGAACCTGCAGGAGCGCGGCTCGCTGTTCGTCGAGCCGGGCACCGAGGTCTACGAGGGCATGGTGGTCGGCGAAAACTCCCGCTGGGACGACATGGACGTCAACATCACCAAGGAGAAGAAGCTGACGAACATGCGCGCCTCGACCGCCGAGGAGACCGAGAAGCTCATCCCGCCGCGCAAGCTGTCACTGGAGCAGGCGCTGGAGTTCTGCCGCGAGGACGAGTGCGTCGAGGTGACGCCGATCGCAGTGCGGATCCGCAAGGTCACGCTCGACCAGACCGTGCGCGCCCGCGAGGCCGCGCGGCGCAAGCACGCCTGATCGAGCGGATATAGAGCCTGCTCTATTCTGATCTTCGTGTCGGAGAAGTAGCATGAGGACCTTCCACATTGGAGGTTCCTCATGCGCAGAACCATCCGGATCACGGTGACTGCCGCGGCCGTCGGCGCCATGGTGTTGTCCTTCGCCGGCACCGCAGCCGCGCAATACACGTCACCGCCCGACACCTTCCAAAACTGGCACTACCACACGACGTACGGGACGCGCGCCGCCTGCGTCGAGCGGGGCAACTACCTGTTCAACAACGGCATGGTGGCCAACGACGCGTGTGTCGACCATCCGAGCGGCCCAGGCGCCGATCTGTGGATCATCCCCAAACCCGACAGCGAGGTGTGACAGGAGCGTGTAGTCGGCCGCTGTCTGCGGCATGGCTCGCTCATGCTGTTGACGTTACGATACCCGCCGTGTATTCGCGGGGACTGTCACTGATCACCGTCACGTCGTTGGCGCTGCTGCTGTCGTCTGCGGGCTGCGGCGCGGACAGCGCGCGGTTCACGGCCGCCGCATCCGCGGAACCATCCGCTTCGAGCGATCCACCGACTTCGAGCGATCCATCAGTGGGCCTGTCGCCCACTGCCACTGCGGGCAGTCGGACCGCCACACCCGCCACGACCCGCACCACGCCACCGCCCGCAGGCTCGGTCGCTCGGCCGTGCAGCATGTCCGACCTACGGTTCCGGCTGAGCTTGGCCACGCCGATGGCCGGGCCTTACGGGTCCGGCTCGGTGCAGATGACGAACACGGCCTCGGACAGGTGCCGGGTGAGCGGCTACATCACGGTGCGCTGGCTGGATGGCAACGGCAACCAGATGCCGATCAGCGTCGAACGCCTGCCCGGCTCGATGCCCGCCTACACGTCGGTCGTGCAGCCGGGCAAATCGGCGTTCGCGGGGCTCGAGTGGAGACGGTCGCGGTCGTTGCCCTCCGATCCGGACATCCTCTGCCCGCCCGCGCCTGCGAGCTTTGAGGCGCGCCTGTCCAACGAGGGCGCCTTCGCCCGCATGGCCTGGACGCCCGGCGAAGGCCTGTGCGACTCGAAGGCCGGCATCCGCCCGATCGAAAGTATCCCCTGACGGCTAAGGGCCGACCGGCCGTGAAACCGGTCGGCCCTGAAGCCGGTCGGCCCTGAAGCCGGTCGGCCCGGAAACCGACCGGCCCGGAAACCGGTCGGTCCTGAAACCGACCGCCTCACGGTCGTGAGGCCGACCGGCGGTTTTGTCAGGAGGACTGGTTCAGGATTGGCAGGGCGGCAACCCCGAGTTCGTAGCTCGTACCGCGCATCGCCGCGGTCCGGGCCCTCGAGTAGTCGAACGGGGGCAGTGGGTCGTTGCGGCTGATGAACACGATGACGGAGTCGCCGCCGATCTTGCCGTTGAACGCCGTGCAGCGCAGGATCACCTCCACCGGTCCACCTGGCTCGGCGTCACCCCACAGTGGGCTGGCCGTGCACGGCGGGGTCAGCTTGGAGATCAGCGTGTTGGTCGCGCCGATGATGTTCGTGCGGAGGGTGCCCACCGACAGGCCGGCATGCTTGCGCGCGACCAAAGCGATTGGTCCCACGGTGTTGAGGGCGTAGCCAATGTGGTCGATCGCCACCTTGGACGTGCTGTTGTTGAGCAACGCCTTGGCCTTGCTCACGCAGTCCGTGGTGTTGAACGCGAACAGCTGCTTGGTGTCGAAGCTCATGTTGGGCAGGTCTGCCACGTTGGTCACCGCGCTCAGCGCGCAGGCCTCCACATCGGCGGCCGCGATGAGGTCGATGTGACCGATGATGTGGGTTTCGATGGACTCCAGCTTGGTGATGATCTGTGTGGTCGCCTGCTGCAGCGTGAGCTGGTTGCTGCTGAGCTTCTGGTACGCCTCGTAAGCGCCCTTCACCGCGGCGACAACGGTTGCCGGGTCGACCGCGGCCTGCGCCGGTGTGGCGGCCCCGATGGCGGCGGCTGCCGTGGCGGCCAGCGCCACCAGCCCGGAGACGACCGTCTTGTGGATGGACATGATGCTCCTGTTTCTTGTGCGTGGTCTTACTGATCGGACTCACCCACTGTCGCGGTTGGACGCCGGTCAGACTGTGGAAAACGACGCACAGGAGCGGTGGCGAAGGCCACGCGATATTCGGTTGCGGCGTCACCCCACGCGGTGCGCCCCGACAAGGGTGGCGCGGCGGCCCGTGGGCAGTTCCTCCTCGACCACGCGACCCGCGTCGCTGCACGCGTGCAGCATGCGCCCCGGTGAGGTCACGAACCCCACGTGCGTCACCTTGGCCGCTTTTTCGGCGAAGAAGTACAGATCACCGCGCTGTTCCGACCCTGGCGCAAGCAGGGTCGTGGCCCGCGCCTGGTCGTCGGCGTCGCGTGGCAGCGTGAGCCCGACCTGGCGGAACGCCAGATGCACCAATCCGGAGCAGTCGATGCCGTGCGGGGTCAGCCCTCCCCAGACATATGGAGTGCCCAGCCAGCCGCGCGCGATCTCGACCGCGTCATCGAACTTCAGCTGGTGCAACGGGAGCCAACCCGGGTAGCCCCGCGGGTCGAGCTTGGCGGCCGGCTGCGCGGTCGCGACCACACGTGCCCACCCCTGGCTGACCTCCTCCACCAGCACCGGCTCACCGTGCAGCAGCTGAGTGAGAATGCCACGGTAGATGCGCCCGTCATCGTCCAATCCCGACACCCACTCCCGCGGATCCCCTTGCGGCTCAAGCGCGATGGCGTCGAGCACGGGCCTTGGCGCGTCGGGCGTCGCCCAGAGTGTGGCAACCGGCGCGCTCACGGTGGCGGTTTTCATAGGTGCACTCCCAATCCCGGGTTGTTGGACAAGACAAGCGTGCCACCCTCGTAACGCGGGCCGCCGCTGACGGCCGGCGAGGCCTGCCACCACGCCGCGTCGAGGTCGCTCACGAGCGTGGTCGAGTGCGCGGCGACCAGTGACGCGGCCGCCGCGATCCCGACCGACGTCTCCATCATGGATCCGACGCACGTGCCCATGTCGTGAGCTTCGGCCAGGGCCAAGAGTGTGCGCGCCACCGACAGCCCGCCGCACTTGGCGAGCTTGACGTTGACCATGTCGGCCGCGCGCCGCCGGATGACCTCCACCAGGTCGCGCACGCCGAACACGCTCTCGTCGGCCATGATGGGGATGTCTACGCGGTTGGTGACATAGGCGAGGCCGTCAAGGTCGGCCCGTTTCACGGGCTGCTCCACCACCTCCACCGGCAGGGCCAGCGCCGAGAGCTGGTTGATGACGCGCACCGCCTCGCGCGCCGTCCACCCCTGGTTGGCATCAAGCCGCACCACCACATCCGGACCGACAGCGTCGCACACGGCCTTGACACGCGCGACATCTCCGGCCGCGTCCGTGCCCACCTTCACCTTCAGCACCGTGAAGCCTTCGTTGACGCGCGCCCTGGCGGCCTGTTGCAAGGCATCGGAGTCACCGGCCGACAGCGTCACATCAGTGGGCACCCGCAACGACGACCCGCCAAGCAAACGCACCAGCGGCACGCCCAACCTGCGCGCGGCCAGGTCATGCAGGGCCACATCGACCGCCGCCTTGGCCGACTCATTGCCGACAACCGCGCCCGCGACCTCGCGGCACCGCGCGATCAGGTCATCGGCGTCGCGCCCGACCAACCTCGGCCCGATCATCTCGTCGATCGCGGCCTGCGAACCGGCGATGCTCGCTCCCGTCACGGCCCAAACCTGTGGCGCCTCACCGAACCCCGAACGCCCCTCAGAGTCGATGACCTCGACCAACAACGACTCCACGGCGGTTGCCCGGCGCAGCGCGGTCACGAACGGGGTGTGCAGGGGCGCGGAGACCCGATGGGTGCGCACGGCGGAAATGCTCACGGGCACAGCCTAGATCCGCTGCACCCAGCTCGCCTGCGCCACCCGGCTCAGCAACGCGCACGCCTGCTCATCCGCCAGGCGCCCGGTCGTGCACACGGCCAGCACATAGGGCGGCGCATCCTGCGGAAAAATCGCGGCCGCACTGTGCCGCACGCCCGTTATCCAGCCATTTTTAACCGCCGCTCTGGTACCGGCCGGAAGCCCGGCGAGCAGGTCGTCTCGCCACTGCTGGGCGCAGAGGATGTCGAGCATGTCCGCGGTGGCCCGCTGGTCGGCGAGCTGCCCGATGGCCAGCGCGCCCATCAGCGCACCGAGATCGGCGGCCGTCACCTCGTTGTTGAAACCCGCCTCGCGCCCAGCCGTGTCCTCGATCCCGCGATCGGTGTGCGCGTGTTTGGCGCCGGCATCGCGCCACACCTGGTTGACCGCGTCGAAGTCCCACCCGAGCTCGCCGAGCACCAGGTTGGTCGCGAGGTTGGACGACCGCACGATCATCCGCTCGATCAGCCAGCGCAGCGGCACCCGCTCGCCCAGCCGCGTCCACACCTCCTCGTCGCCATCATCGTCGGGATCGTTGCCGAACACGACGTTGCCGGGGGCCACCGACGGGTGCTCGTTGTGCACGAACACCGGCCGGTCCAGATCGCCGATCGCGCGCCAGGCCGCCACCATCACGCCCACCTTCATGGTGCTCGCCGCGTAGTGCCGCTCGTGTTCGCGGGTGGCGAACCGCGCCGGACCGCTCAACGGTCCAAACCAGACGGAGGCCGTGCCGGGGAACGTGTCCAGCTCTGGCGTCATCGATCTATCGCTTCCTTCCGGCGCCGAACGTGGTGTAGCCCGCCGCGTCGGTCTGACCCGGCGTCGGGGAACTGTAGAGTGCCACGATCCCGCGCAGCGCCGCCACCGCCCCACCGGCCAGGGCGAGGCGGAACTCGTCGTTGAGCGTGAGCGCCTCGCCCAGCCCGACCAGGCCGCGTGCCGTGAGCCAGTTGGGCAGGCCCGGCTGCCAGATCGCCGTGACCAGCAGCGCCAGCGTGAACGCCAGCAGGCCGAGCGCGACCGTGCCCCGGCCGATGCGCCGCCACCCCACCATTTTCGTTGCCGAAAGGGACACGTCGGGGGCGAACCGCCGAAACTTGTCCAGGTCGCGCTCCACGACGGTGACCAGCAGATCCGCCAGCCATCCACGCAGTTCGGTCGGGTCGACCGCGCCGACGCAGACGTTGAGCTGCTGTTCCCGGGCGGCCGCGGCGATCTGCCTGCCGAGCCTGGAGATTTCGGAATTCAGATGGGGGTACCGGCTACGCGTCCGCCGCGGCCAGAACAGTTCGATGGTCTCCGCCGCGTCTTCGGTCTCCTTGACGAAGGTTGTCCGCGGATCGGTGGTGAAGGGCAGCTCGTGCACCAGATAGCTGAGCGAGTTGATCACATGCTGTTCAGGGTGCAGGCGGCGCATCGTGGCCGGGATGAGCACGTTGCTCGCCCGGTAGATCAGCCAGAAGATCATGCATACGAGCGCGACCCCCGACAGGCACCACGCGGTGGCGGCCAGTCCATAGTGGACCCATTCGTTCCTCAGCCACCACGGCCCGCCGGGCCACCAGCTCGGCGCGGTCGCCGCCGCACCGATCACGACGACCGGCGGGATGAGCGTGCCGAAAAACCTTAGCTCGCTGGAGAACCCGCCCTCGGGCGTGAGCAGGATCGCGCCGAAGAACACCCCGGTCAGGATCATGGCCAGCGCGACCGAGCCGGAGCGCGACGCCCAGCCCAGCGGTGGCCCGATGAAGAACGCGACAATCGCCGCCGCCGGGACCACCGAGACGATCGCCGCCGCGGCCACCAGCCGGGTCCGGTTGTCGAGCACGTCCAGCCACGTGCCGGTGCGGTAGAACGCCCGCACCGCGGACCGGATCGCTTGGCGCACCTCGTCTTTGCGCTCATCCGCAAGACGGTCCAGAAAGGGCTCGACCGAGGCGACCCTCCCGTCGGCATTCTGCTCGGCCAGCACTTCGGCGTGCGCGCGCGAACGGGCCATCCACCGCCACGGCCGCCAGCCGAGTGGGATGTCGGCCAGCGACTTCAAACCCTCGTCGGGCATCAATCAACCTCCGCAATAGGCGGAGGTCAGTGTTTCAAACCGATGCCACGCCCGCTACCCGTCGTACCGAGCGCGATCAGCAGTTGCGCGGCAAGGTATGTCAGCATGACCCAGATCTGTGGGCCCGCAATCGTGGCGGCCTGCGCCACACGGATCGCGATCAGCAGGTCAGACACGAAGAACAGGCCGCCGCCCAGCGCGACCCGCCAGCCCATCCCCGCGGCGAGCGTGGCCATGCCCGCGAGCACGAGCCCGTACACCGTCACGGGAATAGCCATGGCGCCCAAGGGTTTCCATAGCCACACCAGCGCCGCGCCGAACAAGGCCGCGTAGGCGAGCGCGGCGGCCGGTCGGACCCGGGCTCCACTTTGGACAAACGTGGCGATGTAGCACACGTGCGCGCCCAGGAACAGGACCATGCCCGCGATGAACCATACCGTGCTGTCGCCGCGCAGCAGCGCGATGTCGCCACCCGCCGACAGCAGCAGGCCCGCGACGACCCCCCGCTTGCCACCGTTGCGCCAGACCCACAGCGCCAGGACGGGCATGAGCAGCGGCTTGGTCGCCCACTCCAGCGCCTGATGCTCCGTCCCGGACGCGATCAGGTTGAGCACGGCCAGCACACCGAACAGGCCTGAAAGCATCCGCGCACGCTACCACCGAGCGGGTAGGTTTCACCCATGCCCGAACTGCAGCGACTACGCCCCGACCACGCGCCCGCCCTGCTCGCGTTCGAGCGCGAAAACCGGGCCTATTTCGCCGCGTCCATCCCGGATCGCGGGGACGATTATTTCGCCAACTTCGACGCCCGGCACCGCGAGCTGCTCGCGCAGCAGGCCTCGGGCTTGGACCATCTGCACGTGCTGGTGGGTGAGGGTGGCGAGATCCTCGGTCGGGTCAACTTGATCGACGTCAAGGACGGCGGGGCGGAACTCGGGTACCGCATAGCGGAAAAGGCCGCGGGAAGGGGCCTGGCCACGGCCGCGGTGCAGCAGGTCTGGAAGCTGGCCGTCAATGAATACGGGCTGACCGAGCTGCGCGCCGTCACGACGGTGGACAACGTGGCGTCGCAAGCTGTGCTTGCCAACACCGGTTTCGTCCGCGTCGGTGAGCTCCTGCTGGACGGGCGTCCCGGCCTCAGCTATCGGCGAGGTGCCCGCTCGGCCGCGGACGTGATCGCGATGCAGGCGCGGGGCCAGGTCAAGTTCCTGCCGTTCTGGGGGCACCGGCCGCAGCGCGACGGCAGCGTCGGGACCGGTTGTCTGAGCCAGTGGTGGCCGGCGGCGTTCACGGTGGACGGGGTGACGTTCGCCAGCGCCGAGCACTACATGATGTGGCACAAGGCGATGCTGTTCGGCGACAACGCGATGGCCGAGCGGATCCTCGCCGCGGCCACGCCGGGCGAGGCCAAGTCGCTTGGCCGGCGGGTACGCGACTTTGACCACGCCGCGTGGGAGGAGCATCGGTACGGCATCGTCGTGTCGGGCAGCATCGCCAAGTTCGGCCAGCACGACGACCTCGGCGCCTTCCTGCTCGGGACCGGCGACCGGATCCTGGTGGAGGCCAGCCCGATGGACCGCATCTGGGGCATCGGGCTGGCCGCCGCCGATCCGCGCGCCGCGGATCCCGCTCAGTGGCGCGGCCTCAACCTGCTCGGCTTTGCACTGATGGACGCGCGGGCCGCACTGCGCGTAGCTCGGGCAGGTTAGTGACGTGCTCGAACCGGCGCAGCGGCACGACGATCGCCGCGAGCGCCAGCGTCAGGATCGGGAACCAAGCCAACCGGGCCGCCACCCAGCCGGCGTCGGTCGGCGCGTCGGTCAGGCCGGGTATGTTGCCGAGCCACGCGCCCACCTGCGACACGGCGACGAGCGCGGTCTGGTGCCAGCAGAAGACCGTCATCGCGCTCAGGTTGAGCAGGCAGACCGCCGCCCACAGGCGTGGCCGGTGCAGGATCCGCTCCAGCCGGTCGCGCAGCAGGAACGCCGCACCGGTCTGGACAGCGGCGAGGGCGGGCACGAGCAGTGATGGCGGGTTGGAGTTGGACCGCTCGATGCCCGGCACGCTCACGATGCTCCACGGATAGTCCAACAGCCCGATCAGCAGCACGAACAGCGCCACACCGCCGGCCAGGAGGGCGATCGCGTGCTCTCGGCGCAACCGGCCGCGCGCCCACGCGATACCCATTTGATAGGTAAACATCCATGCGGGCAGAACGGTGAGATATCCGAACCAGCCCGGCACGCCTTCACTCCACGGGCCGTACCTCACCACATCGACCACCGCCACGACCGCGGCGAGCACGATCGCGGCGCGAAAGCCGAAGCGCCGGTCCAGGGCGAGCGCGTATGGGGTCAGCGCGGTGATGACCAGGTACACCCCGATAAACCACAACGGCTGCACAAACAGCACCACCCAGCCGCGCAGTGTGCCCGGCGGCACCCCGGCGACGGCGGCGAACGGCAGCGCGACGGCCACGATCGCGGCCGCGGCGAACACCGGCCGGGTCAGCCGCGCGAAGCGGGCCCGGATCCATTGGGTGTCCGGGATGCCGCGCCGCCGCGACCGGTCGATGCTCAGCACGGCCGAGTAGCCGCCGACGAGGAAGAACAGCCCGAGCATCTGGAAGAACCAGGACGACGGGCGCAGCCAATCCAGAGTGGACAGTGGACTGTGGATGCTCAGCGCGCCGTCGGGACCCGTGATGAGCGCGCCGGTCAGCCAGTGTCCACATACGACACCGAGGATGGCCATGGCGCGCAAGCCGTCCAGGCTGCGAATCCGGACGGGTTGGTCGACACCTGTCATGATCAGTAGTCTCGTCCGCGCAGCGGTTCGAAGCGATCCCGCTCGCCCCCGGGTTCGTGGTACCGCCAGCCCTACCCTCGCGCATAGTCTTGAGCGGTGAGGCGGTTCTTGTTTTTGCTCGGCAGCGCCCGTTGCGGCGGCAACACCGAAACCCTGGCACAGCTCGCGGCGGCTGAACTGCCACCCGGCTTCAAACAGCGCTGGCTGCGGCTCGACGACCTTCCGCTGGAACAGTTTCGAGACATCCGTCACGAGGGCACGGGCACCTATCCGCCCGCGGCCGGCAACGAACTCGTCCTGCAGGAGGCCACCTTCGAGGCGACCGACATCGTGTTCGTCTCCCCGATCTACTGGTACAGCGTGTCGGCGAGCACCAAGGCGTACATGGACGTGTGGACGGGCTGGATGCGCACGCCCGGCGTGGAGTTCAAGGCCCGCATGCGCGGCAAGACCCTGTGGGCCGTCACGACATTCAGCGACGAGGACCCGAAATTCGTCGAACCGTTCGTCGGCACTCTGCGCTACTGCGCCGAATACCTCGGCATGCGCTGGGCGGGTGTCCTCGTTGGCAACTCCAGCGCCCCGGGCGACGTGTTGCGCGACACCGCCGCCCTCACCCAGGCTCGCACGTTCTTCACCACCACGCAGTAGGTATACCTAGGGGCAGTGGGCGCCCGGCGGGAGCAGAGATAGGTAGCCGCTCCCGATGGCCGGGCGCCCCGCACGGCCGAGCATTGAGGCATGTTCACCCACGCGGAAACCCTGTACGACCTGGCGAGCATGCGCCAACAAGAATTGATCATGGAGGCCGAGCAGCAGCGTCTGCTGCGCGCGGCGCAACTGGCGAGGAAGAATAACCGTAAGGAGCGGCGCCGGTCCGCGGGTACCCTGGCGGCGTGCGGATCACACGAGACGGCGCTAGCGCGATGATGGTCGGGCGCGACGCCGAGCTGCGCCGGCTGGTGCAGCTCGCGCGGTCGCCCCGGCCGCAGGTCGCCATGCTCGCCGGTGAGCCCGGCATCGGCAAGACCCGCCTGGTGAGAGAGCTCATAGCCTGCCTGCCGCCCGAGACCGTGGTGCTGGTGGGCCACGCCGAGCCCGGCTCGCTGGCCCGGCCCTACGAGGTGCTGCTCGACGCGATCGACGGGCGGGCCGCGGTCGACCCGGATCAGCTGGCGGTGATGACCGACGCCCGGCACAGCCACGTGGAGCGCCTGCAGACCGGTCTGTCCATTGTGGACGAGCTCGTGGGCGATTCGCCCGCGCTCATCGTGTTCGAAGACCTGCACTGGGCCGACTCCGAGAGCGCCGGGTTGTTCGAGCGGATCGCCGGGCTCGAAGCCCGCGGCCCGCGCTTGCTGATCGGGACGTACCGGCCCGACGAGGTGACCTGGCGCCAGCCGCTGGCCGGCCTGCTGGAGCGCCTCGAGCGGCGGCACGCCGTGACCCACGTGCGGCTGGGCCGGCTCATGCTGTCGGGCACGGCCGCGTTTCTGGCCGCCGCGACCGGCAAGCCCGCTCCCCTGCGCTCGGCCAAGTCGCTGCACCAGCGCACCGGCGGCAACCCGTTCTTCCTTGAGGAGCTGATGCGCGGCTGGGAGGGCGACGACCTGGATGAGCTCTGCTCCCGGCCACTGCCGTGGAGCCTGGTCGAGGCGCTGCGCCGGCAGGTCGACGACCTCGACCCGGCGGTGCACCGGGTGGTGGAGGCCGCCGCCGTCCTGGGCCACCGCGTGCCGTTCGATCTGCTCGCCGGCGTGACGAGGATGGACGAGGACGGCCTGATCGAGGTGCTCCGGCAGCTGGTCGACCGCAGCGTGCTGACCGAGGTCGGCGAGGACGAGTTCGCCTTCCGGCACGCGCTCGTGCGCGAGGCCATCACCGACCAGATGCTCGCCCGGCAACGGCGGCGGCTGCACGATGCGGCGCTTGAGGTGTTGCTCGCCACAGGCTCGCCCGATCCGGCGCTGGTGACCCGGCACGCTCGGGAGGCCGGGCGCTACGACGAGATGGTGGCGGCGGCCAGGCGGGGCACCGCTCTGTACCTGTCGATAGGTTCGGCCTATCAGGCGCTGCAGCTGGCCGAGATGGGGCTCGACGAGGCCGCCGACGATCCGCGGCTGCTGGCGTCGGCGGCGCGGGCGGCATGGCTGGTCGGGCTGCTTGAGGATGCCGTGCGCTACACGCGAGCCTGGCACGACAACGCCGCCGACGTGACCGACCGTGCCGAGGCCCTGTTCATGCGCATCAGGCTGGCGTGGGAGGAGCGCAAAGAGCACGAGATGCGCGTGCAGACCGATGAGCTGAAGGCGCTGATCCCGCAGCTGCCCGACGGCGCCGACCAGGCGCGTGCGATGACCGCGGTGGCCCAGTCGGCCATGCTGCGCGACGATCTGGACGCCACCATGGTCTGGGCCGACCGCGCGCTCGAACTGGCCGACACGCTTGACCTGCCGGCCGTGCGCCTCGCCGCGCTGGTCGAGAAGGGATCGGCGCTCATCAACCTGCCGCGCACCTCGGCCGAGGGCCGGGCCATGCTCATCGGGCTGATCGACGAGGCGGAGAAGCTGGGCGAGTGGCTGCTGGCCGCCCGCGCGCTGAACAACATCCTGAGCAGCAACCCGCCCTCGTCGCCGACCGAGCACGGCGAGATGCTGGAGCGGATGCGGCAGAACGCGACCCGCGCGGGGATCGAATCCCTTGCGGTGGCGGCATATTTCGAGGGGCGGGCAAGGCTGGCGATGCGGGCCGGCAACCTGGCCGACGCGATCGCGGCGCTGCGCGAGGGGCGCAGCCACGACCGCGGGTTCGCGTTGAGCGGGCGGCGGGCCGACTACCACGCCCACTTCCTGGCCGGGCTGTGCCTGGAGGCGGGCGAGCTCGACGAGGTCGAGTTGATCATCCGCGATCTGGCGGCCGCGCCGCAGCCAATTGCGTCCGCGATCCCCGGTCTGGCTTTCCATCTTGCGTGCCGTCGTGGAGATGTCGTCAAGGCCGATTTGGTACTCGATGAGCTCTTCGCTGCATTGGCCGAGCAAGACTGGCGCAGCGGGTCGCAGGCGCACGACCTGCTGTCGGCCGCGATGGCCGCGGGGCTGCCGTTGCACAGGCTCGACCGGATCGGGCGCGAGCTGCTCGACGAGCATGTGTGGGACGAATACCGGACGCTCGTCGAGGCACAGCTGGCCGAAGCGCACGGCGAGCATGCCAGGGCGCTGTCGGGCTACCTTTCGCTGCTCGACTCGCCGCTGCTGACGCCGATGATTCTGGGCACGGTCCACATTGGAGCAGCGCGCTGCCTGCTGGCCGCCGACCGCCGGGCCGAGGCCGCCGAGCACACCGACCGGGCCGGCAAACTGCTCAAGGATTGGGGCGGCTGGCGCGTGGCCGACCTCGAATCGGTGCGTGCCCGGCTGGGCCTCGCACCGGTCGACGCCGCGCCGGCCGTCACCGGGCCGGGCGCACTCACGCCGCGCGAACGCGAAGTAGCCTTGCTCATCGCCGACGGGCTGACCAACAGCGAGCTGGCCCGCCGGCTCTACATCTCGCCCAAGACGGCCGCCGTCCATGTGTCGGCGATCCTGCGCAAGCTCGGCGTCACCTCACGCACCGAGGTCCGCGACATCGTGTCCACGCCGGTCGCCTGAGGCGTCAAACTGGTGGTCATGTATGCGACAGTCCAACCTGGACCGGTCATCGGCATAATGCAGCAGTGCCGTCGAAGACGAAGACCGGCCTGTGGCCTCGGGTGGTGCTCGGTGCGGCGAGCATGGCCAGCGGTGGCGCGCTGCTCGCGTACTTCCTGACCGGCACACCGCTGCACATCGCCCTGGCCGCGACGGTCGGGCTTGGCGTGGGCGCCTGGGTGGTGGTCTGGCGCGCGTTGCCGGCGGCGGCACGCAAGGCGCTCGCCCAGCGCGCGAGGATCGGCCTGCTGGTGGGGTTGTGCGCGACGGCGGCCTATGACGTGAGCCGCTGGCTGCTCGTCGAGACGACGGGCTCCACCGTGCGCCCGTTCGACGCATGGCCCCTCTTCGGTGAGCTGCTGGGCGCCGGCGACCGCACAACCACCTCGGCGTTGGTTGTGGGCTTCGCCTTCCATCTGGTCAACGGGCTCGGTTTCGCCGTCGGCTACACCATCGTCCTGGCCGAGAAGGGCGTGATCGCGGGCATCATCTGGGCGCTCGTGCTGGAGACGGTCATGGTCAGCTTCTATCCGGGCTGGTTGGGGCTCAAGGCATTGGACGAATTCATCAGCGTCACCGTGTTCGGGCATTTCGCCTATGGTGCCGTGCTGGGCTGGCTGGCCCGGGCACTGGTGCGAAGGTCCCGGGAAAGAGAGCCGGCATGGAAAGGGTGATGCAGCTGCTTTGGCTGCGCCTGCCGTTGAAGGCCGCCAGGGTGTGGCCCGGTGCGGGCATCGCACTCGGTGACGGTCACTATCTGACCCGTTGGCCTGCCGCCGCCCTGATGCTGGGGCCGGCGTGCTGGTTCATCGGGCTGATCACCGGTGCCCTGCACAGCGAGCAGACCTACACGTTCAGTCTCCTGCTGATGATCGTGTTTGGACTGATCGGACAGGCGGGCGCGGCCATCGGGCTGTGGGCGACACTCGGTTACGCGATCGGTGACCTGGTGCTCAATTCCTCCCCGAGATATCGGTGGATCACCGGGGCCGAGTGGTTCTTCGAGGTGATCGTGCCCTCCCTGCTGTCGTATGTCCTTTTAGGATTTCTCACGGTCCTGCTGCCGATGACCGTTTTGGGTGTACGGATGATGGTCATCAACATGCGCATGCTGCCCAGGGCGTTGGTTCCGGCGATGGAGTTCGTCGGTGCGGCGGTCGCGGCAGGTTTCGGCGCATACGTCTGGTCCCAAACGGTGCCGCTGCTGATTAGGCCGGTGTTCGTCTGGCCCGGTGGTGTGCCTGATGTGGACGCCATCAAACCGTTGCAGGAGACCGGTTGGCTGCTGGTCTTCGTCGTGGCGGCGGCGGCCGTGGGCCGGGTGGTGCTGGAGCGCAAGGCTCTCGTCGGCAAGACGGCGACGTTCTCTCAGATCCTTTGGGCGGGCCTGGGCGCGCAACTGGCGAAGGGCCCCCGCAAAGGCGTTGCCGGCCTGGTGATGGTCGGTGTGGGCGCAGCCGGTACCACATTGTTGCTTTCGGGGATCATCGGCAGCTTCTTCGAGGCCTTCATCGTCCTGATGTTCTTCGGCGGGCTGCTGTTCCTGCGCTTCTTCCTGGTGACCGTCGGGGCGCCGGTGGTCGGCGTGCTGACGAAGGTGCCATATCTGGTCAGATTCGGCGTCGGCCTGGTCGCCGGCTACCTCGTCGCGCGGGTGGTGATCGGCTTCTTCTGGGGGTCGACGACGAGCTTCCTGCCCGTCCTGGTCAGCGCCTGCGTCGCGGTCGCGGTGATGACGTTGTTGACCCTGCCGGCGACGGCACCGGTCAAGAAACCGGGAGTGTGAGATGACCAGAATACTCGCCAGAGCCGGCACGGTCGGCGTGGTCGCCGGGTTGAGCGTCGCGACCGAGCTCACCCCCGTGTGGGCCGACAACTGCAGCGGCCTGTCCGACTGCCTTTTCACCATCGCCGCGGCTCTGCTCGTCGTGGCGCTGCTCGCACTGCTGATCGCCTTCCTCATCGGCAGCGGCGGGACGGGCATGTTCGCCTTCGCCGGTCTGGGCGGCGCCTTCGGCAGCTCGGCCGCCGCGAGCGCGGCGGCGGCCTGGTGGACAAGCGCGGCGATCTCCGCGGCGCAGGCGGCAGCGGCG
>NZ_QJUG01000173.1 GCF_003426775.1 Allorhizocola rhizosphaerae | reverse complement strand
AGGGTGTGGGCGGATGGAGGGACGGGCAGGGTGTGGCAGCGGAAGAGGGTGCCGGTTGGGAGGGCGTGGTTCAAGGATGTGTGGGGCGTGCAACTGGGCCGATGACAATGTGTGGGAGGGGTGGTCGAGGGTGTGCCGGCGGGATCGGGCCGGGGGAGAGGCGGCTCCCCCGGCCCGAGGTGTGGGTGGTTGGGGTTAGTGGTTCGTCTGCCGGTGCGGGACCTTGACCGGGTCAAGGCCGCTCGGCATGTGCGGGCGAAGCGGCCAAGTTTGGGGCGGCTTTCGTGTTAGCGCGCAAGGGCTTCGAGCGAAGCCGGTCGTGTGGGTGAGACCGGTGGGGGTGTGGGCTTGCGGCGCAGGCGGGACTTGGCACCCTCGACCAGTGAGTAGAGGACCGGTACCAGGATGAGTGTGAGCAGGGTCGAGGTGACGAGCCCGCCGATGACTACTACCGCGAGTGGCTGCGAGATGAACGCGCTTGATTCGGTGAGTCCGGCAGACATGGGCAACAGCGCGAAGATGGTGGCCACCGCGGTCATAAGGATCGGGCGGAGGCGCCGACGGCCGCCTTCGACGATCGAAGCATAGGTGTCCATGCCCTGCGCGCGATATTGCCGGATCAAATCGAGCAAGACTATCGCGTTCGTCACGACGATGCCGATGAGCATGAGCAGGCCGATCATCGCGGGCAGGCCGAGCGGCTCGCCCGTGATCGCGAGCAGTCCGAGCGCACCCGTGGCCGCGAACGGGATCGAGATGAGCAGGATCAGCGGTTGAGCCAGGCCGCGAAAGGTACCAATCATCACGATGAAGACGAGCGCGATGGCGATGAGCATGGCCAGCAACAGGTCCGCGAACGCTTCTTCCTGGCTCTGCGTGACACCGCCCACGGTGTAGCCGGCGCCGGGCGGGAGGTCGAGCTCGGCGAGCTTGCGCGACAGTGCGGCGTTGACCGAACTGAGGGCCTCGTCGGTGGGAGTGGCCGAAACCGTTGCCGTGCGGGCCTGGTCGACCCGCCGGATGAGAGCGGGCCCATCGACGATCTCCACATCGGCGACCGCGTCGAGGGTCACGCCAGGCGCCACGGGCAGGCTCCGCAGGGTCGCAACATCCGTAGGCGCCGAACCGGTGCGCACCACAACCGGCTGCTCGACACCATCGATCACTACCCGCGTAACCGTGGTGCCGCGGAAGCTCGCGCCCACCAACTGCCCGATGGCCGCGTCCGTGACTCCGGCTCGCGAGGCGGCGGTCCGGTCGAGTGTGACTTTTACCTGCGGCGTATTGGTTTCGAGGTTGGTCCGAACATCCGTCACGCCCGCGAGCGAGGCGACCGCCGCGCGCACCTGCTCCGTGGCCGAGCGCAGCGTGGCCTCGTCACCGGCTTGCACCTCGACCGCCAGGTTGGACGAGCCGCCAGGGCCCTGCGCTGCCGTCACATCGACCTCGCCCACCGACGGGCCGAGCGCATCGATGCGGTCCCGCAGCGTCGTGGTGACGTCGTCGAGTGCGACATCGGGAGCCGTCGTGACGCGGAACATGGCCCGGTTGGTGGTCGGATTGCCCGCACCAGCGGCACCGCCGGGGCCGCCTGCGCCCCCGCTGCCGACCGTCACCTGATAGCGCTCGACACCGTCTACTTCGGACAGCACCTGTTCGATGCGCTTGGCCGCCTCGTCCGTGGCCGCGAGGCTCGTGCCGGGCGGCAGCTGCTGATTGATGGACAGCGTCGTGCCGGACCCACCGATGAACGAGGTCTCGATGCGTGTGGCGAGCACGCCGGTACCCGCGATAATGACCGAAGCGACCAAGAGTGTCAGCCAGCGGAAGCGAAGCGAAAACCGCAGGGTGGGCACATACGCCCGCTGCAGCGGGCCGTCGGCCGACGCTTCGCGCGGTTTCGGGGTGCGCGGGGGCTTGAGGAACCAGTACGCGAGCACCGGCACGATGGTGAGTGAAACGATAAGGGACGCAAGCAGAGCAGCGGTCACCGTGAGCCCGAACGGGCCGAAGAACTGACCGACGAGCCCGCCGACGAGCGCGATGGGGAGGAAGACCGCGACCGTGGTGAGTGTCGACGCCGTGACGGCTCCGGCCACCTCGCGCACGCCGGTCAGCACAGCGTCGCGTTTGGACTCGCCAGAAGCCAAGTGCCGCTTGATATTTTCCAGTACCACGATGGAGTCGTCAACGACGCGTCCAATCGCGATGGTGAGTCCGCCCAGGGTCAGAATGTTCAGGGAATAGTCCGCGGCCCACAGGGCGATGAGGGCGACGACGACACTGACCGGGATGGAGATTGCGGTGACAAGCGTGGACCGCACAGAGAGCAGGAAGATGAGAATCACCAGCACGGCGAAGGCCAACCCCAGCAGGCCCTCGGTCGTAAGGCTGTCGATCGACCGCTCGACCTCCGGTGCCTGATCGAACACGACCGACAGATCCGCACCCGTGGAGTGTTCAAGCGACGGGATCAAATCGTTGACCGCGTGCGAAATCCACACGGCGTTGGCGCCCGGCACCGCCGTGACCGCGATGCCTAGACTGGGCTGGCCGTTGGTGCGGGTCAGCGTCGTCGCGGGCGCCTCGACGGACTCGACCGTGGCCCGGCCCTGCAGCAGAGTCCGGATCTGGTCGACCGAGGTGAAGCGCTCCCCGACACTGACCGAATAGGACCGTCCGTTCTCGACGATCGTGCCACCCGCCGTCGACACCCCATTCGCGTTCAGCGCGGCGATGACCGCCTGCGCCTGCGCTCGATCCCCGACCGTGACCACGATTTCCTTGGTCCGCGTGCCACTGAGGCTCGCCTCGCGTACCCCCTCAATGGCTTGAATGGAAGGGATAATCCGCTCCCGCAGCACACTGTCGGGCACGCCGCTCGCCGCGAGCGTGATGACCGGGATGTCATCGGTGGTTCCGGCGATGACCCGCGGCTCGACGGACAGGTTGGCGCGCGACAGGGCCGACTCGATGTCGGCCGAGATCTGCTTGACGTCCGCGCCGTAGTCGAACGCGGCCGTGACCGTCGAGCTCCCGGCGCGGGAGGTCGACGTGACTTGCGTGACGCCGTCGACGCCCGCCACCGCCCGCTCGATGGGGATCGTCACCTGCTGCTCAACCAGTTCGGGCGTGGCACCCGGGTAGGTCGCGAGCACGGAGATCTGCGGGAACTGGATGTCGGGGAACATCTGCTGGCGCAGCTGCGGCACGACGGCGACGCCGAATCCGAGGACGGCGATGGTCATCAATGCGACGAGACCGCGATTGGCGAGACTGAGTCGGGCAAGGAAGGACACGCATGCACCCAATCAGCCCGATGCGCATGCTCCCTGAATCGAAGCTGAAAGTTTGCCACAAGATCTTCGTTTGCCGGGAAAACGCGGGCAGACTGGGCAACGTGCAGCGATTACTCGTGGTGGATGACGAGCCGACCATCGTGTCCCTGCTTTCGGCGAGCCTGCGGTTCGTCGGGTTCGACGTGCGCACCGCCGCGTCGGGTGAGGAGGCGCTCAAGATAGCCGAGGCATACGAGCCCGAGCTGGTCGTGCTCGACGTCATGCTGCCCGACTATGACGGCTTCGATGTGGTACGCCGCCTGCGCGCGGGCGGCCGGCACGTGCCCGTGGTGTTCCTGACCGCCCGCGACGGTGTGCAAGACAAGATCACTGGGCTGACCGTGGGCGGCGACGACTACGTGACCAAGCCGTTCAGCCTGGAGGAGGTCATCGCGCGGATCAAGGCGGTGCTCCGGCGGACCGTCTTGGACAAGGCGCCCTCACTGAAGTTCGCCGATCTGGAGATGGATGAGGACACGCACGACGTGACCCGCGGCGGCAAGCTGATCAAGCTGAGCCCGACGGAATACAAGCTGCTGCACTATCTGCTCGTCAACGCCGAGCGGGTGGTGAGCAAGGCGCAGATCCTCGACCACGTGTGGCGCTACGACTTCGGCGGCGACGCCCGCATCGTGGAGTCATACATCTCGATGCTGCGCCGCAAGATCGACGTGATGGATCCGCCTCTGATCCACACCCTGCGCGGGTTCGGGTACTCGCTGCGGATGCCACGCGGGTGAAGTCGCCCAGGCGTTGGTCGTTGCGCACCCGGCTGCTGGTCGGCGTGCTCAGTGTGGTGGCGCTGGGCTTCAGCTTCGCCGGGTTCGCCAGCGCCCACCTGCTGCGTGACTATCTGTCCGAACAAGTGGACGAGCAGCTTTACCAGGCGCGCGAACGGATCCTGCTGATGGATCCGTCCAAACTGGACGAGGGCATCACCGGATACGTGGTGCAGTACCGCGATCCGTCCGGGCGGGTGTACGGCGACGAGTTCGAGGTTGAAGAACCCCAGCGGGACAAGGTGTTCTACGAGCACGGGTCGCGCCATCACCCCGGATATCACGTGCTCATGTTCGACCACCCGAGCGGCGGGACCGTACTTGTCGCGTACGACCTGACCGGCTTGGGCAAGACCGTCCGCAAGTTCATCAAAATCGAGTTCACGGTGATGCTGACCGTGCTCGGGCTGAGCGCACTGCTCGGGGTGATGATGGTCCGGGTCGGGCTGCGCCCGCTGAACGAGGTCGAGCAGACCGCCGAGGAGATCGTGGCGGGCGGAGACCTGTCGCGCCGCGTGCCCACGCTCGCCGGGCCCGACACCGAGATGGGCCGGCTGTCGCGCACCCTCAACACGATGCTCGACACCATCGAGGGCTCGATGATTCGCCTGCGCCGCTTCATCGCCGACGCCTCACACGAGTTGCGCACCCCGGTGACCGGGATTCGCGGGCTGGCCGAGCTGTACCGCCAGGGCGCGGTGACCGACGCCGCCGAGACGCGGGCGCTGATCGCACGGATCGAGGCCGAGGCGACCCGCATGGGTGTGCTCGTCGAAGACCTGTTGCTGCTCGCCCGGTTGGACGAGGAGCGGCCGTTGCGTTTTGAAGCCATCGATTTGGTACCCATTGCGGCCGACGCCATCGAGGGCCACCTCGTGGATCTGGAGCTGGTCGGCGACGCCGATCCGGTGGTGCTCGGTGACGAGGACCGGCTGCGCCAGGTCGTCACCAACCTGGTGACGAACGCGCTCGCGCACACGCCCACCGGCACGCCGATCACCGTACGGGTGGGGGTGGACGGTGGTCAGGCCCTGCTGGAGGTGGCCGATCGGGGTCCGGGCATCGCGGCCGAGCACGGCGACCGGGTGTTCGAGCGTTTCTACCGGGTCGACCCGGCCCGCGCCCGCGATCACGAGCGCTCGCCGTCCACCGGTTCGGGTCTGGGGCTCTCGATCGTGAAGGCTCTCGTAACGGCGCACGGTGGCACGGTCGGCCACCGCCCCACGCCCGGCGGCGGCGCCACCTTCTGGGTGCTGCTCCCGCTGATTCCCGCAGCGCCGCAGACCGGTTCGCTCCGGGCCCGGCCCCGGTCGCACGAAGATCACGGCTTCGCCTGAACACAGTGACGAGCGTTAAGCCAACCCGCAACAAGGTCGGCGGCGCTGCGCGGCGACGTCCCTCGTGTGCGGCTGGCCCTGCCTTCATGGCAGTCGATGGGACCGGGCACCTTCGCTGAGCTGACGCTCGACGACAAGCTTCCGATGCCGGCCGGGGCCGGCGATGGCTGTTTCCTGGGTGGCGCGGATCGACTAGAACCGATGTGTGCGGCTGATCGGTTTCCTCTCCGCCTGCGGCGTGGCCCTCGGCTCCGCCGGGCTGTACCTCAAATGGCGCGACGGATCCCATCCCCACGCCGATGTGATCCTCGGCGGGCTGACGGGATTCCTGTTCCTCGCGGCCGGCGTGGTCGCGCACGCCCGCAAGCCTCACGCCCGCGTCGGCCTGCTCATGGTGCTCGTGGGCGTGAGCCTGTTCGCCGAGGATCTCCAGTTTTCTCCGACGCCGTGGGTGTTCACGATCGGCGTGCTGCTCTCGCACGCGTCCGTCGCGTTCTCGGCACACCTGGTGCTCGCGTTCCCTTCGGGTGAGCTTCGCACGACGGCCCGGCGGATCATCGCCGCGTCCGCCTACGTGGTGGCCATCGTGTGGCCGGCCATCGGGCTCCCGTTCTATCACCCCGCAAGCCACGGCCTGCACAAGCCGGAAAATGTGCTGCTCGTGTGGGACAACCCGGCGATGGTGGGGATCGTGAACGCCGGCATGCGGCTGGGCAGCGGCGTGGTCGCGGTCGCCGTGGTGTGGGTGATGCTGCGGCGCTGGACCCGGGCGAGCTGGCCGATGCGCTATGTGCTCGCGCCCATCTTTGTGACCGGTGTCATCGGCGCGCTGGCCACGGCCCTCGGCGGGATCCTCGGCCACGAGACCCGATACGCCCAGGCCGGACTGCTCGCCTACAAGATTGCGTTCTGCCTGCTGCCGCTGGGGTTCATCGCCGGCGTGCTGCGTGTGCGGGTCGGCGCGACCCGGGTCGATTCGCTCCTGGTCGAGCTCGGCCTGTCCGACGATGTCTCGCCGGAGCGGCTGCGATCGATCATTTCGCGCAGCCTGAAGGACCCGACGCTGCGGCTGGGTCTGTGGGACGAGCACCGCATGTCCTACCTGGACGGCGACGGGAACGGCATGGAGTTGCCCGCCGACGACGAGTCGGGCGCCGTGACTTTCATCGACTACGAGGACCGGCCACTGGCCGTGCTCACGCACGATCCCGCGCTGCGCGAGGATCGCGTGCGGCTCGACGCGGTCAAGGCCGGTGCCTCGATCGTGCTTGAGCGGCAACGGCTTGCCGGTGCCATGCTCGCCGAGGTCCGGCGGTCCCGGGTGAGAATCGTGGAGGCCACCGACGCGGAGCGGCGCCGGTTCGGCCAGGATCTCCACGATGGGGTCCAGCAGACCCTGGTGATCGCGGCGACCCACCTCAGGACGGCCATCGATCGGCTCGGTGCTGACCCGCGCACACCGGCACTGGCCGCCCTGACATCCTGCGAACAGGCGCTCGGCAAGGTCAGGGAGGAGCTGAGCGAGATCGCGCACGGATTGCACCCGCCCGCGCTGACGTATTTCGGGGTGAGCGCCGCCGTGGAGGCGCTCGCCCGGGACATGCCGATTGCGGTCACCGTGGCGGGTGAGGACGTGCCACGACTGGAACCGATCGTGGAATACACCGTCTATATGGTCGTGAAGGAGGCGTTCGCCAACACCCTGAAGCACGCGCGGGCCACCGAGGCGCGGGTCCGCATGCGTCACTCGGGAGACGCCTTGCTGTTGGAGGTCGCCGACGACGGCGTCGGCGGCGCGAGCCTGTCCGCCCGGCGCGGCCTGCTCGGGCTTCAGGACCGGATCCAGGCGATCGGCGGCGCGATGACCGTGACCAGCCCGGCCGGGCGGGGCACGCTGCTCACCGTCGCGCTACCGTGCAAACCGTTGGTACCAAAGGAGGGTGAACAGGCATGGCCCGTGTCCGCGTCGTGATCGCCGAGGACCAGGCCCTTCTCCGGCAGCTGGTGTCCGAGCATCTGCGCCACAACGGCATCGACGTCCTCGCCGAGACCGCGGACGGTGCTCGCCTCCTGGCCGCCGTGCGGACCGCCCGCCCGGACGTGGCGATAATCGACATCAAGCTCGGGCCGGAGTCCGATGTAGACGGCATGAGCGCGGCCATGGCGATCCGGCGGGAGCTGCCCGAGGTCGGGGTGCTGCTGCTATCGCAATATCGGGAGGTGCGGTTCTTCACGACGCTGGTCAAGGACGGCATGCGCAAGGCCGGCTACCTGCTCAAGGAGGGCGCGACCGGGGCGGGCGGCTTCGTGGCCGCGGTCGAGCGCATCGCGGCCGGCGGATATGTGGTCGATCCGGCGATCAGCGCGCTCATGCTCAAAGGGCGATCGCACCAGGGGCTGGACGGGCTCACGCCGCGCCAGCTGGAGGTGCTGGCCCTCATGGCGGAGGGGCTCAACAACGGCGCAATCGGCGCTCGCATGAACATCAAGGAGTGCACGGTGGAGACGCACATTCGCGCGATGTTCGCCAACCTTGGCATTCAAGACGTACCAGAAATCAATCAAAGGGTTGTGGCAGTGCTCATGTATTTGCGGGCCAGGCAGGGCCGGGAGGGATAGCCGGCTCCAGCTGCGATGAATGAATCGCACCGCACAAAACCATAGCTAGCACTGAGGACAGGCACCGACGCACCGCGCCACCCTGACTTCGTGGGTGCCGGTGTCGAGGGGATCGCCTTTACCGAGGCGGGCACGGAACATCGCTGGTCTGGACCGGGTTTCCTGCTGGTGCACGGGCTCGGCGGGGCGCGGCAGCAGTGGGCGGCGGTGCAGCGGAGCTGGCGAAGCACGCCTACTCCATGGCGATCGACGTGCCCGGCTTCGGCGCGAGCCGCACCAGGGACCGGTTCGAGCTGCACCACGCCACGCAGAAGGTGGCCCGGTTCGTGCAAGAGCACAATCTGCAGGACTCCATCCTGGTCTCGCACTCGATCGGCAGCACGGTCGCCGCGATCCTGGCCGCCACACCGGGCATGCGCTTCCGGCGGTCCATATTGGTCAGTGGCACGCTGTTTCGGGCGACCCGGGTGGCCCAGCGTCCGTGGCGCATGCTCACCGGCGGGAGCCTGGGCCTGGCTGTCGCGGCGCAGTTTCTCGTCGGCGTGATACCCGTGACGGCCGCGGCCCGCAGGCTGCTGGCGGCGTCGCGGATGGTGCGGTGGGCCTCGTTGTGGCCCTTTGTCGCGGCACCGCACCGGCTCGACCCGATGACCGTCGTGCAGGCGCTCGAAGGCTCGGGAAGCCCGACGGTGCTTCGGATTCTGCTCGACGCCCACCGGATCGATTTCGAGGCCATCATGCACGCGATCCCGCATCCGGTGGATCTCGTCTGGGGATCGCGCGATCGATTGATCAACGCCGACGATGTCGGCACCGCCGTCGAGCTTTGCAAGATTGCCAACCAATATGAGATCAGCGATTGCGGCCACTGGCCGATGATCGAACGGACGGCCGAGCTGGTCTCGCTGTTTGTGAGGTGGGGATTGGATGAGTCAGGAAATCCTTGACCGGTCGGTGGCCACACCGGAGGTGACGGCGCGGGGGCTGGCGCTTGCCGATCGGTTCGACCCGCAGGATCTCGTCGTGACGATCCCGACGAGGTGGCGCAAGGCGCGCTGGTTCTGGCTGTTCGGCGTGTTCGCAGCGGCGTTCCTGGTGCTCATCAACCTGTACCAGGGCACCGTCGGATCGGCCGGGGACTTGCAGCTCTGGGACGACGCGCGGCGGATCTTCGGCTTCGGCGGGGTGCCGGACTCGCGGCCCGTTTTCCCTTTGGTGCGCGACGTTCCCAGCTGGTTCCTTCTGATCACCATCTCGACCAGCCTGGTCCTGCTGCGCCACGAGTGGAACCGCATGGCCAGATGCCTGCCGCAGCTGGTCCGCAACGGTGTCCTGTGCCCGAAACAGGTTTTCTACCAGCGGGACGGCCGGGTCGACGTGGAGCAGACATATGGCGGGCACTGGCTCGTCCCCGCGTGGTTGTTCAGGCGGTGGTCCACAGGCCAACGGGACGACATCGAGGAGAACTCGCTCACCGTCTTCCTCGGCGCGGTGCGGGCGAGCGCACAGCGCGTGCGTTCATTGGTCACCATCGTCATCCTGCTGACCTCGTTTGTGCTCGCGCTGGCCCTGATCCAGGGGCAGCGCAACGGCGGCCTGTTCGTGAAGATCGCGCCCACGGGCCTGACCGGCGACGACCGGCAGGACTGGCTTCACGCCACCTATGCCGCATGGTGGGCGGGTAACGACAACACGTTGGGTCATGGGTTGTATTTTCTGGTCGCCATCATCGCCTTCGCGGTGGTGCTGTCCTTCTTCACTGGCGGGGCCTACTCGCTCTACGTCGCCGCCGCGCTCAAACACGTCTGCCGATACCGAGCCGACTGGGCGGAGGCCGACGGCGACTTCGGCTGGGGACCCCTTGGCAAGGTGTACCGCACGGTGTGGCAGGCATTGCTGCTACTCAGCTCGTCCATCGCCGTCATCGGATCCGTGCTCGGGTTCAGCGTGTCCTCGCCCGTGGGTTTCCTGATGTGGGTGCTGTGCCTCAGCGTGCCGCTGTTCATAGTGACACCGGGAATCATCTTTCATCGCGCGGTCACGGAGGCCAAGGCCGCCGAAGCCCGACCCCTGCGAAACGCGGTGGCGGCCATCGATCGGGAAATCGCCAATCTGAGAGCGGTCGCGCCGGCGCCGATCGGCATCAATGAGGCCATGGCGGAGGTCAGATACCAGGCGGACCGCAAGGTGCTGCTGGACCAGCTGGAATGGATCAGCGCGGCGAAAATCAAACCGCTACGGGTTGTGCCGAAAATCATATTTGTGGTCCTGATGCCGCAACTGATCGTGGTGCTGGGGCTCGTGTTCGGCGCGATCCAGGCGTTCAGGTAGGCGGGCACTGGCCGTGTCCCGCATCGTGGCAGGATGAGGGGCGTGCGGGCGGGGTCGGTGGGGTTTGTGCTCGGCGGCGGTGGCGTGTTGGGCGCGGTCGAGGTCGGCATGCTGCGCGCGCTGTTTCGTGCCGACATCCGGCCGGATGTGTTGGTGGGCACGTCCATCGGCGCGATCAATGCGGCAATGGTGGCCGGCAATCCCGACCCTTCCGTCATTCATGATTTGGTACGGCTGTGGGCCAGCCCTGAGCTGAACGAGGTTTACGGCGATTCCGTCCCGCGGCAGATGCGCCGGTTCGCGACGCGCACACATCTGCACCCGCCCGCCCCGCTGCGCCGCATTCTCGAACGCCATCTCGGGCCTGATTTGTCGTTCGAGGAGCTGAAGGTGCCGCTGCATTTGGTCGGCGCGAGCATCGAGCGCGCGGCCGAGCACTGGTTCACGGCGGGGCCGGTCGTGCCCGCGGTCATGGCGTCGGCGGCCGTGCCCGGCCTGCTGCCACCGGTCGCCATCGGCGAGGAGCATTTCATCGACGGCTCGGTGGTCAACCCGACGCCGGTTGCGCGGGCCGTTTCACTTGGTGCGCAAGAGGTTTTCGTGCTTCAGGTGGGCCGGATCGAGAAGCCGTTGAAGCCGCCGCAGCGCCCGTGGGAGGCGGCGACCGTGGCGATGGAGCTCGCGCGGCGCGCCCGGTTTGCCGAGGAGCTCGCGCGGGCGCCGGCCGGTGTGCGCGTGCATGTGCTACCCGGCGGTGCCGAAGCGGATGAGAGCCCGTGGGCCTACCGCGACACCGCCGGGGTGAGGCATCGCGTCAGCGCGGCCTACGCCGCCTCACGCGATTATCTTGCGCAGCGGGCTGGGTTCAACGCTTCGTGATGAACCCAGCCCGCGCGAACTACGTGGGGCTTGCCGGGTGGGTCGCGCAGTCCCTGTTTTTCATCGCGAAGCGGTGAAACACAGGGCCGTCAACTACAACCCGTAGCGGCTCTTGAGGTGGCGCCACCAGTCGCGGAACATCCACCGGTCGAAGTCGGTGATGACCGCGGAGCTGCCGGCCTTCATGATGAAGCAGCACTGCCCGGTCGGCGTCCAGTCGTAGAAGTCGTCCAGGCCGTAGGTATGGCCGATCTCATGCAGCAGGATCGTGACGTCGGCGCTGTTGAGATTGTTCATGAAATACTCCCGGCCCATGCGCTGGCCCCAGTCGCCACCGGCGCCACCGCCAAACCCGTCGGTCAGCCACAGCGACTGGTCGTAATGCCGGGCCGCCCCGCCCGGACAGCCCGAGTAGTTGCCGTCCTGGTGGAAGAACCGGCCACACGGCTCCGAACACTGTGGCGCGTTCTCACGGATGTCATTGACGTAGATGTCGACCGAGGTGTCGGACCACTGCAGCTGGCTACGGTTGCGCACCGCCCAGCCCACGACCCGCACGGGCACGGATGAGTATGGGAAGGCGTTGTGCCCCACCATGACGTCCATCCACTTCTTGTACTGCCTTTGCAGCTGCGCGTGGATGGCATCGCGCTGCGCGGTGGTGACGGAGGCGCTGGAGTCCCACCGCACGCAGTAGTTGATAAAGCCACGGTTGGCCATGATCTGGTCCCAGCCGTAGTTGCGGAACCGGCTCCAGCCGCCGTTGCCGCCGTTGTAGGTCTGCTCGACGTGCGCCCACACCTCGTTCAGTGGCTGCACCAGGTTGGACGGCGGGTTCCAGCCGCTGGTGGGTGGCGGGCTGCTCGACGGCGGTTGCCCGGTGGGGCTGCTGGTCGGGCTGCCGGTGGGCGAGGTGACGCTGCCCGTGCACGTGACGTTGTTGAGCGTGAACGATGCCGGCACCGGGTTGCTGCCGCTCCACGTGCCGTTGAAGCCGAACGACACGGTGGCATTGGTGCCGATGTTGCCGTTGTAGCTCTCGTTGCTTGCCGCCACCTGGCTGCCGCTCTGAGTGCGCGTCGCGCCCCAGATCTGGGTGATGGTCTGCCCGGCGGTGAACGACCACCGCAGGGTCCAGCCGGTGACCGGGTCACCGAGGTTGGTGATGGCGACGTTGCCGGTGAACCCGCCGCCCCACTGCGACGGGATCGTGTAGGCCACGCGGCAGCCGGCGGCCGCGGCATTGGCCACGGTTGCGGTGACGACCCAGCTGAGCAGGGAGATGACCAGCGCGGCGACCATGGCGCGCCGGTGTGGGGGAGAGATCATAGGTGACTCCGGGGGAGAAAGGACTGGACTTTCTCGATCCAGCGCGAGCGCCCGGTTTCGCCACGAATCGATCTACATCAGATTAAAGCCCGAATCACTCCGGCACAACCGCCGTCTCCGCGTCCGGGTTTCCACGAAAACCGGCCATGGCGGTCAGTGAGAGCTTCGGCGCGAACAGCACGGCCAGCCCGGCGGCGATGCTGAGCACGCCCAGCAGGACGCTGCTGCGCTTGCGCCAAGCGATCTCGGCAACCCCGCCCACTATCCACATCAGACCGGCGATCGCGGCCCTCCGCTTCTGCGGTCAGGACCGTCAGGCGCAAGGCCGCACCCGCGGGGTCGTCCATGTGGCCGACTTAACCGACTGAGTACCCATCCGGAGCAGGGATTGAGTACACCGCCCGATAGTGCGGGCGAAACGCCTAGTGCATGCTGTCGTTCATGACTGAGGAGTCCGCGGTGCCGGCGTCGGCCTATCCGTGCCCGGTGTGTGCGACGTCGACCACGCTGGAGCATCCGTGCCCGGGGTGCGGGCGTGCCCCGGATCCGGATGCGGCGGCCGTTATCGGGCTCGATGTCCGGATCCAGGAACTGCGGCGGCAGGTCGACGAGGCCAAGCTGCGGCACGATGAGCTCGTGCGGCAGTTGGCCGACGCGCGGCGGCAGCGTGAGGCGCATGCGACCGCTGTGCGTGCCGCTGTGGCGGCCGAAACCGGCGCGACCGCCAGAACCTCCGCCCCGGGCCCAACAGCCGCGCCGCAACCCGCCCGTGCCCCGGAGCAGGTGGGCATCGCCGGACGGGCGGAGGCTTCCACCGGTACCGTCCAAAATTTGCTCTTCATTCTCGGTGGTTTGCTGCTGGGCATCGCGGCCATCGTCTTCACGGTGGTGGCGTGGGCGAAGTTCGGCCAGACCGGGCGGGCCGCGATCCTGACGGTCGTCACGCTGGTCACGCTCGCCGTGCCGCCGCTGGTGCTGCGGCGCGGGCTGCGCGCGACCGCCGAAACCTTTGCAGCGCTCGGACTTCTGCTGTTGCTTTTGGACGGTTACGCCGCCTGGTTTGTCAATCTGGGTGGCATCAAGGACTCCTGGGATGCCAGTTTCTATGCCGGTACGGTGTGTGCGCTCACGGCGCTGGCCGCGTTCGCCTACGGGCGCCTGTTCCGGCTGACCGGGCCCGACCTGATGGCACTGGCGGCCGCGCAGCCGGTGTTGCCGTTGTTCTTCGCCGAATCCGATGCGGTGGCAGAGGTTTGGGCGCTGATCTATGCGGCGCTGGCGCTGGGCAACATCGCGGTGCTGCGGCTCAAGCGGGCGCCGATGGGGTTTGCGGTGCTGGCTTCGCTGCTGCACGCGATCGCGCTTCTGCTCGCGCTTCTCATGTCCGTTCTCGCGTGGGTGGGGCGGGGCACGATCCTGTCGTCCGTTGCGTTGGTTGCAGTGGCGGTGGTCATTGCGTTCGGGGCCTGGGTTGGCGGCGCGTTCGCGCATCGGGTGGTCGCGGGTGCGGCGGTGGCGGTCGCGCTCGCGGCCGGGCTGGTGCGGCCGGTGCTGCCGGAAGTTTCCGCGTCCGGTAGGTTGGCTGTGGCTGCGGCGGCTGGTGCGTTGGTTGCTTTGCTGGCTTGGGTTTTGGGGCGTGTGGCTGTGCCTTCCCCGGAGCCCGTGCCACAGCCTGAACCTGAGCCGGCCGACGAGCGCATGCCTGCGCTGTGGAGCACGTTCGATCCGGCTAAGGAACAGGCAAAGGCGCCGGCCCCGCTTGAGGCTGAGCCGAATCCGTGGGCGATAGGTGCGCGGATCGGTGCGTACGTGGCGTTGGGCGTGCCTGCGGTCATCGCGCTCGTCTGGGCGGCGTGGCTCGGGGCGGAATCGGTGTTGGGCCAGCCGCAGGCTTTCGCGTGGGAACGCCCGTTGGCGATCGTGCTGCTGACCGGTGGGGCCGTGCTGCTTGCGCGTGGCTACATGCGCGATTTGCTTGTGGTGGCGGGGGCGGTCACGCTCGCGATGGTGCTGCCCGGTCCGTCCATTGCGGACGTTGCGGTCGCGGCGGCCTTGTTGGTGTGGGCCTATTTCCACGATCGCACGGGCTTCCAGGAACTGGTCGGGTTCACTGCTTTGGGGCTTGGCGCGCACGCGATCGCGGTCGAGCTGGGCGAGCCTCCTGTCAGGACGATGTTCGCGCTGACGGCGGTTGTGGTGCTCGGGCTTGCTGTGGCGATGGTTGCGCCGCGGCGCGGATACCATCCCATCGGCGGGGTGGCGGCGGGGGTTGTCGACCTGGCGCTGCCGTGGCTCGCGTACTTCACGGTGGCGGCCTTCGGGGGTGGGCCGGTCGCGTCGTGGCGGGTGCTCGTCATGACCGTGCTCGTTGTGCCGCTGCTCGGGGCGGCGCGCCTGTATCGCGGATACCACGTCGTTGCCGGGCTTGTCATCGCCGTCTATCCACTGTGGCCGGTGCTGCCGGGCAACGAGTCCGAGGCCATCTATGCGGGGCTGGCGGCGATGGCGGCCGCGATGGTCGTGTTCCGGTGTGGGTGGGTGTGGGCGCGTTGGGTCGCGATCTATCCAATCGTTGTGGCGCTCGGGTGGACGTTCGGTGATTGGGCCAGCGTGCTGTGGGACCGAGGTGGGTCGGTGAACGTGGCCCTGCCCAACGCGATCGCGATCACGCTGCTGCTCGTGGCTGTGCTGATGTTGAGCTGGCGCAATGTCCTGATCGGAGTGTTCGCGGCGGTCCTGCCGGTGCTCATGTGGCTGGCGTACTTTGGTGCGCCTTGGCCGACACTGCCCGCGGTGACTCTCGTGTTTGGACTGTCCACGGTGGTGACGGCCATTTTGCGGCGGATGAACCCCGCGTTGGTGATCGTGGGTGTTGTCCTTGCCGGGTCTGCGTTGTACGGTGCGGCGCAACAACGGTGGGCCCTCGTCGCGGCACTTGGGTTGGTCGTGGTGGCGATGGCTGTTGTCGCGGTGGCCGCAGTGCCCGTGGCGGCTCGGGTGGCCGGGTGGTTGGTGGGCGCGGCGGCGACAGTGTGGCTCGCATACGAGTCCGGTGAGCTGGCTGGGTTCAGGCCCGAGGCGACCGCCTATCTGGTGCTGCTCGTCGCCGGGACCCTGCTCGGGCTTTCGCTCATGCGCTTTGCCGTGGCGGTCGCGGCGGAGGCCGCGGCTCACGGGGCGGCGGTGGTCGCGCTGGTCTTGGGGCTCGAATCGACGACGGCAACGGCGGGTGTGCTCGCGCTTTGGGGTGTCGCTGTGGGGCTGTCCGCTTTGCGACGGCAGCCCGTGGAACGGGCCGTGAGCGCGGGTGTGTTGGAGGCCGTGGCGTGGGTCGTGTTGCTGCGGTCATACGACGTGGGCACGCTGGAGGCCTACACTCTGCCGATCGCGGTGGTCGCGGTGATACTCGGGGTGGTTTTCACGCGCGGGCTGTCGAGCTGGGCCGCCTATGGGCCTGCTTTGGGTGCTGCGCTGCTGCCGAGCCTCGGCGCGGTTCTCTTGACCACGGGTGGGGAGTGGCGGCGCCTGCTGCTCGGAATCGGCGCACTCGCCGTGACCATCGCCGGGGCGGTGTGGCGCAAGCAGGCTCCGTTCCTGCTCGGCGGCGGGACCCTGATCGTGCTCGGGTTACACGAGATCGTGCTGGCGTGGAAGCTCGTGCCCACGTGGATCCCGCTGGCCATCTTCGGCCTGCTGCTGGTCGGACTCGCGATCACCTACGAGCGCCGCCGCCGCGACCTGGCCCGCCTACGGGAGACAGTCACCCGCATGAGCTGACCCAACCCAAACGGGATCGCATCCGCGGCACACCCCGCCTGCGCGGCACTGCACTCGCTCTCGTCGCGTTGGCTCTGTTCGCGTGGGCGCTGTGTCCGCTCGCCTGGTGCCGAATCGCCCTGCACTCGCTCTCGTCGCGTTGGTCCCGTCCGCGTGGGCGCTGTGTCCCCTCGAACGATGCTGAATCGCCTCGCACCACGTCGGAGTCTGCGGAGTCTGAGTCCGGCCCGCGTCGGCGCGGACTGGGCGCGAACTCGCTGCGACGTAAGCAGTAGCCGCCTGGGTGAAAGTCGTCCGTCGGTCCTGGCCGGCAGAAATCGGCAGACGTCGGTTGCCGCCGGTCTGAAGTCGGGAGGCAGGCGCCTCACCAGGCGGGCAAGCCTGGTCGCACTGGTCGCCCCGCTCTCGCGGGCGATGATCGTCCTGATCAGCTCGATCGCGGCAGCCGCGCCGGCGTGCGTTGACCATGAAGTTTGTGTCGCGACACGCCGTCGAACATGGACTTAAGTTCATGATCAATGCGGAAGCGGGCGGGAGGGTGTCGGATTTTTGGGGATAATTGGTGGTGTGGACTTTTGGGATGTGTTCTGGCTGCTGCTCGTGTTCATCCCGTTGTTGCTGATCTGGGCGTTCGCGCTGGTGGACATCTTCCGGCGGCATGATCTCGCGGGGTGGGCGAAGGCGCTGTGGATGCTCTGCGTGATCTTGCTGCCCTTCGTCGGTACCCTCATATATCTGGTCTTCCGGCCGCACGCCGAGAACTCGGCGCTTGCGCTGCTGAACGATCTGCACGAGCGCGGTTTGCTCACCGACGAGGAGTACACGGACGAACGGACGCGCCTGCGGGCTTGACGGATTGTTGACCTGCTGAGATCCGTCCCCACCTTGGTAGCCTCTTCTGCATGCGGTTTGAGGTCAGTCAGGTGCTAGACGCGATGGAGCGTCGTCTTTCCACCGACCCCGCGCTGGCGGCGGCTGTGCTCGACGTGGCGGAGATGATGTATTGCGCCGACCTCGACGGCGGTGCCGGCCGCCCGGCCAATCTGCTGCGGCTCGGCCTGGTCATCGACGCGCTTGCCCGGCAGGTGGGCGAGGAGCAGGTGCTCACCTACTGTGTGGTGGACAAGTCGCTGCTGTCCAATCAGGACCTGACCTCCAACGAGCGCATGGTGATGCGCCGCTGGGCCGACGACGGCATGGTCGAGGTGGTACCGGGCGCAGGCCAGCGGGTGGTCGAGATCTCCGAGCTGAGCGGCCTGCCCGTGATCTCCCGCATGCTGCCCGCCACCTGGGCACCGCTCCCCGGCGCCGGTGGCGCGGTGCTCAACCCCCGCAACACGATCCCGCATGGCCCGTCGCCGGTGGGCCAGCGCATGATGTCACGCTGGTGGCGCTGCCCCGACCCGGAGTGCGGCGCGTTCGGTCCGGCCCGCCGGGGCACCGGCCAGCCGATCCCGCGCCTGCGCGCCGCCCAGCCGTCCTGCCCACGCCACGACGCCCCGCTCGGCGACGCCGGCCCTCGCCCGC
>NZ_QJUG01000172.1 GCF_003426775.1 Allorhizocola rhizosphaerae | reverse complement strand
CCGGCGGCGGTACCGAATATGGGAAGTTTTTCCAAGCTCGGGAGCGGGCACGGCGGGCCGCGGCCCGGCTGCTGGAGGCCCATGAGGACGAGATGGCGCTGGTGTCCAATACCAGCGAGGGCCTGCAGCTGGTCGCGGGTGGGCTGCGCTGGGCGCCCGGCGACGAGGTCGTGGTGTTCGAGCGCGACTTCCCGGCCAACGTGCAGCCGTGGCGGCGGCTCGCCGAGCTCGGTGTGCGGTGCAGGTTTGTCCCGATGCGCGACGGCGGCGGCTACGACCTGTCCGACCTGGCCGCCGCGATCGGCCCGGCGACCCGCCTGATCGCCGTGAGCCAGGTCAATTTCCTCACCGGTTTCCGGATCGATCTCGACGCCGTGTGCGCGCTCGCCCGTGAGGCCGACGCTCTGGTGTGCGTCGATGCCGTGCAAAGCCTTGGCGCGTTAGAACTTTCCGTGGCCCGCACACCGGTCGACTTCGTGGCGGCGGGCTGCCACAAGTGGCTGTGCGGACCGCCGGGCACCGGCGTGCTGTACTGCCGCCGGGAGCGGCTCGATCTGCTCGCGCGCGCCCCGCTCGGGTGGTTCGGCTACGACCGGTCGCAGGACGTGCTGGTGCGCGGCGAGGCCGGGCACTTCACCTACGACCTACCGCCCCGGCCGTCGGCCCGGCGCTTCGAGGGCGGCATGCCCAACATGCTGGGTTTCGTGGGCCTGGCCGAGGCGCTGGAGGAGATCGAGTCGGTGGGTGTCCCGGCGATCGCCGAGCGGGTGTCGAGCCTGACCCGGGCACTGCGCGAAGGCCTGCGCGAGCGCGGCCACACCGTGCTGGGGCCGGACGGTGACGCGGCCCGCTCCGGGATAGTGACCTTCGCGCATGTTCGCGCCAAGGAAATTTATGACCGCTTGACAACGGCGGGCTTCGCGCTCTCGTTTCCCGACGGCAGGCTGCGGCTGTCACCCCATTATTGGACATCGATGGATGAGATCGCCGCCTGCTTGGTTGAGATTTCATGAGTCTGATCGATGTATTGACATTGAATCGACGGGACGAATAATTCACGAGAAAAGTAAGTCGGCCTACCGCGAAGGAGACGCCTGTGGACAAGTACGAATCCTGGGAGATGCTGACCGACGAGGTCGAGATCACGACCGAGACAGCCGACTGCTGGACCTGCTTCCTCGACACCGGAGCGTAAGCGGTCATGTAGGTTCGCCGGGAGCCCCGTTGCGGCGTTTCGACGCGCAGCACGGGGCTCTCATGCTTGAAAGGATGGGTTTTTCGTGCACCGTTGGCAACGCAGCCACGGCCGCATCGGCGCCAACGCGCCCAGCTGGCTGACCTTCGAGGTGCATCGCCCGTATTTCGACGGCGACGACTCCCCGCTGACCGCCATCCAGTCGCGCGGGCCCCTGCTGGCGGCGCGACTGTTCGCCGCCCGCGACCCGATGACGCCCCGGTTCGGCATGCTCATGCCGGCCAGCTTCCGGCACCTGCTGACTGAGGAATCAAGACTTGTCGAGTACCGAGTGAGCTCTCCCGACCAGCTGGACCCCGAGCTCGCCTCGCCCGACTGGCAGATGATGGCCGACGCCTATCGCCGGGCAGACCGGCTGGACGGGGTCGACCGGGCCGGGCTCGCGCTGTGGCTGCTCGCGGTGTGCCTGCCCGAGGCGTTGCTGCGGCTGGTGCCCGACGACCTGGACGCCGGACTGTGCTCCGACCCGCTGCTGGCGACCGTCCAATGTGCACGCGCCAACGCCCTGCTGCAGAGCGGGAGCCCCGCGCAGACCGCGTTCGGGCGCGTGATCGCGGCGGCCGAGCCCAGCGTGGCGCAGGTGCAGGCCCTGTCCTCGTGGGGCTATTACCTGGCGCGGCACGCGTCCGACTGGTCGGCTGCGCGCGAGCACGCGCAGCGGGCGCAGCGCCTGCTCGACGAGCTCGATCTGCCCGTGTTCGACCGCGGCCTGCTGCAGGCGAGGCTGCTCGTGCGCGAGGTCATGCACGCCGACCGCGCCGGTGAGCTCGACCGAGCCTGGGAGCTGCTGGACCGGGCGCGCGCCACGGTGGAGTCGGTGCGGCAGGTGGACCCGGGCACGCCCGAGCAGCAGGAGCTCACGGCCGAGATGCTGCGCCGGATCATCGACCGGCGGGTGGAGATCGCGGTGAAGCGGGGCGACGCCGAGGCCGAGCAGGCGACCGTCCAGGAAGGACTGCAGCTGGACCCGTACTGCGTGAAGATGCGCATGCAGCAGGCCCAGGCCGCACAGCGCCGAGGCGACATCGAGGCCGCGCTGACCGCATATCTGACGGCCGCCCGGCTCGGTCCGCACGGGACAGCGTTCGCGTTGCTGGGCGCGGCCGAGTGCGCGCAACGCTTGGGGCGCAAGGAGTTTGCCCGGGTGCTCACCGAGCGGGCCTACCGCACCGCGCCACGTGCCGAGCAGACCCGCGCCGCGCTCGCCAAGACCTATGCCGATGAGCCGATCGCGTCGGTGTTCGCCAAGCCCACGGCCGGACACGAGGCCAACTGGCATTACCGGATGTATGGAGCATATTTCAACCTCGGCGCGTCCGGCTCGCCATGCCTCTACGCCGGCCTGCCCACGTTCGCGTTCGACTTCGCCGAAGCGGGCGGGCAGCCCAGGGTCGGGCCGCAGCGGGTCATGCCGCCCGCGTTCCGCACCAACCTGATCCGCGAGTCGGGCCTGTCCGAATTCGCCGCGACGCACCCGGCGCAGGTCCCCGAGCGGCTGCGCACGCCCAGGTGGGCGCGGTTGTGCGAGTGGGTCGACGGCTACCGCGACGCCGATCCGCACCGGCAATACCAGACCAGCCACGTGCTGTTCCGGCTGGGCTTCCGGGAGCTGCTGCTCGAACTGGCGCCCAGGCGGACGGTCGCGTCGCTGCGCGAGCCGATCGAGTTCTACCACCAGGCGTGGATCGACATGGCGCGCTACGCCGGATCGGTCGGCGGGCGCAATCCGGTACCCCCCAAAGATATTTTCGAAATGGTTGATCATCCAATGTGCCCGTTGCATCTCCGGTTGACCGGGGCCGTGGCGGGAGTCGTCTTCGCCGCGCGGGGCACCAAGTCGCTGCAGGACGCCACCCGATGGCGCGACCGGGCGCAGGAGTTCCTCGATACCGTGCTGGCCGACGACGGCTTCACCGAGTTCGAAAAGGTCATGCTGGAGAGCAGGTTCTACCGGGGTGTCGGGTTCGTGCCCTTCATGCGGGGAGACAAGGCGGGCACGGTCGAAGACATGCGGAGGGCCGAGGAACTGGCCAGGGCGGTGCCCGCGACCACCGAGTGGGAGGAGTTCCTCAAGCGGGAAAACCTCCACGCCTGCCTGGAAAGCCGGTCCAAGGAGGCGTTCGGGCTGCGTGACGTGCCGCTGGGGATCGAACGGACGCTGGAGTTCCTCTCGCTGGACCCCTACGATCCCAAGAGTCATATAGAGCTGGCCGAGGCGCTGTCCAAACAGGAGCGCTTCGCGGAGGCGGGCGAGTCCTACCTGCGGGCGGCGCGGCTGGGTCCACTCGGGACGGCGATCGGCTACGCCATGGCGGGCGAGTGTTTCTCGCGGGCGGGCGACGCCGTCGCCGCGGAGGACTGCTTCGTGCAGTCGCTGCGGATCGACCCCTACGCGATCTCGGCGGCGCGCGGCTGGCGCAGGGTCACCGGCGGCAGCCCGCTGGCGCACGAATATGCCGGACAGTTGGAGGAGTGGGGCGCGGCGATGAGGGAGCGGAAGATTGCGGCCTGAGATTCGGGTGCTCGGACAGACACCGCGAGACGTGGATGTGGTGGGGACGGTTGCGGCCGCACCGTGGGACGAGCCGGAGTTCCTTGCGGCCGTGGGGTTTTCCGGCAAGGCGGGCGAGACCGTGACACTGCCCGGCGCGCCGATGCGGGTCGTGGTCGGCGAGGGTGACGCGCGGCGCATGGGTGCGGCCTTTGCCCGCGCGGTCAAGCGGCACCGGTCGGCGGCGTTCGTCGTGCCCGACGGCTGCCCGGCGGGCACGTTTGCGGAGGCGTTCCTGCTTGCCTCGTACCGCTTCACCAAATACAAGAGCGCGGCCGAGGAACCGGCGCTGCAGCGGCTGGACCTCGTCACCTCCCAGGACGCGGCGGGTGTGCAGCGGGCCCGGGTGGTCGCGCAGGCGGTGGCGCTGGCCCGCGATCTGGTCAACGAGCCGGGCGGTGTGCTGACGCCCGACGCGTTCGCGCAGCGGGCGGTTGACGTGGCCGCAGCCGGTGGGCTGGCATGCGAGGTGTGGGACGAGGAGCGGATCGCCGGCGAACGGCTGGGCGGGTTGCTGGGCGTCGCGCGAGGCTCCACGCAGCCGCCCCGGTTGGTGCGGCTGGCATACCGGCCCGCCTCGCACGAGGCCACGATCGCCTTGGTGGGCAAGGGAATCACGTTCGACTCCGGCGGCCTGTCGATGAAGCCCACCAACTTCATGGTGGACATGAAGTACGACATGGCGGGTGCGGCGGCCGTGCTCGGCGCGATGTCGGTGCTGCGCGACCTGGCCTGCCCGACGGCCGCGACGGCATGGCTGCCGTTGACCGACAACATGTCCGGCGGCGACGCCACCCGGCTGGGCGACGTGCTGCGCACCCGCAACGGCATCACCATCGAGGTGCGCAACGCCGACGCGGAGGGCCGGCTGATTCTGGCGGATGCGCTGGCCCTGGCGGCCGAGGAGGCACCGGATTCCATTGTGGACATTGCGACGCTGACCGACGCGGTGCCCATGGTGATCGGGCGGCGCTACGGCGGGCTGGCGGGCAACGATGAGGCGTGGGTGGCGCGGGTGCGCGCGGCCGCCGAGCGGGCGGGCGAACTCGTGTGGCAGATGCCGCTGGATGGGGTGGAGCGCAAGATGCTCGACTCGAAGGTGGCCGACGTCGTCAACGCGACCGGCCAGCGATACGGGCAATCGGCGGTGGCCGCGCTGTTCCTCAAGGAGTTCGTGCCCGACGGGCTGCCGTGGGCGCATCTGGACATCGCCGGGCCCGCGTTCGCCGACGAGGACGACGGCGAGTGGACCGCGGGCGGCACGGGTTACGGCGTGCGCACGCTGATCGAGCTGCTGTCCCGCTGACGCGTAGCATCTGGTACGTGAGGTGCCGCGCTGGTCAGGGCGAAGCTTGCGGATGACCGGCAGTCATTAATGCGACACTGATCAATTTGATGCGCATGTATGTTCTCGTGAATGAGAACACCCTCACGCGTAGCCGTCGGCACCACGCTCACGCTGATCGCCGGCCTGCTCTCGGTCGTGAACTCCCCCACCGCGCTGGCCGCACGCCAGCGCACCGAGGTCATCAAGGCCGACTTCGGCGTATCCGAGCCGCTGACCGCGCTCGCGAACCGCCCGCAGCCGACCGAGCCGTTCAGCGTCGAGATCCCGGAGCGAGACGGCGCGCCCGTGCCCGACAGCGGCTTCACCGGCGACGTGTCCGGCGTGCAAAACGCCGACGCGCCAACGATCGCCGCCATCCCACCCGCCACGAGTTTCGACGGCCTGTCCGGCACGGCCAAGCCGCCGGACCCGGTCGGCGACGTCGGGCCCAACCACTACGTCGAAATGGTCAACACCCGTGTCGGCATCTACACCAAGGCCGGGGCCAACCTGCTCAACGTGACCATCGGCTCGATCTTCACCGGCCTGCCCGGCACGCACAACTGCGAGGGCAACCACGGCGACCCGATCGTGCTGCACGACCAGCTGGCCAACCGGTGGCTGCTCACCCAGTTCACCGCGAGCTCGCCCTACTTCCTGTGCGTCGCGGTGTCGCAGACGGCCAACCCGACCGGCGCGTACTGGCTCTACGCCTTCTCCACGGGCACGAACTTCCCCGACTATCCGAAGTTCGGCGTGTGGTCGGGCGGATATCTGGCGTCCACCAAGGAATTCGCGAACGGCACCTCGTTCGCCGGTGTCGGCACCTATGCGCTGGAGCGCTCGCAGATGCTGGTGGGCGGGGCGGCCAAGGCGCTCAAGGTGTTGCTCACCACCGCCGGTGGCGCGTGGCAGCCCGGCGACGGCCTGCTGCCCGCCGACCTTGACGGCACGACGCTTCCACCCAACGCCAATCTGTCCTACTTCATCGGCACCATGGACAACGGCGCCGGCACGGGCGCCCCGATGGACGGCGTCAACGTGTTCTGGTTCAGGTGGAACTTCGCGACCAACGCGGTCTCCCTGACCCTGCGCAGTTCGTTGGCGATCTCCGCGATCGACACCATCTATCCGTGCTCCCCCGGCAGCAGGGACTGCCTGGAACAGATGGGCACCACGCAAAAGCTTGATATTTTGTCGTACCGGCAACGGCCCATGCACCGGGCCGCCTATCGCAACTTCGGCACGCACGAGTCCATCGTCACCAACCAGAGCGCCGAGTTCGTGTTTTCCGGGACCAGCCGGGCGGGCTTGCGCTGGTATGAACTGCGCGGCCTCGGCACGACGCCGACCCTTGCACAGCAAGGATCCTACGCTGCCAGCAGCGCCGCCGCCGTCCACCGCTGGATGGGCAGCATGGCTCAGGACAGGGCCGGCAACATGGCCATCGGCTACAGCATCAGCAGCGCGACCATGTTCCCGGGCATCCGCTACACCGGCCGCCTGGCCACCGATCCCCTCAACACACTCCCGCAGGGCGAGGGTGTCATCATCAACGGGACCGGGGCGCAGACCGGCAGCGCACGCTGGGGCGACTACACGTCGATGAACATCGACCCGGTCGACGACTGCACGTATTGGTACGTCAACCAGTACTACGCCGCCACCGGCGGCACCTGGCGCACCCGCATCGGGCACTTCAGATTCCCCACCTGCTAACCACCACCGGCACGGGTCAGCGCAACCGCCAGGGCCAGCGCGGTCAGGGCGGTGATGGCCGACAGGGCCCGGCGGGCCTGGAACAGGCGGGCGTCCCAGCCGCGCGGTTCCGGGCTCGCGCCCCGGGTCACGGTCATCGCGGCCCGGCCGAGTCCGAAGCCGATGCCCGCGACGAGCCCGACCAGCGGGGAGCCGGTGAGGATGAGGCCGATGGCCACGATGTGCGGGACTCCGCTCGGCATGAACGTGCGCACACCGGTACCCATCTCAAATCCAAATTGGAGCGGACCGGAGTGCGAGCCGGAGGTGATGATTTCCTGAGGTACGGCCCTGGCGTTCTGCGGCAGCGGCAGGCGTTTGCCCAGCAGTTCGGCCCCGGCGATGACCGCGGCGGCCAGCAGCCAGGCGCCGAACGAGAGCCAGCGCGGCAGCAGCGCGCCGAGCAGCGTGCCGGCGATGCCCAGCAACAGGCCCATGACGGCGCCACCGAGGATGAGTCCGCCGAGGAAGTAGCGGCGAGCGGGCCCTCGCCACACGGACGAGGTCAGCAGATCTGCTGAGTTGATGCTTCAAACACTTCCTGATATCGAGTACCCTGCGGCGGCCGCAAGCACGAGCCACCACGCGGCGGTGACGACTCCCGCCGCGGGAAGCGGCGCCAAAGCGATCGCGACGACGGCCATGCCAACGGCCGGCAGGAGCGGGTGGTGTCGCATGGGCGCTCAGCGTCGATAGGCGGGATAGCTGCAGATCAGGAAGGTGTAGCTGCCGCCGCTGAGCGCGGCGCGGTGACCGTCCGCGCAGCGGTAGCCGACCCTGCCCACGTCCCAGATCCAGGCATTCCTGCCCGCGCAGGCGGTGATCGGATACCACCGCCAACCGTTGATGACCCCGTTGAGGAACCAGCCGTCGCCGCCGCAGTAATTCTGGCTATACGGTGCGCCGACGCAGAGAATGTTGTCGTATGCGTAGCCGGCGCAGTTGCCATGCTCGCTGCCCACGGCCGCCTCGGCCCGGCGGCCACCCGGCGTGACCCAGCCCAGCGCGGTGACCCCGAGGGTCATGCCGAGCGCGGCCACGGACCGGATCACCGTGCGGCGGTTGACGGCGGCGTCGGCCAGCGCACGGATCCGGCTCGGCTCGGCGCTTGCCGGCTCCGTGTCGGCGGACGGGATCGCCTCCCATGTAACGTTCATGATGCTCCTCCGAGTAGTTTTTCAAGGTGTTTGGCCGAGCCCACGATCTGGCGCTCGCGCAGGACCCCGGCCGGGTCGAAGCGCAGCAGCATCGGCGTGGTCTGGATGTGCAGGCTGTCCCATAGCGCGCGGTCGACGACCACGCCGACCGCAGCCGCCTCGGGCCAGTCGGTGACCTCGTCGACGGCGGTGACGATCCGCCGGTCGGGGCCGGCGGCCGGTTGGGCGAACGCGCCGACCGCGATCCGGCAGCTTGCGCACGCCGGGTCCACCGCGAGGGCATACGTGCCCTCCTCATTGGACGTTGCCAGCGCCGGCGCGGTCACCTTCCCCGACGCGGCGAGGTCGCCGGTGCGCACGCCCGCCTGCAACTCCCGCACATCGCGCAGCAGCGCCGCGTACGCGAACACGAGCAGCAGGAGGACCATCCACGCCAGGACGATGAGCGCCTGCCAAACCGCCGTCACGCGTCCGCCTTCAGCGGCACATCACGGTATTCGGCCAGCATGCCCACCGCAGCGTCGGCCACACTCGGGTCGGCCTCGTCGTCGGGTCCAATCTCGACCACCGCGGTCGGCGTGCCGAGCAGGAGCCTGCGGCCGGTGCCGGACGCGTCCTGCTGCTGCCAGAGTTCGCCGCCCGAGGCGGTGCCGAGCCCGCGCCATGTGGGCAGCATCTGGGCGTGATGGAGCAGGTGGAACACGCCGACGTGCATCAGGCCCTCGATCCAGGTGAACATGGCCAGCCTGCGGGTGCGCAGACCGTGCCCGATCCGGGGCCGGACCACCAGCCCGTCCGCGCTGTCGGACAGGTGCAGCAGCCGCAGCAGCTGCTCGACCTGCTGCACGTCGATGTCGTGATTGCGTAGGTAGTAGTACAGCTCGTTGTGGCCGCCGGTCCACGAGACCGCCGCGAGGCCGCCCTTGGTCTGCACGACCTCGACGTCGCCACCGGCGTGCCGGAAGGAGTAGCGCGCGGCGGGCTCTCCCATGTCGGACACGGCGTCCGCGCACGAGCCTGGTGATCCGGTGTGCATCCGCATGTCCAGGCCGTTCGCGGCGGAGCCGGTGAGCCAGAACATGCTTGCCCAGGGGCGGGCCCGATGGTTGCCGGGCACCTCGATGCGCACCGTTCCACCGACCGGCGTCAACGCCGTGGCCACAGTTGTCGCGCTATGCGGTGAATTCATACATCGAAACTAAGCACAGGAGCCTTTCACCGACCTGCCGCACGGCTGTCGTGCGACTGTCGGCCCCCTTTCCGGTTGATCTCGAACTAACGTCCATGTTCGACAGCGTGTCGCGGCAATGACTTCATGGTCGACAACGCTCGGTCAGTGGCCTTTGAACGCCTCCTCCAGCCACCAGGAGCCGCGCTGCGCGCCGACCTTCGCGTCGATGACCAGCGCACGATCGCGCGGGGTTGCATAGGCGTCCAAATCGGACCGCGCCCGAACGGTGATGGCGTCGCAGCCGAAGCCGCGCGCGATGGCGGCGATATCGCTGTCGGGGAAGGTCACGGTGTCCAGCGGGTGCCCGTGCGGGCCGAAGTGGTGCACCTCCGCGCCGAACGCCGCATCGTTGTAGACCACGATGACCATGGGGAGGCCCAGCCTGGTCACGGTCGTGAGCTCGGCCACCGACATGAGGAAGCCGCCGTCGCCGAGCGCCGCGACGGCCAGCCTGTCCGGGCGGGCCAGCGCCGCACCGATCGCGCCGGCAAGACCCAGGCCAACCGATTGAAAGGCCTGGGTGAAGCAGAATCCGCTGACATCGGGGATTTCCATGAACATTGCTGGGTACCCCATAAAGTTCCCGGAATCGACGACCACGGTGCGTTCGGCCGGAAGCAGGTCGTCCAGGGCGATGGTGAGGGTGCGCGGGTCGATCCGGCCGGGGCCGCCCTCATCCAGATAGGACACATCGCGCCAGCGCACGCTCCCCAGGGGAGCGGTGCGCCAGCCGTCGGACTTTTCCACGGCCTCGCATACGGCGTCGGCCACGGCCCGGACCGTGCCCACGACGCCGACATCGATCGGGCGGTTGGCGCCCAGGGCCGACTCGTCGTGGTCGACCTGCACGACTGTCGCATGTGGAGAGATGAGCCGGCCGTGCCGCGTGGTCCACATGTTGAGCGTGCAGCCCCACGCCACGACCAGGTCGGCCTGCGCGATGAGCTTCGCCGTGGCCGGTGAAGCGAAACCGCCCGACACGTCCACGTTCCACGGATCGCCCTGGAACAGGCCCTTGGCTGCGGCCGATGTCGCGAGCAGCGCGCCGCACCGGTCGGCGAGGCGGATCAGGGGATCTCGGTCGCGCACCGCTCCCCTGCCCGCGATGAACACGGGCCGCCTGGCCCGGTTCAGTTTCTCGACCAGTTCGGCGACGTCGGGCTTTTCCGGTCGTCGGGCGGGCGGCTCCCTGCTCGCGACATCGGCCGGTAGGGACTGCGCGTCGAGCGGGAGCCCTAACACGACCGTGTGGTTGCGATTGAGCGCGGTGAGCACGTCCTGGGTCTTCGTGACGCGTTGGTATGACGCGCCGACGGAGGTCGCGAGCCGTTCGAGGTCGAGGTGAAAATTGGACCTCGGTGCGGTCGCCTCGGGCGCGAGCACGAGCAGCGGCGTGCGGCTCTTGGCCGCCTCGGTGATCCCGGTCAGCGCGTTGGTCACGCCCGGCCCTTGGTGCACGGAAAGCACGGCCGGCCGCCCGGAGACGCGGGCGAAGGCGTCGGCCATGGTCGCGGCCCCACCCTCGTGGGCCGAGGGCACAAACCGGGCGCCCGCCGCGACCATCGCATTGGTCACGTGGAAGTTGCCACTGCCGACCAAGCCGAACACGTGGTCCACGCCGGCTTGGACGAGCGTGCGGCCGACGGCCTCCGCGAGCAGCATCAGCGTCTTTCGACGAGGGCGAGCACGCGGCACGGGCTGCCGGAGCCGCCGACGATCGGCAGCGGGGCCGCGATCACGACCGCCCCGGTCGGCGGGAGCTCGCCCAGGTTGCGCAGTTGGGTAAGCCCATATTTGTTGCTGCCCAACAGGAACGTGTGGCACGGGAACGCCGGGTCGAACGAGTGGGCCGCGCCCGCGTCGGTGCCCACCGTCTCGACGCCCACGCCAATCACGGGCGCCTCCTCGGCGATCCACTTCGCGCACTCGACCGAGATGCCGGGCGAGCGACCGCCGTTGATGAACGCGTCGGCGTCGGAAGACCTTGCGTCCCAACCCGTCCGGTACAGCAGCCAGCCACCTTTGGGAAGCGGGCCGTGCTGGGCCTCCCACTGCCGGACATGATCGATTTCGAGCAGGAAGTCGGGGTCCTTGGCCGCCTCCGCCGAAAAGTCCAGCACCGCCGCGGGCGCGAGCAGCTTGCGCGGCGCGACCTGCGACACGTCCTCGGCGTCGGGCCCGCCCGTGACCCAGTGAACCGGGGCGTCAAAATGGGTGCCGGTGTGCTCCCCCGTGGTGATGTTATTCCAGTACCAGGCCGGGCCGCGGTCGTCGTAGCGGCTGATCTCGCTGAGGGCGAACGGCCACGTCTGGCCGAACTGCTCCGGCAGCGTGAGGATCGGGGTCTGCTCGGACAGCGGGGCGGTCAGATCGACCACCTCGATCGAACCACCCGAGACGGCGGCGACAAGATCGGACAGCAGTGTCATGGCTACGACGCTAGGTCTCGCGTTGGCGCCGGTCAACGGCAGGTAATCATGGTGTGGACGAAACTGTCGGTGGGTCGGCGTAGCGTGTGCGGCATGCCTACGCGATCACGGATCATGTTGGTGGGATTGACGCTAGGCCTGATCGTGGTCCTGATTGGACCCGTTCCGGCGCACGCGGCCGGGTCGTCGCTGACCTGGCAGCCGTGCCCCAGTGAGCCGGGCAGCCGGCGCTGACCGAGCAATACGACATCGTCGGGTTCGACCCCCGGTTCGTCGGCGCCTCGACGCCGGTCACGTGCGGGCTCACCGGCGACGACATCACGCTGCTGCGCTGGCCGGGGCCGGGCGGGTTCGAGGCCGACGTGACGCGGGTGCGGGCGGTGGCGCAGTCGTGCCGGGAGCACGCCGGGTGGGCGATTCCCTTTGCCACGACTGAAGACGCGGCCCGCGACATGGACCTGATCCGTGCGGCCATGGGCGAGCGGCGGATGTCCTATGTGGATATTCATATGGCACGACGCTCGGGCGGGCATACCTGGCGCTGTTCCCGCACCGGGCCGACCGGTTCGTCCTCGACAGCAACACCCACCCGACCCGCACCGGGCGGGACAACTATCGCGGGTTCGGGCCCCACTTCGAGCGGATGCTGTGGCAGTTCAGCGACTTCGCGGCGGGCGAGTATGGGTTGGGCGGCGATGCGCGCTCGGTGCGGGCGGCTTTCGATGCTCTCCTCGCGCGGGCGGCGCGGGCGCCGATCCCGTCCGGCGACCTGACGTTCAGCCTGACCGACATCCGTGAGATCACGTTCCGGCTGCTGTATGCGGAAAACAGGTTCGACTGGCTGGGCCGGTTCCTGGCGGCGCTGCAGGCCGAGCAGCCGCTGCCGCCCGACATCGCTTTCCTGGCCAACGTGCGCGGGTGGGAGTCCCCGCCACCCGGACCGGCCGACAACTCGGTGGCGGCCTTCTTCCTGATTGCCTGCTCCGATGACGTGTGGCCGCGCGATCCCGCGCGCTACCAGCGGGAGCTCGCGGTGGACAGCCGGCGCTACCCGTTCGTGGGCCCCGCGTTCGCCAACATCTGGGCCTGCGCCTTCTGGCCGCGGGTCCACCACACACCGTCCACTGTGGACGGCAGTCGGGTGCCCGTGTTGCTCATCAACTCCACCGGCGATCCGTCCACGCCCTACGACGGCGCGCTGGCGACCCGGCGCATGATGCCCAACTCGCGCCTGATCACCGTGCCGGTCAGCCACCACGCGGTGCTCGGCGAATATCCCAGCCCATGCGTCGAGCAGGCCGCCATCGCCTACCTCATCGACGGCGAACTGCGCGATCTGTTCTGCCCCGCCACCGCCACGCCGCTCCGGGCCGGCACACCGACACCACCCCGCCTCGGCCTCCCGCCACTCTGAGCCGGCACGCCATCGCAGACGCACACATCACACGCGCGGCAGCACCCCGGCCCGGCGGCGCGACTCCCACGAACCGCGCCGCCGCCTCCCCTCGCATCGCACGAACGCCCTTCCGCCGCGACCGCCGCTTCCGACGTGCCGATTGGCCAACGTTCCGCATTCATTACTATACTTAGTGAATGATGTGCGGCTGGCAGGCGTCGATTCAGCGACGCGCCGAGCTGGCTCACGTCTTGTCAGAGCGGCTGCAGGCCTTGATGGGCAACGGTCGCGACCATGATGGCGATTGCGCCGCTAACGCCATCGTCGACTCATACGCCAAATGCCAAACGCCTGATAAGGCACGGCTATGACCCCACCGGACGACGGCATGGCGGTTGTCGCGGCCGACCTTGTCTCGCAGGCGAGGCGGGTCAGCGTCGCGGCCGACGAGATCGGCACGGCCAGGCAGGCGGGCGACCGCGTACGGCTGAACGGGGACGCCTATGGCCAGCTCTGCGCCGTGGTGCCGTTGCTCATCGACGGCCTCCAGCAGCTACTGGCCGACGCCCTTAACGTCGCCGAGACCTCACTGCGGGACACCGACGAGCGGCTGCGCCAGGCCGCGCGGTCCCATGAGGACGCCGACGCACACCGTGAGCAGGTCAACGTGCAGCTCCGGGATGCGCGCCATGAGCGCTAACCCTATGGTCGCCGCCCGCCAGGAAGGTCCGAAAGACCCGTGGGCGGGCGTCTGGCTGGCCGAGGACATCGCGCTGATCCACCAGGGCGTCAAGAATGGTAACTGGGTTGATGGCACACTCGGCGGCGTCAGTGCGGGGCTCGACACTCTGGCGTTGGCCGTCGATCCGGCGGGAGTGCTGCTGCAGTACGGAATCTCCTGGCCGATCGAGTACGTCAAGCCGCTCTCGGATGCGCTGGACTGGCTCGCCGGAGATCCCGCCCAGATCACCGCACACGCTCAAACCTGGCGCAACGTCGCTCACGGCATCCAAGGAACGGTGGATGAGCTGGCCGGGGCGACCACACAGAACCTGGCGGTGTGGCAAGGCAGCGCGGCCGACGCCTACCGGTCCTGGACCGCAGAGCAGCACCAGGCGATCACGTCGTTGGCGAAGGCGGCCGAGGCGATGGCTGCCATCACTGAAGGCGCTGCCGCGCTTGTCGCGGCCGTGCGCATGCTCGTGCGCGACGCCATCGCCACCGTCGTGTCACGCCTCATAGTCTATGCGGCGGAAGAACTCTTCACGCTGGGCGCCGCCACGCCGATGGTGGCCAAACAGGCCACCGCCTTGGTCGCCGCATGGGCGGCGAAGATCGCGCGCTGGCTCAAGGCGTTACTGGCGAGCTTCCGCAGGCTAAAGCCGGTCTTCGATCGGCTGGGCGAAATCATCCGCGACCTGAAGGAAAACCTCAACCGCCTGAATCGAAAGGAATCGGGTCCATCACCGTCCGGTCCGACGCCGCCGCCGCCGCAGAAGATCGGCGGGCCGGCGCATTTCGACCCGGAGGAATTGCGCGGGCTGCCCGCGGACCAGGTGCGAGCGATGATTCCCGACGATTGGATAAGAAGGCCGTCGGCTGACGGCGGTGGAGAGGCCTTTGTAGACCCCGTCAACCGAGGTCGTCAGATAAGGATCATGCCGGGCTACCCGCCCGACACAAGGGCTGATCCAATGACTTGGGGCCCGTACGCGGTAGTGTCCCAAAACGGGCAAACAGTAAAAGTCCCTCTAGCCGGAAATCCGACGTTGCCATGAGCGAGAATCGCGTTGACTGGTTGGTCCAAGAGGTGAGCGACCTCTTGGACGTCTCGGCTGTGGGCTTGTACGAATTCATGTGGCTGCTCAACAAACCGGAGCTGCAGCTCGGGGCCGAGGAGCGCGAGTCATGCGCGCGAATGGCGCTGGAGAGGCTGTTGGCCGACCCCCGAGTACGTCTGGTCAAGCTGCGCTGGCCACAGCCCGACATCCTTGAAGAGCTGACGTTGAATGAGTTGCCGGAACCTCGCTGGGCCGAGCCGGCAGAGGACGGCACCTATTTCGCGCTCCACAGGGCGCAATAAACGAGTGACCCGCTACGCACGCACGCGCGGCCTGCCGCGGTCGGGGCGGAGCCTTGTCGAAGGTGTGCCAGAGGTCGTGGAGGTGGGTCGGGTCGCAGCACGAACGGACGCGCCCCACGACCGTCGTGATTGGAGCCGGCCGGTGCAGCGGCCCGGCGACTGTCGTCGAGCTCCCCGAGCGCGACAGGATGCCTGACGAAAGTAAGGGGTCAAGTCCTGACTTTCGGGTCGTGTCCGGCGGGCCCGCTGCCAATACGGTTTTCCCATGCATAGCAAGCTTTTCCGCGCGGCCCTGATCGTGCTGGCGGCGATGGGCCCGACCCCGGCACAGGCCGCCGACAACGCCGAGCTCGACCGGCATGTGACCGACTACATGGGCAGGGCCGGTTATCCCGGGGTGGCCATCGCCGTCACCCACGGGGACAGGGTCGTGGTCACGGCCGGATATGGGCGCGACTCGACCGGTGCGCCCATGACGGCGCAGACGCCGATGCCGGTCGCCTCGGTGAGCAAGTCGTTCACGGCGTTGGCCGTGATGCAGCTCGTGGAGGCGGGCAAGATCGTGCTGGATGAGCCCGTGCGGACATACCTGCCCGACTTTGAGATCGCCGATCCGCGGGGCGCCCGCATCACGGCGCGGCAGCTGCTCAACCACACCTCCGGCATCACCGACCGCACGCTGCCCGAAAAGAGCCTGCCACAACCGGAGTCGCTCGCCGGTGCGCTGCGGCGGGCGCGGGCCGCGACTCTGGCCGCCGATCCCGGCGCCGAACACCACTACACCAACACCAACTATCACCTCGCCGCCCGGCTGGTCGAAGTCGTTGCGGGGCAACCATTTGGCGACTATCTGCGCGATCGCGTGCTTGCCCCGCTCGGCATGCGGGCCAGCCGCACGGCCGATAGCGCACCCGTCACCGGGCTTGCCAAGGGCCACATCTACGCCTACGGCGCATCGATCCCGACCACCGAACCAGACCGCTTCCTCAGCGGTTCCGATGACCTGATCACCACGGCCGAGGACATGGCCCACTGGCTGATCATGCACAGCGGCGATGGTCAGGCTGCCAACGGGACGCGATTAGTGAGCCAGGAGAGTCTTCGGCTGATGCACGCCTCCACCGACCCACGCTGGGACTACGGCCTCGGCTGGGCGACCGACGAGCACGGCCGCCCCGGGCACAGCGGGATTTGGTTCACCTACACGGCATACCAGAGGCTGCTGCCGTCCGGGCATGGGATCGCCGTCATGGCCAACAGCGGCATCGGCCTGGGCAACGAAGGCCCGGCCCAGTTTGTCGACAACATCGCCCGCATCGTCGAGGGCAGCGGCACGCCGGACCGGCCCGCGCCCCTGCGCCTCATCATCGATCTCGTGCTCGGCGCCCTGACCATCGCGAGCCTGGGGCTCGGCATCCGCACGATCCGCCGCGCTCCCCTGTGGGCGCAGCGGCTGGCCGGGCGTCCAATGTGGATGATCGGGTTGCGGCTGCTCCCCCGCTTCATCCCGCTCGCGCTGCTTCTGCTCCTTCCGTTCCTGCTCGGCGAGCTGGTGGGCGGCGGGCGCGACATGACCCAGTGGCAGTTGCTGCACTACTCGGTGCCGCTGATGGTCTGGTCGGGCGTTGCCACGCTGATGGGACTGTCCGTCGTGGCCACCCGCGTCACCGCACTGGTCCGCCTGCGCCGGGTGACAACCGGGTAGGGTATGACGATCATGGTGGGGACGCGTGTGTTGCCCGTCTGGGCGGTGGTGATGGCCGGCGTGCTGCTGGCCGTCATCGCCGCGTCCTACGGGGAGACCGCGTGGTGGGCCTGGGCCGCCGCGCTCGGCCTGAGCTTGGCGGCCCTCCTCAGTCTTATCCGGTACCGGATAATTGCCTTGCTGATCGCGACGGCGCTCAGCCTCGGCGCGGGGCTTGCCATGACGCAAGCCGTTCCGCCCTGGAGCATCGCCGTTTGTGGCATCGCGGCGGTGGTGAGCACGGTGGCCGGCCGACGGATGCCACAGGCCCTACCGGCCATCGCCGTCTTCGCGGCCGGCATCGCGGGCGCAGCCGCGCTGACCGCAGTGGACGGATACGCCTGGATCAACGGGCTGATCACGCTCGCGCTCGGGGTCGTGATCCCCTGGCTCGGCGGGCGATACCTTCGCCAGCAGGTGGAGCTCGCCGACGCCCAGGCGGAGCAGGCCCGGATACGGGAACGCGCCCGGATCGCGCACGACATGCACGACTCGATCGGCCACGAGCTCAGCCTGCTCGCGTTGCGCGCCGCCGCGCTGGAGCTCGACCCGGCACTGCCACCCGGGCAACGGGTCGCAGCGGGCGAACTACGCGCGGGCGCGGCGGCGGTGATCGCCCGGCTGGCCGACATCGTGAGCGTGATGCGGCGCGGCGAGCCCGCTCCCCTGGAGCCGAGCATCGGCGGCATCGCCGACCTGGTGGGCCAATCGCAAGACGCGGGCATGGAGGTGCTGCTCATCTTGGATGGCCTGACCGACCTGCCGTCCACAGTGGACCGTGCGGTGCATCGCGTCGTGCAGGAGGGCCTGACCAACGCCGCCAAACACGCGCCGGGTGCCAGGGTCGAGGTCCGCGTGCGGCAGGGCCCCGATGCCACGACGGTTACCGTGAGCAGCGGGCCGGCGCGGTTCACGCCGCGCGCCGCAGCGGGCGCCCGGACCGGGCTCATCGCGCTGCGGGAGCGGGTCGAGGCGGCCGGCGGGACGCTGCGCGCCGGG
>NZ_QJUG01000171.1 GCF_003426775.1 Allorhizocola rhizosphaerae | reverse complement strand
CCACGGCCGCGCGCCAGGCGACGGCGGCCGCGCTGTCGGGGCAGCTCGACGACGCGCTGCGGATCGCCGATCGGCTGGTGTCCAGCGATCGCTCCGTCGCCGCCGTGGCCGCGACCGCGTTGGTCCATCGTGGACAGTTGGCCCGGGCCTCCACGCTTTACCGCTGGTCCGGCGCGCACGCGTTCGCCGCGCTCAGCGCCGCTGCCACGGGCAGCGCGAGCGAGCTCACCATGCCCGAGCCCGACGGGCCGCCCAGCCTGCTCGACGGGGCCTCGGCGCTGATGGCCAAGGGTTTGCGGGAATCCCTCTCCGGCTCACCGATCTCGGCCATGTCGGCGTTCGCCCAGGCGAATAACCTGCTCGAACCGTCCGGCCGGACACAGCTGCTGCCCGACAGCCCGGCCGCGCTCGCGGCGCTGGTCGGCCTGCACTGCGGCGAGTTCGGCATCGGCGAGTCCATGGTGGACCGGGCGTTGGTCGCGCGGGTCGGCGGTCCGCTGCTGTCGCGCAGGCACACCCTGCTCAAGGCGTGGATCCACATGACCCGCGGGCACACGGCGCACGCCGCCGAGCTGCTGGCCGCGCCCAAGGGCGACGGCCCGCTGGAGCCGCGCGATCTGCTGTTCGCGGTCGGCATCGAGGTGGGATTGGCCCGGCGCAACAGCGACCTGCCCGCGCTCGGGCGGGCGTGGGAGCGGGCGCGCGAGGCGCTCATTCGCCACCCGGTTGACCTGTTCACCCTGCTGCCGCTGGGCGAGCTCGCGATCGCGGCGGCCCGGCTGGGCGAGGCCGACCGGATCGGCGTGCACGTGCGCGAGGCCGACCAGTTGCTGGAAGCGCTTGGCAGGCCGGCGCTGTGGGCCACGCCCTGGCACTGGAGCCGGCTGCACGCGGCCATCGTCATGGAGGACACCCCCTCGGCCGACGAGCACATGAAGGCTTTGGCGTCCTCGGCCCACCTGCGGTTCGGCGCGGTGCTCGCGACCGCCGCCGAGTGCTGGATGGAGCTGCTGCGCGGCACGGTCGACCCGATCCGGGTCGAGTCCGCGGCGCGGGCGCTGCACGAGATCGGCCTGTCGTGGGACGGGGCGAGGCTCGCCGGGCAGGCCGCCATCCGCACCTCCGACCGGCGCGCGATGACCGCCCTGCTCGACTGCGCCCGCGTGCTGCAGGGCCGACCGACTGTCCAAAAAGGACAGGCACCGGAGCCGGTCGCCGTCCGGGTCGACGATTCCGGCCGGCTCAGCGAGCGCGAGCAGGAGGTGGCCCAGCTCGTGCTGGCCGGGCTCACCTACAAGCAGGTGGGCGATCAGCTGTTCATCTCCGCCAAGACGGTCGAGCACCACGTGGCCCGGATGCGCCAGCGGCTCAACTGCTCCAGCCGCAGCGAGCTGCTGGCCCGGCTGCGCGCCATGACCAGCACCGCCACCGGCACGCCCATCCCGGCGCAGCGTCGCGCAACCCCGTAGGCGCCTTCAAGCGCGCAGCTCCCAGGCACACACCCCGCTCCTCGGTCCCAGGTCAACGACCGGTCGGTCGGGCTACGCATGGCTTAACGCAGAATCAATGAAATAGCGCAGATTCCTTGCCGCTACCTCGTTGCGAGCGCTGAACATACCGGCTGCCTCAGTCGCCGCCCTCCGCGCGTCTGCGTCACTGGCCAGGCGGCTGAGGATGGCAAGTTGCTCTCGCGCCTGGAGCGCTATCCAACCCAATCCGTTCCGATCGATAAACCGGAGGTTGGGCTGTTCCTGTCCGGGGATATACGACGTTGCAATGAACGGCTTGGCCAACGTCGCCGCTTCGAAGAGCGTATTGGGTCCAGCCTTCCCCATTACCACGTCTGCGGCGTTCATTATTTTCGCAAACTCGTTAGTGAACGGCACAACCCGCACACGGTCCAGACCACCGAGGCCGTGAGGTAACGACTGATTCGTCCCAGCCGCCACAAGTACCTGTAGCGCAGGCACTGCGAGCAAGCGCCTGGCGATGCGGGCGAACTTGGCGGCGCCCTCGCCACCTCCTTGAAGGAGAACGGTGAACCGATCCGGATCCAGGCCAAGCCGCACCAGTGTGCTGGGACGGTTGCGGTGATCGACCTCATGGAACTGCCGACGCACTGGCCATCCTGTGAGATGGAGTCGATCGGCATGGAAACCCGCATCGAGCGCCTGCCGGTAAGTGTCGGCGGTCGGGGCGAAGGTGACTGCGGCTCTGCGCTCAGTGAGCCAAGAATGGTGAAGGCGGCCGGGATCGGCGAACATCAAGATCAGTGGACACCTCAGTCCCCGCTCATTCATGGCATCCATGACAGCGACCGTGAGAAGCGGATGGGTCGTTATCACGACATCCGGACGCGATCGCTCCAGCGTTTCCCGGATGCTTCCCGCGAAAAGGCGGGTGAAGACCTTGTGCGCAAACGCCGAACGCCTTGGTGTGTCGATGAGCCTGAATTCCGCGCCCCATAGCCATTGGGCGTGCCTGCTGACCAACCGGTAATGCGAGCAGATCAGGTCAGACTGGGGATCGACTATATCTACGGTATAGTCAGGCGTGAGTCGATCGCTGAGGGCTTGGGCAAGGCTCACGTGACCATGTCCCGTGTGGGAGGTCAGGATCAGCGCTTTCACTATGTACTCCAACCACTGACGCACGGTATCGGTGATGCGTCCGGAAAGGCCGCCACCAGTTGAGTTCCCCGAGAAGCCGCATGGTCGCCGGTAGCAGCAGGGCGCGCACTACCGCCGCGTCAATGACGATGGACACACCGATTCCGAATGCCATCATCTTCTGGTAAATGCCGCTCGCAGTGGTGAATCCAGCCGAAACCGCGACGAGTAACAGTGCTGCCGCTGTAATCACCGGTCCGCTTGCCTGTAGGCCCGCGGCGACCGAGTGCGTGTTGTCGCCGGTGAGCAGCCACCGCTCATGCACTCGAGAAAGCATGAAGATCTCGTAATCCGTCGCGAAGCCGAGGACGAGCAATATGATCATGATGATGGTGAGCGTCTCGATGTGGCCTGGCGTGGTAAACCCCAGAACGTCAGCCAAATTGCCATCCTGAAAGGACCACACGAGCACACCTATGGCCGCGCTCGTCGACGCGATGTTGAGGAGCACCGCCTTGATAGCCACGACGATGGACCCGAATGCAACCGTCAGCATGATGAGCATGGCACCGGCAACGACCAGGATGGCAGTGACCAGGCGTGATCGCACAGCCGTAAACGAATCGAGCTCCTCGGCCGGCTCGCCTCCGACCTCCAGCCGCGCGCCCTGCGCAAGAGGAGACAGACGCCTGATATCAGTCACCACTCGGCGTAGTTCGGCCGCTGCCAGTCCGCCTGGAACGGACACCCCGAGCAGCATCATGCCGGGCGCCTGGGCCGCTACCCACACCGCGCTCACATTCTTGACCCGGCCGAGCTGCGCGATAATGTCCGTCGATGCTTGCTGTGTGGCCGACCGGACAAGGACCGAGACGCGCCCTGTGCCCGACTGCGGAAAGTCGGCAACCATCTGATCGTGAACGATCCGAGCCTGCGAGCTTGACGGAAGCGCCCTGATATCACGCTGGCCAAGTTCAATGTGCACGGCCGGGCTCGCGCAGAGGGCAAGAAGGGCACCGGCGGCGATGCTGAAAACGATCGGGCGGCGCATGACCGCTTTAGCCAGCCAGCCCCAACGCGCATGTCCCCGTCCGCCGCCGCGCACCAGACCCACCCGCATCGCGTTGATCCTCGTGCCCAGGACTGCCAGCAACGCTGGTACCACAGTGATGCAGACGAGCGTTGTCATCAGCACAGCCGCCACCATGCCGGACACCATGGAATGCATAAACGGATGTGGGAAGGCAAATCCCGCTGTCGACACCGCGGACACGCTCAGCCCGCTGACGATGACGGTCCGGCCTGCCGTCTCAACAGTCTTGATCGCGCTGACGTGCGATGAGTTACCCTGGGCGAGTTCCTCGCGGAACCGGCTCACCATCAACAATCCGTAGTCGGCGGAGAGTCCGAGACCCACGAGAGTGACTGCGTGGACCGAATATGTCGACATTTCGGTGAACATTGCCAGTAGCCGTATCGCTATGAATCCGGTCAGGATCGCCAGGCCACCGGCAACGATCGGAACGCATGCAGCCACCAGGCTCCGGAATACCAACAACAAGAATACGAACAGCACCGGCAATGTGATTATTTCAGCGCGAATAATGTCGCTCTTGATGCTTCGTACAGTCTCGAGTCGAGTAGGCACCGGACCGCCCAGCCGTAGCTTGGCTCCGTCGACGGCCGCCAGCTTGGCAATGTCACGGGCCTGTTCGTCCTGTGTACTGCTGTCTCGGCTCTTCAGGGTTAGCAAGACATAAGTCGATCGACGGTCAAAAGACACCAGCGACGCGTCCGCACTGTCGGCATAGGACAATACACTGGCGACATCTGAGCGCGCCCGCAAGGCGGTGGTCAGCGCACCGAACCTATCCCGCACACTGCCCTCGTCCACCGTACCGACATTCATGGTATACAGCAGCACCATGTCCGGCCCTTGCCATCCAGCACGGTTGACCGCGTCAGCAACCTTCACGGATTCGCTTCCGGGGACGCCAAACCCACCCTCGTCACGTACAGCGCCAAACACGCCGATGCCCCACGTCGCACCCACTATGACCAAAGGTGCCATCGCAGCCAGCACCCACCACCGCATGCGCACGGACTCGCGCGCCCACCGGGCGATAGACACCTTTAAGGCTGTTTTAACACGATTCATAGTGTTAAAAAGTATAAGTAGTGACTCAAGGACGGCGCAGGCGATCGCCAGTATCGACGAATAGGCGAAACCCGGCGCGGATCTTCGGCGAGCAGGGCTGACGCTGGATCTCCGATGCCAAGGTCACCGAAACCCGCTACACCGCCTTCGCCTCCACCTAGCCAGACGCCGGCAGCGCGGCAACGACGGACGGCAGAGGGAGCACGCCGGGGCTAACCCGGTGCTGCGTCGGGTGTTTCCGTGGGAAGCAGCTCGTAGATGGCGATGGGCTCGCGTTCCCACACGAGCTGGGCATAGTTGGCCAGCTCGGCCGACTCGCGGCCGTAGCGGCGGTCCACCACGAGCGTGCGCACCCCCTTGCGCCACAGCACGTGCACGGTCGCCGGGGTGGGATCGGTGAACGTGCCGTCGTTGGCGCGCTGGAGGTCGGCGTCGCAGTATGGGCCCTTCCAATCGTTGAGCATCTTCGGCGCGTACCCCCAACCCTCAAGCAGGACACGGCGTTCGGCGAAGGCCGATATCCAGAACGAGAGCCGCAGGCAGTCGGGCTGGGCCGGCGGGGTGACGCAGTGGCCGTTGGTGGCCAGGATGCCTTCCTTGCCGGTGTTGGCGCGGATCCACGCCGCGGCGGCGAGCTGTTGCGCGCTCACGTGCTGGTGGAACGAGCCGCGCATGTTCGGGTAGTAGTACGCGTCGGACGGCAGGCTCATGAGCCCCCCGCCGAGCACAACCAGCACGGCACCCAGCACGGCCTTGCGCCGCAGGCCCGGCCACCTGCGGGAGACGAAAAAGCCGAGGGCCAGGACGATCGCCGCGGCGATCCCGATCAGCAGCGCCATCTGGAAGACGCGTGGCACCACCTCCCCCGAGCGCAGCAGCGGGTCTTCCCCGGTACGCAGCACGAGCCAGGCCAACAGCGATATCGCACCCGCACCCGCGGCCAGGTGCCACACCTGCCGGGGTTGCAGGCCGAGCCGGTCGACAAGCGCGGCCACGCCGATGGCCGACAGGATCGCGCCGAAGATGAACCCGGCACGCAGGAAGAACAGCTGGCTCAGCGACGGGTGGAACATCAACAGCGCGGCCGAGAACCCGGCGATCGTCCCGCCCAGCAGCATCCACTCGCTGTCCTCGAAGCGGTGCCCGCGCAGCCAGATGGCCAGCGGGATCCCCATCAGCCGGGCGCCCCAATAGATCAGGAAGGCCACGAGCACCATCGCGCGGCCGTAGCCGCTCACGCTATCGAGCGTCCGAAGTGGATTGAACGTCAGCGCATGGTCGTCGAACCCGTAGAGCACCACGACGGCGGCGACCTGCGCCACCAGCACGATGCCCGCGATGAGCCACGGCGCCGCCGTGAATCTGCGCCTGACCAGCTGCACCAGGCACACCAGGCCGATCGCGCACAGCATGACGGGCAGGACGGTGGACTTCGCGCCCGGCGCGGCGAAAGCGAACAACACCAGCAACGCCAGCGCCATGCGGTCGAACCGGGTCATCAGCCCGGCGGCGAGCACGATGAGCGCCAGCCCCATGATGTAGCCGTAGACCACCGACGGGCTCGACCACAGCGTGTAGGCGACCTGGCCGCCCAGCGCGCTCCACGCGAGGCTGCCGTAGGCCAGCTCACCCACGACGAACGTCAGCGCGGCCGCACCCGCGCCCACCCATGGACGCCCGGAGACGCGCCAGCCTGCCACGGCCATGAGGACCACGGCGAGCGCATACAGCGGGGGCAGCCCGGTGCGGAACATCACGGTGGGCGCGTCGACGCCGCTGACCAGGCTGCCGACCGCCATGTGCGCGTAGGAGAACCAGTGGTAGAGCAGCGGTTCCCCGGCGACCTGGGACATCTGCAGCGGGAAGTGATGCTTGGCCTCGGTCACGATGCCGAGCAGATAGAGCAGATCGATGTGGTAGAGCTGGTTGACCGCCGGGGTGAGAGTCACCGGCACGAAGAATTCGAGTGCCAGGTACCCAAGGAGAAATAAATAGATCCCGGCGACCGTCCACGACCATGACAGCGGCGCGCGTGTGCCGCCACGGGCCAGCACCCGCCGCCGCAACGGTCCAATCCCGACAGTCAGGGCCACCACCGGCACCGGCCACAGGATCAGCAGCCCGCGCAGATCGAGCGCGGCCAGCGCGGCGAACACGGCCATCTCCAGCACGAGCCCGAGCGCGGCCCCCATCGCCAGGTCGTCGACCAGGCTATGCGGTTTGGCCCGCACCGCCCGGTAGACCAGCGTGCCCGGCAGCACCACACACCACGCCCAGTAGAACGCGTAAAACGCGACGCTGCGCGGGCTCGTGTCGGTCGCGATCAGCACCGCGAACGTCGCCACCACCGCCGCCGCAGCGGGCAGCAGCCGCCACACCGCCTTGCCTTCCATCCGCACCCTCTTCTACGACTTCTACGCCTTCTACGCCGACTGACGTTCCTTCTGCGACGGTGATTGTTGCTGCTGGTTCGGCGGGTCGTGCGCCGGGCGGCGCATGGACGCGCTGTCGGCGCTGGTGCCGGGATGGTTCTCGCGAATGATGTAGGTCGGCTTGCCCATGCCCTGGTTGTGCACCCGGCCGACGTATTCGCCGAGCACACCGATGGCCACGAGTTGCGCCGATGAGAAGATGGCCACCATCGACGCGACGGTCGTGTAGCCCTCGATTTTGGTCGCGCCGCTGTAGTAGTCCCACAGGACGCGCCCCAGCAGGGCCAGCCCGGCGAGCCCGATGGTCATGCCAAGGTAGGTGACGAAGCGCAGGGGCTTGGCGGAGAAACCGACGATCATATTGACCGCGTACCGCGTCAGGGTCCGCACGGTATAGGTGGAGCGCCCATCGGAGCGGTGATCCATGCGTATCTTCACCGGGATGACCCGCGTCGTGGCCCACGACAGGGCGACGTCCACAAACCCGTCCGGGCCGTGGATCTGGTCGAACGCCTCGCGCACGAACGACCTGAACGCGCGGAACGAGCTGATCGACCGCGCGTGCTTGACCTCGATCAACCGGGCCATGCTCGCCTTGACCGCCCGCGAGGCGAAGCTGCGCAGCGCGCCGTGCTCCTCCTCGAACGGCACGCCGTAGACCACGTCCACGTCGTCGGTGAGCGCCTCGAGCATCCTCGGGATCTCCTCGGGCGGGTGCTGCAGGTCGTCGTCCATCGTCACGATGACGTCGTGCTCGGCGGCGCGGATGCCCGCGATGAGCGCGCTGTGCTGGCCGTAGTTGCGGGCCAGCCGGATCGCCCGCACGTTGACGTGGCTGTCGGCGAGCCGGTGCGCGACGCTCCACGTGTCATCGGGGCTGCCGTCGACGACAAGGAGCACCTCGTATGCTTCCGTGGCCGGGGGCAGGGCCAGCTGCAGCCGCTCAATCAGCTGGGGAAGCGTTCGTGCCGAGCGATAGCAGGGCACCACGACCGACACGCGCATAACACTCCTACCGTGCGAGTATCCCGTTGAGCGCTTTGATGGATCGTTTGTTGAACGGTCCATCACCCGGCATGTGCGATGAGTTCATTGCCTCGGCCACATGTCCCGGCCCGCGGCCGGCGACGTCTGGGGCGCAATATGGTGTCCGAAGCCCAGCCATGCCTGCTCAAATCCCGACCCAACCGGTGCCGGCGGCAGCCGGCACCGCCCCCCGTAAATCAGGGTGCCTCGGGCAGGTTACAGCAAACTTTGAGCTGACGGTGATCTGAGCTTGATGTGCCCCGAACAAAAGTCTTACAAAAGGCTGGCCCAACGATGGGGGGCCAGCCTTTTGGCCAGTACCTCATGGCCGCGCGCGTCTCACCTCGGCCCCGCCGCGCGCTCACGGGGCTACCAGTCGTGGACGGTCCCGTCGGTGAGGCGGTTCACGGGAAGGTAGGCGGCCTCATAGGGATGGTTCTTGGCCACGTCGTCGTCGTAGTCCACGCCCAGCCCCGGCTCCTCCGACGGGACCAGCCCACCGTCCACAAACGAGTATCCCGGCCGGAACACCTCTTCGGTCAGGGCGCTGTGGCGCATGTACTCCTGAATGCCGAAATTGTGGATCGCGATGCCGAGGTGCACGGCCGCGGCCAGCCCCACCGGCGAGATGTCGGTCGGACCGTGAATACCCGATTTAATCTGGTACGTCGAAGCGAAGTCGAATATCCGACGGAGCCCGGTGATCCCGCCCGTGTGCGTCACCGCCGAACGCACGTAGTCGATCAGCTGCTCCCGAATCAGCGTCTGGTAATCCCAGACCGTGTTGAACACCTCGCCGATCGCCAGCGGGGTGGTGGTGTGCTGACGGACCAGCCGCAGCGCCTCCTGGTTCTCGGCGGGCGTGACGTCCTCCAGCCAGAACAGGTCATACGGCTCAAGGGATTTGCCCAACCGCGCGGCCTGGATCGGGGTGAGCCGGTGATGGGCGTCGTGCAGCAGCGGCAGGGCCGGGCCGAACTCGTTGCGCACGGCCTCGAAGACCGACGGCACGTGACGCAGGTAGGCGCGCGTGTCCCACGACTCCTCCACCGGCACGGCCGTGCGGCGCGCAGGCTCGTAGTCGTAGCGCGGGCCGCTCTTGGCCACGGACGCCACACCGTACACGGACTCGAACCCCGGGATCCCGGTCTGGATCCGGATGGCCCGATAACCGAGCTCAAGATGGCCTCGCACCGAGTCGAACAGCTCGGGGAGATCGCGGCCAGACGCGTGCCCATACACCAGACACGACCGCCGCGATCGCCCGCCCAGCAGCTGGTACAGCGGCAGCCCGCACACCTTGGCCTTGATGTCCCACAGCGCGGTGTCCACGGCCGCGATCGCCGCCATCGTCACCGGCCCGCGCCGCCAATACGCCCCGCGGTACAGGTATTGCCACGTATCCTCGATCGCGTGCGCGTCCCGCCCGATCAGCAGCGGCACCACATGATCGGCCAGATAGGACGCCACCGACAACTCCCGCCCGTTGAGTGTGGCATCCCCCAGTCCCACCACCCCGTCGCTGGTCACCAGGCGCAGCGTCACAAAATTGCGCCCAGGACTGCACACCAGCACCTCGCCCCGCTCAATCAGCACGGCCCTCCCCCTCCCACACCGCAGTCCGGCCCATCCTAGGGCCCAACGCGCATCTGCCATGGCGGCGTGCACCTGACTGCGTAGCCCGTTATGAATAGTCGGAACAAGGTCCAGGGATGTCCGCAACGACCATGCCCTTAGTCATCAAAGGCACCTGCGCCACCACCTCCCCCTGCGGATTGATGACGCTGGTCGGGCCATAGCCGATGCGGTGCTCGTCGCGTTCTCCGGTGACGTCGGCCGACATCAGCCACATCCCTGTCTCCCGCGCGCGCTCGGCCCGAATCCGGTGATGCAGGTCTTTCCAACGGTTCGCGTTGTCCCGGCGCATCATGTTCTGCGCCGGCACCAGCAGCAGTTGCGCGCCCTGTTCCGCCACCGCCGCGGCGGCCTGAGCGAATTGCGTGTCATAGCAGATGTTGATGCCGAACCGGACGCCTCGCATGTCGAAGACCGGATAGGCGCTTCCCTTGTCGAATAAGGATTCTCCGGCCACGAGATGAGTCTTGCGATAGAAACCCAACAGCTCGCCTCGCGACACGACAACGGCCGTGTTGAAATACCGGCCCTCACGCTCCTCGATGACACCGAACACCAGCGCCTGCTTGATCGATGCGAGTCCCTGAAGCAGGCTGGCGAACCCCGCGGACCGCAGGTTCAGCGCATAGCGCCGTAGGTGCTCCTGCTCGACCAGATAGCCCTGCAGGAAGCACTCGGGAAATAGCAGCAGGTCAATGCAGTCGGCATCAGCCTGGCGCGCGAAGTCCGCCATGCACGCCAACGACGCCTCCACATCACCGAGGAACTCCGGGGTCTGGCAGGCACCGACCCTCAACGGCCCACGCACGCCGAGATCGTAGCCGGCACCCGCCGCTCCCCACCCTGCCGAAAGGTTTGACCGTCGGACAGCCGCCCGCCGAACCGGCCGCAGCATGCCAGCTCCGACAGGGGCGGGGCGGCGAACGCCGGAGTCAGCGGCCGGGCCGCCACACCTCGACCACACACCTGCCGGATCTAGCAGGTGGAGTGGATGAGCGCGCCGGTGGGGCGGGTCAGGGCCAGCTCGTTGTAGCGCTTGACGGCCTCGCGCGACTCGTGCACATGCACCTCGATGCCCAGCCGCTCAAGGTGCCGCACGGTGTCGGGCATGACTTCGAGCCGCTGATCCATGCCGCGCGACAGCACGATCACCGTGGCACCGTGGCTGATGAGCTCGTCGGTGTCGGCGGGCTGGATGCCGGGAGAGTGCCGGGTGCCGGTCTCGGCCCAGTCCCATTCTCGCGCGCCGCCCGGGAAGAGCTTGGCATCCTTGAGATTGCCGAAGCCGCTGACCCGGATCTGGCCCCACACGAGGTGGTCGACGAGTGGCGAGATTTTTGCCGGTACCCAGAAACGAAGCTTATTGGTTCTCTGGTCTTCCAGGATCCCGCCGTTTGACTCGATCACCTTGCGGGAGGCCACATTCGTGTCGTCGCAGGTGATCAGCGCACGCTCGATGCCGAGACCGAAGGCCACGGGCAGGGCGGCGCGCAGCATCGCGGTCGCGTGGCCGCGCCGGCGAGCGCTGGGCCGCACGTCATAGCCGATGTGCCCGCCGAGTTCGAGCAGGATCGGCGTGAGCCGATGCCGGATTGCGAGGCGCCCCAAGTATTCCGACCCGTCGACCCACCACAGCGTCGTGTCCGGCACGTGGCCCTCCGGGCGCGGTGTCCCCTCAAGCGCCCGTGCCCGCAGGCCGGCGACGAATCGGCGGAAGCCCTCGGGCGTGTCCCACGACTGCCGATAATCTCGGATCTCTTGCCCGACCATCGTGCGGTCGGCAATGTCGCCGCGCCCCTCGGCCCGGAACTCGGCCATAGCGGCGAGAAACGACTCCCGCACCCTCTCATCGGGCCGAATCAACTCCGCCATCCACCCCCCTCTCTCTTCCTTTCGTGTCTCTTCCTTTTACGTCGATCATGAACTTGAGCGCATGTTCGACGGCGTGCCGGCGCGCTAACTTCATGGTCAACTACTAGGCGGGGCCGGCGCCGCAGACTCGCCAGCCTTCGGCCTCCTGGACGAGGTACACGTCAAAATTGATGGCGCCGAGAAGCGGCATCGTCAGTTCGACATCGACGGCCGCGCCGGGGCCGGTGACATGCTCCTCGCCGATCTTGTACGACACCAGTCCCCTCAGCAGCCCCAGCCCGCCGCCCGACTGGCCCTCGCCCGACGACCGAAGCAGCCCGCACAGCCGCGCGTTGGTCTTCGCCTGATCGCCCGCGACCACGGCCGCCAGGAACTCCTCCGTCGCGACGCGCGGCGAGTCGGCCGGCTTGGCCGGTGAGGCGGGCGCCGTCGTCGCGGGAGGCGCGCCGGGCACGGCCTGATGCGGATCGGTGCGGTCGGCTCCGGAGCGCAGCGACAGCCCGACGATCACCCCGAACAGCAGGACCATGAACACGACCGTGGTCATGGCGGCGTAGAACAACATCGATCGGCGCTTGCGCACCGGGGGAAGCTGCGGCGCGCCATACGGAACCGGTTGCGTGTCATAGGGGATCGCGGTGACGGGGATCGGCCGTGTGGGCACCTCGGCCGAGCCGACATAGCGCTCGGGATCCTGCTGCGGGGCGGTCACGGCGACAAAGCTACCCTCTTTTGACGCTGTTCAGGCGAAGCCGTGCTTGCGGCGGGGGTGGCCTCGGGCGAGTCGAGCCGGAGCTTTCGCACTCACGGCCGCCCCTTCCACGGCGCAGCAGCGTCCGTGGCGGGGCGAATCCGAGGCCATCCCCTGCCGGGATTACCGATCCGGTGTGCGGGACGGGTTCGGTGGCGGAGTCGTTATGGTCGGCTTCGGCCGTGGCGTGGGCGAGTTGGGCGTGGGGTCGGGCTTCGGGCTGGACGGGGTCGCTCGCGAGGGTGGGGGCGAGGAAATTTTGAACTCGCCCTTGTTGGGGTCGCCCAGTTTGCCGGCCATGCCGTCGGTCATCTTGCGGACCTCCAGCTGCATGTCCGCGTGCGCCTGGTTCATGAAGGCCTCCCACATCGTGCCGGGCAGGCCCGAGCCGAAGATGTCCCGGCCCTTCGGATCCTTGATCGGGGTCTCGTTGTGATCCTTGCTGCCGACCCAGACGACCGAGGCGATCTGTTCGGTGTATCCGACATACCAGGCGTGTGCGTGCGTGCCCAGATGCTTGCCGTTCTCCCAGGTGCCGCTCTTGGACGCCACCTGCCGTCCATTTTGGAGAGTGTGGTCCTGCTCTTCCGGGATCTTCTTCAGCACCCACGTCACCTCGTCGGCGACCTTGGCGTCGATGGTGGGCCTGCCCTCGGCCTTCTCGTCGCCCGCCGGCATCGGCTCCCACTGGCCGGTCTGCCGGTTCTTGCGCTCCACCTTGACGACGAAGTGCGGCTCGTGGTGGACGCCGTGGTTGGCCAGGGTCGCCATGCCGCTGGCGTGGTCGAGCACCGAGATCGGATATTGCCCGAAGCCCACGTGGTAGTCGAAGACCGTCCGCCCGCCGGGGATGCCCTCCTCGAGGTGGTAGGCCTTCTGCGGGTTGTCGCTCCACATGGTCCGCACGCCCGCGTTGTGCGCCATGGTGACCACCTTCTCCGAGCCGATCGCCTTGGCCACCTTGAAGAACGCCACGTTGAACGACTGGACGGTCAGCGTCTCCAGCTTGCAGCGCGTGCCGCACGGCAGCGAGTCGATCTCGCGCCCGGCGTTGGCGATGTCGAACTCGGCCCCGTTGACGCCCTTTTTCATTTCCGTTGCGTCCCAAAGGGATTGGGTCGAGATGCCCTCCTGCAGCGCGGCGGCGAGCGTGTACGGCTTGAACGACGAGGCGGGCGGGTGCGGTTCCGCGTCGCTTGCCCAGTCGGTGTCAGTGCCGCGGTTACTGCCTCCGTAGTAGGCGATGACCCGCCCGTTGGACGGGTCGATGGCCACGCCCGCACCGATGATGTTGTCGCGCTGCTCGCTCATCGGCGAGCCCTGTTTGGCCCGGTCGAGCTGGGCTTCCAGCGCGGCCTGGGCGCGCGGGTCGATGGTCGTGGTGATGCGCAGCCCGGCGTTCTTCCAGTCGCCCAGCCCCTGCTCGCGCAGGGCCTGCCGGATGCCGCGCGCCTCCAGCTCGTCCTCGATGTATTTGATGATGTGCCCGGTCGCGCGGTCGTTGTGGCCCCACGCCCCGCCGGCCCCCGCGTCGATGGGCTTGAATTCCGGGTACTGCATGGAGGATCGCTCCTGCGGCGACAGCCACTTCATCTCGACCATGTTGTCCAGCACGTATCCCCAGCGGCCCTTGGCATTGCCGAGGTTGACCGCCGGGTCGAAGCCGTTCTTGCCCTCGGGTTGCTTGAGCACCGCGCCGAGCACGGCCGCCTGGGCCGCCGTCAGCTTGTCGATCTGGTCGGCCGGGATCCCGAAATACGCCTCCACCGCCGCGCCCACGCCGTGCGCACCCCGTCCAAAGTAGACGGTGTTCAGGTAGAACGAGAGGATCTGTTCCTTGGTGTAGTTGTTCTCCAGCTTGCGCGCCATCACGGCCTCGCGCAGCTTGCGCGCGTACGAGATCTCCAGATCGCCGGCCGCGACCCGGGCGTACTGCTGGGTGATCGTCGAACCGCCCTGAGTCTCGCCGCCGGTGATGTTGTTCCAAGCGGCGCGGGCGATACCGGCCAGGTCGACGCCGTCATGCTCGTAGAACCGCTTGTCCTCACCGGCGATCAGAGCCTTCTGCGCCTGCTCCGGAATCTTTTCCAGCGGTACCGATCGCCGGTGCTGCGCCCCGAGCAGAGCAAGCTGGGTCGTGCCGTCGACGGCGAACACTTCCGTGCTGTTGACCAGGCTGAGCTGGCCCGGCTCGCGGATCGAGTCGTAGAAGTAGCTCCCACCGAGCAGGCCGAAGCCGGCCAGCAGCACGACCACGGCGAACGCGAACAGCAAGCGGTTCTGCCAACGCCTGCGGCGCGGGCTAAGCTTCACCCGCTCCGGGATCACCACGGGCGGCGGGGCCGCAGTCGGAAGCGCCGCCTCCATCGGTGGGTTCTCCGGGGCCGTCGGTGGCGGAGGGGGAAGCGGATGCTGGGTGTCGTGGGGGATGCTCATCGCGCACGGGTATACCCACAATCGGCGCTGACAATCATGCTCCTGCTCACAGCGCTGGCCACGGCCGCGGTCGAGGCGCTCAACTGGGTGTTCACCGACGACGCGGGGTTTGCCCTGTTCGTGCGCACCGGGTGGGCGTTGTTGCGGTCGCTCGGGTTCCTGGTGCTGATCTGGCACGTGCGCCGCCAACGGCCCGGTGCCTGGCCGTTCGCGCTCGTGCTGACGGTCACCACGCTGTTCGCTCTGGCGCGGTTGGTGATACCGCGCGAGGGCCGCCCGCATGCGGCCGGGATAGCGGGGTTCGTTGTCGTGGCGGTCTTGTGCGGGGTGGTCCTGTGGATGGTCTGGCGGCCCGGGGTCATCACGCGTCCGGTCACGGTGCGCATCGCCGCCCTGAGCTACAGCCCGATCATGCTCGTCGCGTCGATGGTCGCGCTGGAGCCCGTGTTCGGCGGGCGGGTCGAGGCCCTGCCCGCGGTCATCGTCTGGTTTGTCGCCGCCATCGTGGTCAGCTATGCCGTGCTGCTGGTCGCGTTCTTCCACCGGCGGGGGCGGCTGTGGGCGCAGACGGCGTACACCATCATCACCCTGCCGGTCATCGCGATCCACGTCCCGTTCACGTGGTGGCTGCTCGGCACGGACGGCCTCCTGCGCGACGCCGCCCCACTGCTCCTGGCCGCCGTCGTCGTCCTCACAGGGCCTCGAGCGCCTCGATCGCCCGCTGCACCCGCAGCGAGTCGCCCACGACCAACCTGATCGCGTCGGCCAGCTCGCCCATCCCGCCCTCGTAGTTCAGGCAGGTCGAGACGATCTCGTAGAGGTCGGGCCGCAGGGCCTGGAACCGCCGGATCGACCCGCGGATCTCCGGGCGCAGCTGCTCGACGATCAGTTGCCGCGCCTGAGCGTCGCCCATGACCCGAATGTCCATGAGCAGGTCGATGACCGCCGTCCGAGCGTCGGTCTGCCTTGGCCTGGCGGGTGTCAGCGGTGGGGTGTGCGCCAGCAGGGCCCGCACATAGGCAGCCGCCGTCAGCGACGCATAGGCGTGCCACGCGAAGTCTTTGGAGTTGTCGCAGTAGTCCGCGATTCCCCTGACCACAAACCAATGCGCCCCATGCAGATCGCACGCCGCGGCGATCCCCGAGCCCTCCATCTCCACGGCTGCCACCTCGGGATAGCGGTGCACCAATGCGTTGCGGTGCTGCGCATCCCGCAGCAGCCGGTCGGCACTCGCGATCGCCGCATAGTGCACCTTCGGCATCCCGTCGCGGTGGCTGACCGAACTCAAGATGTCGGTGCTGTCGGCTGGGCGCGCGAACGACTGCGGGACGACGCACAGCGAGTCCTCCCACGGCCGGAGCCCCAAGTGTTCGCCGACCCGCACCTCCTGCGCGGCTCGGGCGAGCGCCATCGACAACCCTTGCACCTGCCGACGGATCACGTCCCGACGCACATGGTCGTAATCCACCACCCCGTCGGTCCCGACCACGACATCCCCGAGCCGCACGTCACGCTCAGCCGTCGGAATCCCGCCGGCGATCCCCACCATCAGGACACATTGAATAGACGAAAAGCTTCGCAACAGGTCTATACACGCGGCGGCTGCGTTCTTGTTGTTGTCCTGCGCCATCACCGTCACGACGACCCGATGCGGCCGTCCCGCGAGAGTGCTCGGCATGGTGCCGGTTACGTAGCGCTTGGGATCGCCGGGCCGGCCGGCAACGTCGGCCAAGTCATCGACGAAGTAGCGCATGGCAGCGCATTCCACGGGCAGCGCTGTGACAATCCCGATGCCGACGTCGGACAGCGATCGCATGATGGCCCTCTTCACTCCCGAGCACGTTGAGCCAGGATCGGTCGCTCCATCATGACATCGTGTGCCACGTCGGATCGTGACACGCTGCGGAACACCCTCCTCCACCACACGCCCCTGATCGAGCATGATGAGCATGTCGCGTCGCGCAGGGCGCGGAGCCGGTGTGAGATCAGCAGGCTGCGGCCCGCGCAGAGCCCGGTGCATTCCCTGCTCGGCCTCGGCGTCCGACCCGGAGCTCGGTTCGTCGAGGATCAGCAGGTCGCGGTCGTCGCCGGGTTCCACGAGACCGGCTACCCGTCAGTGGTCGTGGCCGCGAAGTCGCCGGCCCGTTCACCGACGTCGGCAATCGGGCTCGTCGGCGCATCGTCCAACATGGACAGTGCCGCCAACTGCTCGCTGTGCAGGCGCAACCGCCGGATCATGGCAAGGGTCAGCAGCATGTTCAGCACGGCGAGAATGCCCACCAGCGACACGAAGGCGGTGAAGAGCGGTGTCATAGCAACCTTTCCGTGATCGAGGGAGCGTCTGACGCTCGCACGTCGGCTTGGCATCAAGGGCGGCTTCAGCACTCCGAGCAGGCGCATGTCCCCCACGGTCCGCAGGTGGTGCCGGCCAGCCGGCAGACGCGGCATACCCTGTATCGGTAGCAGTAGCCGCAAGGATCGCAGATGACCAGTTGCCTCCTCACGTACAACAGGTTGCCGTCACGGAATTGAAGGCGGCCTGCCGCGCAATTGAATCCGCAGGTGAGGATGGGCCGAGCGCATCCCGGCAACCTTCGCCGACCTCTGCTGGACTGCTGGGCATCCAACGACGGCTCACCTGCCCGCCGTGTTCGTGATCGCGCTGCTGGCCGCCGGTTTGGTCGCACGCCGTGGGGCCTGTCCACAGTGGACACCCGCGCCCGCGAGGGTCATGAATCATGGCCCTCGGCGAGTATGGTGACGTCCATGGATGTGACGCAACGCGATGTCGTGCGGGACATCGTGACGGCGGTTGCCCCACATGAGCTCTCCCTCCTCGACGGGTTCGAGTCCCTCGACGACGCGGCCGTGACCCGGCTGCTGACGACCAAGCGACGCCTGCAGCGGGACCCGGTCGGCTTCGGCGTCGCCGACGTCGCCGCGCTGATCACGCCGGTGGTGTGGCTGGTGGTGGACGAGGTGGTCCGGCGCGGCGCCGGCCAGGCGGCCGACGGGCTGTTTGCTCGTGGCAGGGCATGGCTGCGCGGGCTGTTCCGGCGCCGCCGGGCGGACAGCCCGCGAACCGTGCGGCCGCTGACGCCGGAGCAGTTGAGCCAGGTGCACACCCAGGTCGTGGAGCGGGCCACGGCCAACGGTCTGGCCGGCCCGGCCGCCGAGGCGCTGGCCGACGCGGTGGTGTCGCGCCTGGCACGCCTGCCCGCGACCACGCCTCCGCCGACCGATCCGCAGCCGGACGCCACGGCAACCGGCTGAGCGCCGCAGGTGCAT
>NZ_QJUG01000170.1 GCF_003426775.1 Allorhizocola rhizosphaerae | reverse complement strand
CGACCCGGCCCGGGTCGATGGCCGCGGCCGGTACGGCGGCACCCGCCATCATCGCGGTCGCGTCGCTGGCCCCGGCGCTGCGTGCCTCGCTGGTGACCCCACACGAAAACCTGAACCGGATCTGGCAGGGGCCTCCCCCGCCGCTGCCGTTCGCCGTGGACAACAGCGCGGTGGTCACGGCGGTGCTGCTGACGATCGCGGCGGCCGTGGCGGCCGTGGGTTTCGGTGGCGGGATGACGCGCGCGGTGTCGGTGGTCGTGCCGGGTGCGGCGCTGACCATCCTGATCACCCCGGTCAGCGTCGGCATGCCGTGGCCGGCGTCGGTGATGGCCGGGCTCATCACGTTCACCCTGTGCATGTTGAGCGTGGCGCTGACGTTCCCGCCCGAGCACGATGAGTCGACCAGCGGGACTCGTGCGGCGCGGATCGCCGTACTCCTCATAGGACTGGTAGCGGGCGGAGCGGGACTTGCCGGGAGCCTGGCCACCCCGGAGATGACCATTTTCACGTTCGCCGGCGCGGTCGGCGTCGGGCTCACCGCGGCGATGTGGGGCAAGGTGGAGCGGGCACGCATCACGGGCTGGCTCGGCGGAGCCCTTGCGGCACAAATGCTCGTGCTGAGCGTGAGCCTCCACATTGGAGCAGCTGCCGAGTGGGCGGCGTTCGGGGTGCTGGCGGTCGGCGCGGCGCTGATTACGAGTGCTTCGCTGCTACCGCGGTTCACCCGGCCGGACGCGGTCGCCGAGGCGAGCGCGATCGAGTGGGCCGGATATCTGGCGGGCGTCATCGCCGTCATGCTGGCGCTGCGTTCGCCCGCACATGTGGCCGCGCTGCTGGTCGGCTTCGGCGCGATGCTCGCCATGGCGGCCACGCGCGCGGGCCGGCCGAGCCAGCAGCGGCGGGTGCTGTTCTGGCTCGCGGCCGGGTCGACGATCGTGGCGTGGTGGCTCATCATGCGCCGGGCCGACGTGGCGCTGCCGGAGGCATACACGATCCCGTTTGCGTTGCTGGCGCTGGCGGTCGGCATCATCGAGATCCGGCAGCGGCCGCACCTGGGCAGCTGGGCGGCGTATGGGCCGGCGCTCATCGCGGCGTTCGGGCCGACCGTCGTGGTGGTCATCGCGACCGAGCCCAACGCGGCGCGCATCATCGGGCTCCTGGTGGCCGGGATCGCCGTGCTCATCTGGGGTTCGCAGACGCAGCAGCGGGCGCCGGTCGCGATCGGGGCGGTCGTCACGACCATCGTGGCCTTCCATGCGCTCACGTTGGTGGGCACGACGTGGCTCGCGGTGGGGATCGCGGGCATCGTGCTGCTCATCATCGGTGCGAGCTCGGAGCGGCGGCGGCGGGCGACGGAGCGGTACAACAAATTCCGTTGATCGTCCTGTTTGGACATTACTAAAGTCGTTGGTGGTCTTGACGATCCGGGCGCGGGCATGATCGCATGCCACGGGGATGGGGGCTTGTGGCAGCGGTCGTTGCCGCTGCCGTGTGGGGTGTGTTTGCCGGGTGGTGGATGCCGCGCGGGCCGGTGACGGCGATCGAGGCGCTGGCGTCCACCGGGATCAGTGTGGGCGTGGATCTGCTGGCGGGGGGTTGTCGCGTTGAGCGATCCTATTGGCGCCGTTGGCTTTTGCGGCAGCGGTCGAAGTGACGCGGATCGGTGCGCAGGGGCCGACCGTCGACACGCCGCATTCAGCGCGCTCGACGTGCTGGCCCTGGTGCTCGGGCGCGGGGTGCACGGCCTGTTTTCCTTGCTGCCGTTGCTGATCGGAGCTTTGGTTGGCCATCGGTCCGGTCGGCCCCGGGTGGGCCGGTGGGTCGCGATTGGACTTTTGGGAGTCGTGCAGGTGGTCGCGGCGGTGGCGGTGGTGCTGCCCGCGCGCACCGAGCCAACGCCGGGCGGCGGCGTCGCCGAGCTGGCGACGGTGACCAGCGGTGGCCACGAGTTCGGGCTGATGCTGCGCGGTGCCGACGCCGGCGCGCCGGTCCTGCTCTACATTCCCGGCCCGCGGAGCTCGACCTGCGCACGCAGGTCCGCGAGCTGTCCATTCCGGTTTATCTGGTGATGGGCGCGCACGAGGTGCCGGTGCGGATGTCGCTGGCACGGGAGTGGCACGAGCTGCTTCAGGCGCCGCGCAAGGAACTGGTCGTCATCGACGGCGCGGGGCACCGACCGCAGTTCGAGCGGCCCACCGAGTTCGTCGCCTTGATGCGCCGCGTGCCGGGCCGATAATGAGGCATGCCTCTCGATCTGTCCGGGCTGCGGGACGCGTTCCGCGGCACGATTGTCACGCCGTTCGACCCGGACTACGAGGGGGTGCGCGTGGTGTTCAACAACCGCGTGCGCACCCGGCCGTCGGTCATCTGTCGATGCCGCGACACCGAAGACGTGGTCACGGCGGTGCGGTTTGCACGCGAGGCGGGGTTGCCCGTGTCGATTCGCGGCGGCGGGCATCATGCTTGCGGCTACTCGCTCGTGGACGACGGCCTGGTGATCGACGTTCGTGGGCTGGGCCGGATCTCGTTCGATCCGGGTGCGGCGACCGTGGTGGCCGGGGCCGGGTGCGGCTGGCGCGACGTGGATCAGGTGACCTATGTGGGTCACGGCTATGCCGCGCCGGGTGGGGAATGCCCGACCGTGGGCAATGCCGGGTACAGCATGGGAGGGGGTTATGGTTTTCTCAGCCGCCGTTATGGTTTGGCCTGCGACCACATCCTTGCGGCCGAGCTGGTCGACGCAGATGGCCGGGTGCTGCGGGTCACCGAGGACGAGCATCCCGACTTGCTGTGGGCGTTGCGCGGCGCGGGCGGCGCCGGGTTCGGCGTGGTGACAAGGCTGAAATATCGGCTGGACCCGGTGCCGAGGACCATTTTCGGCGGCGCCATCGCGTGGCCGCTCGACGACGCGGAGGCGGTGTTTCGGGCCTATCGCGACATGTATGTGGGGCGCGAGGAAGACCGGCTGTCGTTGTATCTGGCGTTGATGGCCGAGCCCTACCCGCACGGGCAGCCCGTGTTGATGGCATATGGGATGCATGTCGGCCCGCCCGATGGCGCCGACAAACAGTTGGCCCCGTTGCGGGCGGCGGCCGGGGAGCCGGTGTTCGACACGTTCGGGCTGATGTCGTACTACGACCTGCAGCAGGCGCTCGGATCCGAAATCATGTATGGGCTGCAGTTGAAGTGGCGCGGCGGTTTCTTCCGCGAAGGCGGGTTCGGAGACCAGGCGTTTGCCAGCATCGTCGACGCGTTCCGGCACGTGCCGTCCGGATATTCGATGGCACGATTCGACCTGCTCGGCGGTGGTGCGATCGGCGCCGTCGCGGCGGATGCGACCGCGTTTGTGCACCGATCGTCCATGTTCAACATTTCGATAATCGCGCAGTGGGTGCGGGGCAACGAGACCGAGGCAAATTTGCGCTGGACCGAGGAGCTCATGATTGCGCTGGCGCCACACTTGAGCGGTGAGGTCTACCAGAACTACGCCGACGAGGAGCTCGAAGACTGGCCGAGCGCGTACTACGGGACCAATTACGCGCGGCTACAGGAGGTCAAGCGGCGCTACGATCCCGCGGACTTCTTCCACCACCCGCAGAGCATCCGACTGCCAGAGTAGGACTTCGAACTGAGCCTCCGGCGGGAACCACAGGGACTCCGAGGAGGGAACCCCCGTCTGCCCCGTCTGCCCGAAAAAGCAAGCCGAGTTTCCATCCTGGGTCAAGACCTCCGATGTGGTTAAGAAGCCAAGTAGTGGCGGGTTGGAGTGTCGCGAATGCTTTCTGTTCGCCGTAGGTTTGCCCGGTTTGCAGGCTGTGGTATAGGCAACCCAGTAGGCGGTTGAACAGGTGGCGTAGTGCTGCGGGGTGCCGGTCGCCGTGCAGGTCTCGGCGTCGGCGGTAGTGCTGTTTGGCTGCGGGTGAGTGAGTATTGGCGGCGAAGGCCCACAGCCATCCTCGCGGCGGCGAGCCGCTGGTTTTTGATTTTGCGGTGGGTCGGCGCGATCGCGAGCACGGCGCGGGCGTCGTTGCTTGTCAGGTGTCGCTGCGGCCGGCGAAGGCGTTCAGGAAGCCTGGGTAGTATTCGCGCAGTGTGGAACGCAGCTCGTTGGAGGCTTTGGTGCGCCGCCGGGCCGCTGGCCCGGCCCGACTCCGGCGACCGTCTCGGTGAACGACTTGCGCGGGCAATCCGGCACGTCGCAGCTCCACCGGTGCTTACGCCACACCAGCTGCGGTCGCCGACCACCCACCGCAAGATCTCACGGCCGGGTCACCCGCAGCCCCTTGGACCTGCGTGCGGGTTCCAGAGTGCGGTCGCCGCCGCGCCTGATCATCGGCGGTGACCAGTTCCACCCCGGCGTATCAATGCCCGGAACCGCTCAGGGAAGGGACTGTCCGGATCGTTCGTCTCCAGATCGGTCGACCCAACCGCGCAAGGCCGCTTCTATGCCAAGTGCAAACCTGCCCTGGATACCGATCGCGTGACAGACCTTGTGCAGGTGTTCCCGAACCGTGCGCTCGCTGATGTGCAGCTTCAAGGCAATGGTCCGGTCCGTGGCACCAGAACGCAGCAGCTGTAAGATCTGTAACTGTATTTCGTTGGGCCGGAAGAGAGTATCGCCCGACATTTGGTTCACGCAGACCCCCGTCTCCAGCACGGTCATTCAGCACACCATGCCGATCGCATACTTAACCGTTCATACTGCGCCGACCACTTGGATCGACCCGTTGCTCTAGCGAAGGACGTCGCGGTTGTTCGTCACCCGGAGTCCAATCAGGCTCATGGTTACGCCATAGCCCAGTAACACGAGAGCACCAGCCCACCAATGCTGCGGATCGCCCTGAAACTTTGACAAGGTGCTCGCCATGACCTCTGTAGCGACCCGCGGGAACGCGACTGAGATCGCCATAATGGGAAAGGTGCCCTCCTCGCCTGAGATCAGCCACCGAATAGAGTTGACCGTCTGATACGCCATTGGGCTGTCCACCATAAAGACCAGAGTCCCGATGATCGCTGCGGCGACTTGGCTGCGAATCACCGTGGCGATGCCAATGCCCAACATCGCCCACAAGATGTAGGCGCACAGGTTGAGTGCCACGGCACGCCAAACCATGCCCGAAGCGAACGCCGAGCCGAACCCGTTGTTACCAAAGAAGATCAAAGCACCCACGAGATTGACCGCAGTGGTGGCCACGCACAGGAGCGCCGCGCAGAGACTCACGGCGGCGGTCTTGGCAAGTAGCACGTTCGACCGGTTCGGCTGGAAGAGGTATGTCATGCTGGCGGTGTGGAATCTGGCCTCGTCGGAGACGGTCAGGATCGCCAGCAGGAGGACCAGGAAGATACCCAATCCCTGCCCGGAGGTCAGGATCTCAGCGGTCTGCCCCACAGGGCCGTATGCCTCCAATATCTGCCGCCACTCGTCGGTCACCGGCCCCGAGTAGGTCGCGATCTCCAGATCGGTAAGCATCTGATAAGCCTGAAACAGGTTTACTGCCAGGCTCCCCGCGACTGCCAGAACGGCCAGCCCGGCCAGCACCCACAGCCGCCGGACCGAACAGATCTTCATGAGCTCGGCCCTGATCTGACGTCTCATCGGATACCCGCCCCACCACCGGCGAGCTTGATGAAGACATCCTCAAGACTGGTGCCGTCAGCCCCACGGAGCGTGGCGACATCCGCCTTCTCCAGCAAGCGTCCTGCCGCGATTATCACCACGTCGTCCACGATAAGTTCCATCTCCGCCAGCAAATGGCTCGAGACCAGCACCACCCGCCCCTCGTTCGCCCACTTTCTCATCTCGTCGCGCAACCAGCGCACGCCGAACGGGTCCAGCCCGTTCGTTGGTTCGTCCAGGATCAACACCTCCGGGTCACCGAGCAACGCAGTGGCGATAGCCAGTCGCTTGGCCATCCCCTGGGAATAGGACTTGACACGGCGGTGTGCCACATCGGCCAACCCGGTCTGACCAAGCACCTCCTCGACCCGTTCCCGCCCGATGCCACCCGAGACAGCATGGATTCGCAGATGACTCCGCCCTGTCCGACCCGGATGCAGCCTCGATTCCTCCAGCACCGCGCCGACGTTACGCGCCGGCGTCGGCATGGCCGCGTAGTGGCTGCCGCCAAAGGTGGCCGTCCCGGCGGTCGCCCTTTCAAGACCAAGGAGCACCCGCAGCGATGTGGTCTTGCCCGCACCGTTGGGGCCAAGGAATCCGGTGACCCGCCCTGGTTCGGCGGTAAAGGACAAATCCTGGACCACGGTACGGTTCCCGAACGCCTTGGTCAGTCCATTGAAAACAATCGACTTCATGACCCCGCCTGCACAATTCGTACAGCGTTCTGGGACCGGACACTCTCCAACTCGGCAATCGCCTGGAGCGCCACGGCGTTGGTCTCGATGGCCACCATCTGGTACGCCGCCTCCACGCCAGCCCAGATTTCCACGAGGCGCGTCTCCGTCTTGCACTGCGCATCTGTGACCGAGGTCTGGATCTCGGCAGGGGTTGCGCTCGGTGTGCGGAAGGAGCGATCCGCAAGCGCCGCCAGCGGATCACGGTATGAATAGCCCGAACGCTTCATGCAAGCACTCCAATTGGCGAACGCTTGAAGCACCCTGCTGTCTTCCCTTGATTCGCTGAAGGATCTGCTGGCCAGCTTTTCGGCGAGCTTCATGTCGGCCACCGGCTGCGTTCCCTCGGCGAGCCGAGAATCTGCCTCACCGTGGCACCCTCCAGGCGGGACGTCCGATCCGCTGTATTGCGTGACCGTGCCTTCAGCCACGGCTAACGCTTGCTCCGACAGCTGGGGCTCGCCGGCCATGCCGGCCGCGCTTCGTGCGTCAACTTCCGGCGTGTGATAACCATACTTCTTGGCTCGATCAGCCGAGACGCCGTAGCGCCGCTCGTTCCGCTTGAACGGCATGGGAGCGGGCGCCGGTGGGAGTTCCAAGTTCCACCCGAATCTGCCCATACATCGCTGAAACAAGATCTGTTCGGCTCGCTTTACCGTCGCGCCTTTGGTTGCGTCGGGCAGGTATGCGTCCAGAGGAAGGACGAGCGTCAGCACGTCCACGACCGCCGGTATGTCCGCCGGCGGCTCAACACGTTTCGGTGGCTCTACGGAGCCACACGCGGCAAGCGCCATCGAAGCGAGGCCAATGAGCAGCGAACGCCACGAGAACAGTGAAGCCATGGGTGTCTGCCTCCACATAGGTCGGACATGACGGTGATGGCTGCCCCGCGCCCGGAGCAGCCATCGATCAGCTTGGACGAACCCTAGCAGAAGATATAGGAACTGAAGGTATCACGATACTCGTTGAAGTCGTTGAGTTGTGCGCCGTTGTCGATCTCGACATGCGACCCGGTCTGCCACGTTCCGGTACTCAAGGTCACATCGCAGAACGATGCCCGGTTCCTGCCCGACCAGGTGTTGTTGTCGATCGACGATCCCGTTCCAGCGCCGCCGCCATAGAAGATCTCGTCCGAGAACCAGTTGACGAACGAATCATTGATCGTCCATGCGCCCCCGTTGAGGTCGGTGAGGTAGTAAAGGCACACCTCGCCACCTTCACAGACACTGTCACGGTCGCCCGCACTCGCCGGGGCCGCGGTGAACATCAGCATGCCCATCCCCATCGTCACGGCTGCGGCGACGCCGGCAAACTTCTGCAGAAATCTGCTCTTCCTCATGTCGATTCCTTCCACGTCGTCTCTTTAGGATCGGCGCGGGGGGCGGGATTGCTGAATCCCCCGTCTCATTAGGAGGGTAGAGGCATCAGCTGGCATCGACATCCTCGCAAGTCTGCCGGTTCCGGCGGTCCTCTGGTCGCTAATTCGATGGTTCAATTGGCCGTTGACGACTGGGCTGCGGAGGAATTGTGGTGATGTCCAACTTGGCGGAGGATACCGGCCCGGGCGCCATAAACACGCCGGCACGCGCCAAACGCCGGATTGCGCTTCTGATCGCCGGGGGCGCCGGCCTGCTGACCGTCGGCGGCCTTCTGGCGAGCATGTTTGTCATCTCGCCCGAACAGCAGCGAGCAGAGGCGCGACCACCGGGCCGCACGGTGCTCACCAGTGCAATAGAGCAACGCGTTCTCGCATCAACGGTCGTCACGCGCGGCTTGGTCGGAGCGGCACGCCGGGTTCAGGTGACACCGGTTTCGGCGCAGGGAGCGAGCATCACGGTGGTAACCGCGATACACACACGGGTAGGCTCATCGATTCAGGCCGGCGACGTAATCGTCACGGTGTCTGGGCGGCCCTTGCTCGCTTTGCCAGGGCCGGTCCCGGCCTATCGTGACTTGCGCCCAGCTGACGAGGGGGCGGACGTTGCACAGCTGCAGGCCGCGCTACGCACATTGGGTTTCTACAGCGGCGGGGACGCCGTCGGGCGCTTCGGCCCCGCCACCAAGTCAGCGGTCAAATCGATGTATTCAAAGGCAGGCTACGCCGTGCCTGACACGGGAGGACCCGGCGGCAGGGGGGACAAGGCGGCCTTGCGCGCGGCCGACGATGCTGTCCTCGCAGCACAGCGGTTGGTGGCCTCCCTGGAAGGGCTCATCGCGGCTGATCCCACCGCCACTCCAAGTCCCGGCGAGGCAAGCCTCGCGGAACAGCTGGCGACCGCTCGGACGGCGCTGAACCGGGCGGCGAAGGATCGTGCCGACCTTATCGCCAGTACGGGTCCGATGGTTCCCCTGGCTGAGGTGGTGTTCCTACCAGCTTTCCCTGCGATCGTAGAACAGCTGTCAGCCAAACTCGGAGAAGCCGTCGTCGCTCCGTTAATCACTCTTGCCACCGGCGCCTTTAGTGTCGCGGCGCGGCTGCAGGCTGACCAAGCACCACTGATCAAAGGAGGGATGAAGGTCTCGATTGTTTCAGAAGCGAAGGGCCTGACTGCCGAAGGCGTCGTGGAGTCGGTGGGCGAGTTGACCGTAGACAAGGGCGAAGGAGGTCCGTCGGGTGCGCCTTACTTTCCCATGACTGTTGTCCCAAAAGCGGACTTGCCGCAGGACTGGAATGGGCTTGACGTCCGGCTGACGGTTACCGCCGCCCAGACCAGCAGTGAGGTCCTGGTGGTTCCGGTGGCCGCCATCAGCGCGTCGGCAGACGGCCGAACGACCGTTTCCGTAGCAAATCCGGATGGATCGCAGACCACTGTGGAAGTGCGGCCAGGAGTGTCAGCAAATGGCTACGTCGAGATCATCCCCGTTGGGGTGTCGCTGCAGGAGGGTGACCGCGTCGTGATCGGGCAATGACCGTCGTCGTCAAATGCGCCGGTGTCGGCCGAACCTATCCGGGGCCGCCGCCGGTGGATGCGCTACAGCCGGCGGATCTGACAATCAATCGCGGGGAGTACGTCTCCATCGTTGGGCCTTCAGGTTCCGGAAAGTCCACGCTTCTCAACATAATAGGCCTAATTGATCGCCCGACCTCCGGTCATTACATCTTGGACGGCGTGGATGTTGCGTCCTTGAAGGAGGCTGATCGGACAGCGTTGCGTGGCCAGCGTATTGGCTTCGTCTTCCAGTCCTTCCACTTGCTGCCCCACCGAACCGCCGTAGAGAACGTCGCCTTGGCTCAGCTCTACGTCGGCCCCAAAGCACGACAGAGATTTCTCAACGCCGCGGAAGCCCTTGCGAAGGTCGGCCTATCACATCGGGCCTTCAAAATGCCTAACACACTTTCCGGTGGCGAACGCCAACGGGTCGCCATTGCCCGAGCACTCGTCAACCAGCCGGCCTTGCTTTTGTGCGACGAGCCGACGGGTAATCTTGACTCCGCGACATCGTCGATGATCCTGGATATCCTCGATCAGATGCACGCAGATGGTTACACGATCGTCATCATCACTCACGCCCCGGATGTGGCCGAACGAGCCGATCGGATAATCACCGTGCGGGACGGTGTGCTGCATGTCTAGGCGTTCGCGTCTGTCGTTGAGAGACCTGTTCAGCGAAGCGCTCTCCGGCCTGCTCCAGCGTCCTGGGCGCTCCATGCTGACGATGCTGGGAACGGTGCTGGGTATAGGTTCGTTCGTTGCCATCCTGGGATTGACCTCCACCGCTGCTGGGCAGATCGACAAGCGATTCACGGAACTCGCGGCAACCGAGGTCCGGGTCGAGGATGTCGGCGCCGATCGAGTCTCACACGAGATGAGTTTTCCCATGGACGCTCACGATCGCGTTATGGCGATCGACGGCGTGGTAACCGCAGGGCTACTCTGGCCGCTACCGCTGCGCAACCCCACCATGTCGGCCGTACCCGGTATGGGGGCCAGCGACGAAGGACTCAGCTTGCACGCGGCCGATCCCGGCGCGCTGGAGGCCGCGGGGCCGGTCGTCGCTTCTGGTCGGCTTTACGATGCCTTCCATGAAGGCCGGGCGGAGCGAGTTGCGGTAGTTGGTGCGGCGGTCGCGCGCCGCCTCGGCATCCAGCGGCTGGAATCGCAACCAGCTATCTTCCTCAATGGCACACCCTTTACGGTCATCGGTATCGTGAGCGATCTGCGCCGGCTTCCAGACCTGCTGCTGAGTGTGATAATCCCGACGGCGACCGCCCTTGCTCTTTACGGCCCGCCGATCGAGCATCCCGCAACGATGCTGATCGAGACACGTCTAGGCGCCGCCCGCGTGGTGGCCGATCAGGTTTCGATTGCACTGCGGCCAGACGCACCCAACCGGTTGAAGGCGACAGCCCCTCCCGATCCACGCTCATTACGGGGCAACATAGCGGGCGATCTCAACGCGCTGTTCCTTCTACTCGCCTCGATCAGCTTGGTCATTGGCGCAATTGGGATTGCCAACACTACTTTTGTCTCGGTATTGGAGCGTACCGCTGAAATCGGAATACGCCGTTCGCTTGGTGCGCGGCCTCGGCACATCGCCGCTCAATTTCTCAGCGAGTCTGCCATTCTTGGCACGCTTGGCGGGGTCATAGGCAGCGCACTCGGCGTCATCGCAGTCGTCGCCGTCGCGGTGCTCAAGTCCTGGACGGCCGTGCTCGACCCTGCAACCACCCTGGCTGCCCCGTTGGCGGGCACGATTGTCGGTGTTGCTGCCGGGCTGTATCCAGGGCTACGGGCGGCGAGAATTGAGCCAATCGAGGCGTTGCGGCAATGAAGCGATGACGCCGGTGACTGAGCACCTGCTTACCCGTTCAAGGGGATCGGCGAGGGGGACCGGCCGGGCATCGGCACGAACGTGCCTGCACATGGCTGGAACCGAGCACACTGCGACCCCGCGGCGGCTTGCACGAACACAGGGTCGGTGACCTGGCGGCGACGACCGAGTGGCCAGTTGCGGCGGCAGGCCGACCCGAAAGCGGCCGGCCTGCCAATAAGGGCTCGGCCCACGCCCGCTGCAACGGCACTGATCAGTTCGCCGTTGGCCGTGTCGCCGGACAGCTCCCAGAAGAACGCGCCCGCCAGCGACTGAGACCTTGCCCATGCCAGTTTGCTCGCGATCGTGGCGGGTGTGTCGTAGCTCCACCAATTGCCACCGCAGTACGCATACGCGGTGCCGCCGACGGAACCGGATGAAGGGCATTGGGTTTTCAAAATCTTGTAATCCTGGACACCTGGCTCGATCCCTGATGCCTCGCCGGTCGCACTGCCGCCCGGTGCCGCCTGGGTGACGCCGGTCCAGCCGCGGCCGTAGAAACCTATGCCCAGCAACAGTTTTTGACGCCGGAATGCCTTTGCCGCGCAGCTTGGCGATCGCCGCCTCCGCGCAGAAGCCCTGTGTCGGATGCCCGCGTAGCAGGTCAGCGGCGAGTGCGGCGCGGTCGGCCTCTGCGCAGCCCATGCTCCGAAACAGTCGTAGGTCATCGCCATGTACCCATCGAGGTACTGCGCCGCGCTCGCGTAGTCCGCCAAGTCGATCTTGCCGCCGGAGGCAGGCGTTTTAGCCCTGCGAGGCGATCTCCTTCGCCAGTGCGGCGTCCTTTTCGGACACCAACTCGGCAAGAGACTCTTGATACGACGCCATTTTTGCGAGCAGCATGGGCTCCGCGACCGACAGGATGCGCACTGCGAGCAGGCCGGCGTTGCGCGCGCCCGCAATCGACACGGTGGCGACGGGGACTCCGGCCGGCATTTGGACGATCGAGAGCAGGCTGTCCATGCCATCCAGATATTTGAGGGGCACCGGAACGCCGATCACCGGGAGCGGGGTCACCGACGCGACCATGCCCGGAAGGTGAGCCGCACCGCCCGCGCCGGCGATGATGACCTTCAGCCCGCGCTCGGCCGCGCTGCGCCCGTATTCGAGCATGGCCTGCGGGGTGCGGTGCGCCGAAACGACCCGGACCTCATATGCCACACCGAACTCGTCCAGCGCCTCGGCCGCGCCCCGCATGACGGCCCAGTCCGAGTCCGAACCCATGATGACACCAACAGCGGTCACAGCGACTCTCCAGATTGGATCCAGTGGGCCGCGCGCGCTGCCCGCGCGCGGCAATCGGCCATGTCATCGCCGAGCGCCGTCACGTGGCCGATTTTGCGCCCGGGCCGGATCTGCTTGCCGTACAGGTGAAGTTTGACGCCCGGCTCGGCGGCCATCATGTGGTGCACCCGCTCGTCGAGGCCCATGCCCGCGTCCGGACCGCCGAGCAGGTTGGCCATCACCACGGCCGGCGCGGTCGGATGCGTGTCACCGAGCGGATAGTCGAGCACGGCCCGCAAATGCTGCTCGAACTGGGACGTGCGCGCGCCCTCGATGGTCCAGTGTCCCGAGTTGTGCGGGCGCATGGCGAGCTCGTTGATGACGAGTCGGCCGGTGTCGGTTTCGAAGAGTTCGACGGCCAGAAGGCCAACGACGTCAAGCGAGTGCGCGATGCGGATCGCCATCTCCTGTGCTGCGGCGGCAGTGTCCGGCGAGAGGTTGGGGGCGGGCGCGAGCACCTCGACGCAGATCCCGTCGCGCTGCACGGTCTCGACCACCGGATACACCGCTATCTGCCCGAACGGCGAGCGGGCCACCTGCACGGCCAGCTCGCGCCGCAGCGGCACCAACTCCTCGACGATGAGCTCGACGTCGGGCAGCGGCTCGGACGGGTCGCGCACGACAAACACGCCCCGGCCGTCGTAGCCGCCGCGGGCGGTCTTGACCACCGCGGGCAGGCCGAACGCTTCGAGCGACGTCAACGGCTCCCACCGTGGCACGGGGAAGCCGAGCTCGCCCAGCCGCTCCCGCATGGCCCGCTTGTCCTGCGCGTAGTGCAGCGCGTCGGCGCTCGGGAAGACCTTCACGCCCTCGGCGGCCAGTGCCCGGATGTGCTCGCCCGGCACGTGCTCGTGGTCGAACGTGACCACGTCGCACGCCTTGGCGAACGAGCGCAGCGCGGCCAGGTCGGTATGGCTGCCCAGCTGGACCTCGGGCGCGACGAGCCCGGCCGCGTCGTCCTGCTCGGCGATCAACACGTGCAGCGACTGGCCGAGTGCGATCGCCGCCTGGTGGGTCATGCGCGCCAGCTGACCGCCGCCGATCATGCCGACCACGGGAAGTCCGGTGTGTGTCCGTGCCACCCGACCATCCTAAGGTCAGCGCCGTTTGGCCGGTTTACGCGAGGTCTTGCGTGAGCCGGAGGCGGGCGCGGGCGCGCTCAGCGCGATCATCGCGCCGTCGTGGCCGTCGCCAAGCCGCACAAGGAGTTCGGCCGGTGGGGGCTGCGGCCCGCACCAGGCCAGCACCCGCCCGGCGCCGACGATCGCGCAGCCGCGCAGCGTGGCGAAGATCTCGTCGGGCAGGGTGCGGCGCAGCTCGTTCGCGATGTCGGTGGCGGCGCGGCCGGGGTCGCGGGGTGGGCCGACGACGCTGATGTGGGCGGGCGGGCACGCCCATTCGCGGGGGCGATGGATCTCGCGGGCGCTTTGGCGGTACCGCATCGGGGAAAAGAGCATGGTGGCGCAGAGCTTGAGCCGGCCGCGAAGCTCAAGGGCCACCTGCATCGTCCATGGATCGATGTTTCCAAATCGCTTGCCGCCCAGGCGGCTGAGCGCGCGGGCGAGGCGGCCGGGCGTGATGTCCCAGACGGGGCGGGCCTCGCCCTGCTCGATCGCGACCGCCTCGGCGGCGACGATCAGCAGCCAGGGTTGGCGCAGCGCCTGCCGGATGGGCTTGTCGGCGGCGTTGACGAATTCGCCTACGTGCCAGGCAATCTGCGCGGCCGGGATGGCGTGGCGTTGCCAGCCCGACACGGCGGTGAGGGGTTTCGCTTGGGGCGCTTGCAGTTTCGGGTCGGCAGCGGCATGCGCCCGGACCCAGCGTTGCACCAGATATGTGCGCCAAACTCGTTGCAGCTCAGCTGGTTTAGCCCGCGAAAGGGTGGAAAGCGTTGCCAGGGTCGGGTAGTCAATGCCACCACCGTAGCGGGGGTACAGCAGCGCCTCCGCGATCGCGGGCCGGATGCGTTGCAGCGCTTCGGCTAGAGGTGGTGCGGGCTTCGGCTCCCGCAGCGGGAAACGAACCGCGACACCATAACGCGCCGCGATTCGATCGACCAATCTGGACAGGTGGCCGCCGGATCCGGTCGACAGCAACACATCGATCTCCCCGCCGGCCGCGCGAGCCGCTGCCCAGAGGAGATAATCGGCCAGGTCCGGGGCCGGTTCGCCGAGGTCGGCGAGGAAGTCATCGATATTTTGCGGTACCGGCGGAGGCGCCGCGATAGTCGGCAGATCAGCGGCGGCCTCGAGCAGAGCCGTCCGCGCCGGGCCGGAATCGACGAGCGCGATGCCGGCCCGGCCACCACTCTCGCTGAGGGCATACATGACCTCCAGGCGCGCGGTGGTGCGGCGCGGATTGGTGACCGCGCACGGGTGGGCGCGGATCGACCAGCCGTCGGTGTGCCGGCCGATCTCGACCACCTGGCCGGGCAGCACGCGCCGGATGGCGTCGAAGAACGTGGCCGGGACGTCGTCGCACGTGCCCGTGTCCAGGAAGCGGGCGATGACCTCGTCGTTGGGCGTGGCCGGGACGCCCGCGCGGAGCAGCGCCACGGGTTCGCTCGCGACGACGACCGCTCCGGTGGTGCGGGCGTAATACAGCGGCGGACCGTCCAGGTTGCGCGCGAGCACGAGGCCGCCGCCGTCCGGGTCGGCGAGGATGAGTGCGTAGGGGTGTTGCCCGTGCACGAGTCCGGTCGGGCCGAAGCCGGCGTACCGGGTGAACAGGTTCGTCGGCTCCGCGATTCCATCGACGATGACGACCGTCCCGGCGGATTCGTGGACCTTGGGCAGGGCCGATCGGATGAGCAGCCGCGCGGCGCCGCAGTCGACGGTCGCGGCGTCGGTGCCGCGCGGGGCGAGGGCTTCGGAGAGGGCTTCGATGGTTTGGGTCGTGGTGCGGTCGGAGCCGAAGCTCAGCAGTGCGGCAAGGCCAGCCATGACCAAAGAGCCTAGCCACAATTGTCCGAATAGCCCGTTAAGTTAGTACTGTCTGGCCCGTCAAGTCAGTACTGTCGCGAGTTCGACAGTCGTGGTGACCGGGCGGTCGCAGACAAAACCCCTGCACACATAGGCGGTGGCGCTGTTGCCGATCATCGGCCGGTCGGCCAGCAGCGGCACGCCCGGCTGGTCGGGCCGGCCCGCGACGATCACGGCCCCCTTGCGGGCAAGCTTGACGGCCGCGTCGAGCAGCTCGGTGGGGTCGTGGCCCGCGATCGCGATCTCGTACGGTCCGCTGAGCATGGCCTCCGTGGCGGCTGCGGCGTAGCCCGCGAAGCGGACATGGGTTTCCAGGAGCGGGGCTATCGTCCCGAGCGCGCGCTCGGCAGCCTCACGGTAGGCGGTCTCACCCGTGAGGGCGGTGTAGGTGATCAGCGCGCCGGCGAGGCTGGACAGGCCCGACGGCGTCGCGTTGTCGGTCGGGTCCGCCGGCCGGGTCACGAGCCGCTCCGCATCATCGGCCGTGTCGAAGAACCCGCCCTTGCCGTTGCCGAAACGGGCGAGCGCGGTGTCGAGCAGCCCTTTGGCTTCCCGCAGCCATCGGCCATCACCGGTTATCTGGTGCAGGGCGCAGAACGCCTCGGCAACGCAGCCGTAGTCCTCCAGCACGCCGACCGGGTCGCCGGCCTTGCCGTCCCGGGACACGCGCTTGAGCCGGCCGCTGTCAACGTGAACACGAGCCAGCAGTTCACCGGCCTCGATCGCGGCGGTGCGGGCCGCGTCGTCCTTGCAGACGCGGGAATACTCGGCGAGCGCGGTGATCGCGAGCCCGTTCCACGCAGCCACGACCTTGTCGTCGCGCGGCGGTTGGGGACGTTTGTCGCGCACGTCTTTGAGTCGGGCACGGATGGTGCGCCAGCGCTCGGTCACCTCCGGTGCGGCGTCATCCACATCGCGCATCAGGCGCAGCACGCTCAGGCCATGCTCGAAGTTGCCCGCCTCGGTGACGCCGAACAAATCGGCGGCCCAGGCGCCATCCTCGTCGCCGAGAACCTCTCGCAACTGGGCGGGATTCCAGGCGTAAGTGAGCCCCTCGACCCCATTGGTGTCCGCGTCAAGAGCCGAAGCAAACCCTCCTTCTTTGGTACGCATCTCGCGCCGCAGCCAGCCGGCGACGTCCTGCGCGATGCGGAGGCTGAACGGGTCTGCGGTGAGTCGATACAGCTCGGTATAGACGCGAAGGAGCAAGGCGTTGTCGTACAACATCTTCTCGAAATGCGGCACCGTCCAGGTCTGGTCGACCGTGTAGCGGTGAAATCCCCCGCCCACCTGATCGAACAGCCCGCCACGGCCCATCGCCTCGGCCGTATGGCGCGCCATCTCGACCACGTCGGCCTCGTCGCGGCGCAACATGAACAGCAGCAGCATGTGCGGCGGGAACTTCGGTGCGCCGCCGAAGCCGCCGTGCACCTGATCGTAGGATTTGCTCAGTGTGCGGGCGGCGCGCGCGAGCATCTCGGGCGTCACACCCTTCGGCTCGGCCGACAGCACGTTCGACCGGAGCGCCTCCACGACCGTGCGACCCTGCGCCAGCACGGCCTCGCGCTGGTTGTCCCAAGCGTCCTTGACCGCGTTCAGCAGGGCCACAAACTGGGGCTTGGGAAAATAGGTGCCACAGTAGAACGGCTGCCCATCGGGCGTCGCGAACACGGTCATCGGCCAGCCGCCCTGCCCGGTCATCGCCTGCGTCGCGGTCATGTAAACCGCGTCGACGTCCGGCCGCTCCTCACGATCCACCTTGATCGCGACAAACCCCTGGTTGACCAGGCGACCGACCGCCTCATCCTCGAACGACTCGTGCGCCATGACGTGACACCAATGACAAGTTCGGAATGTAACCAGTGGCAGGACGCATATCCCACTGAGATCAACACTGGGACGTCCCGCCGCTTGGCTTCCGAAAAGGCATCACCTCCCCATTGCCACCAATCCACAGGATTGTTGGCGTGCTGGAGGAGGTAGGGCGAGGTCGCGCTACCGAGCCGGTTCATACCCTCACCCTCTCACAGATGTCAGCCCCGCCCCTGGGCGGCCGCACCGATCGGGCACAAAAGGTCGCCGCATACAGATCTTGCGCACCGACATCGCGGCCATAGCAAGTGATCAATGTTGTGGGAGGCAGCGTCGCGGCGGCGTACAATTTCGACGGCAGCCGCGCGCCTGCCCGCTCCGAGTCATAGTGGCCCACGTCCACCGTGGCGGCGAAGACAAGGTTCCCCGAATCGCGCGAGAAGCGTTCCGCCAGGTCATCTAGCCCAGTTGGCGGGACGGGCGTGGGGCGTCCCGCGAGATGGAGCATCTGATGACCCGCGACCGTCGTCGCAAGGCAGAGATCCGCGCCCACCAGGCCACGTCCGGCACGTCCTATTCGGTGGCCAGCAGGCAGATCACCGCGCCGATCCCGCCGATCCCGCCGTCGGCCCCACCCGTCGAGGTGGAGATCCTTCCCCCGCTGCCTGGCTGGTCTCGGCCGCTTTCGTGCCGGTGGTGGGCCAGCATGATCGAGGAACACGGACCGTTGATCGCGGTCGCCGTCAGCCGGGGCGACCGGTGGTGGGCATTGGATGATCTAGCCCGCGAAGCCGCCGGGGCGTTGCAGGACCAGCCAACCGAGGAACGCGGACTGTGGGTTCACGTCGACGGCCGGTTCGCCGTGACCCGTCGTGAACACCTGGAAGGCATCGCTGCGGCGCTTGCTGCGGCGGGCGCGTCATCACGCCTGATGGTCCGCGCGGTGCCGGACCCGGTGAACTGCGAGCACGCCAGCTGCCGGCGGCGGCGGGGGCAGCCTCCGGTCCCGCGGCCGGCGGCTCCCGCGCC
>NZ_QJUG01000017.1 GCF_003426775.1 Allorhizocola rhizosphaerae | reverse complement strand
CGGACACCAGCGCCTGGAACCGGCCGACCTCGCCGGCCACCAGGCTCGCCGCCGCGGCCGCACGCGGGTTCATGCCCTCGGTGTGCCGCGACAGCACGCTGGCCGCGGCCGACAGGGTCTGCAGCGGCGAGCGCAGTTCGTGGCTGACGTCGGCGGCGAAGCGGCGGTCGCGCTCCATGCGCGCCGACAGCTGGTCGACCATCTCGTTGAACGACGTGGCCAGCCGGGACAGGTCAGGTTCGGCGGCCGGGTCGAGCCGGGCGGTGAAGTCACCCTTGCTGATCTCGCGGGCGGCGTTGACCACCGAGGTCATCGGGCGCACAACGTATCGCGCGGCATAGGCGCCCAGCCATGCCCCGGCGGCCGTGGTCGCGGCGGCCACCAGCGTCATGACCAGCGCGAGGACCTGCAGTGAGCGGTCGAGCTCCTGCATCGAATCGATGACGTAGAATGCGGTCGAGCCGTCCAGCGGGATGCCGACGGCCAGCGCCGGTCCGGTCTCGGTGCGGATGCGCTGCGCGGCCGGCTGCCCCGACTGGACCATCGCCTGCAGGGCGGCGGGGATCGCGGATTTGACCCCGAAGTCGGCCCTGCGCCCGTACCAGACGCCGTCTCGGTGCAGCACGGCACGCCGCTTGCCGCCTGTGTCGAGCGTGCGCAGCACACCGGCGATGTCCGGATGATCGGCGGCCAGCCCGGCCCGCACGATCCCCGCCTCAAGGTAGGTGGCCCGCACCGCGCTGCGCTCCCGCTCCTGCAGCAGGAACCCCTCGGTCAGCTGGTAGGACAGCAACGCCACCGCGGTCGACACCAGCAGCGCGCCGATGCCGAACCCCACGGTGACCCGTGTACGCAGCCCTGGACGTTTCATCGGTGCAGTTTGTATCCCAAACCGCGCACGGTGACCAGCCGCTGCGGGCCGGCCGGGTTGTCCTCGATCTTCTGCCGCAGCCGGCCCACGTGCACGTCGACCAGGCGTTCGTCGCCGTAGTCGTATTCCCACACCCGCTCCAGCAGCTGCTGGCGCGACAGCACCAGCCCGGCGTGCTCGGCCAGCTCGCACAGCAGCCGGAACTCGGTGCGGGTCAGCGACACCTGCTCGCCGCGCACCAGCACCTCGCCCGCCTGCGGCCGGATCTCCAGATCGCCGAACAGATAGGCCTGCGTGGGCAAGGCCGGGGCCGAGCGGGCGCGGCGGCGCAGCGCGCGCAGGCGGGCGGACAGCTCCTTGACCGCCACCGGCTTGATCACGTAGTCGTCGGCGCCCGCCTCCAGCGCGGCCACCACGTCGTGCGTGTCGTCACGCGCGCTGACCACGATGATCGGCACCTCACCCTCGCGGCGCAGCAACCGGATGCACTCGAACCCGTCGATGCCGGGGAGCATCAGGTCGACCAGGATGGTGTCGGCCGGCTCACGCCGCTGCTCGGCCATGCCCTCCTCGGCTGTGGCCACCGCGCGCACGGTGTAGCCCTCGTCCTCAAGCGCCAGACCGAGCGAGGCGCGGATCCGGTCGTCGTCTTCGATCATCAGCACTGCTGCCACGCAGGCATGTTTACCTGATGCCGGCCGCAACGGCTCGTTTGTCACACAACTGTCATGTTGCTGGGAAGCCTTCGCCACACCGCAGGAGTTGGGTCGAGTCGTGCACGAGCAGCGAATCCCCACCATCGAGGTCGTGGTCCACGGCGACCTCGACGCCCTGTCCGCCCCGGCGGTCAACGACACGCTGCAGGAGGCGATCGCGCTGGCACCACAGCAGCTGATCATCGATCTCGCGCAGTGCCCGTCCATCGATGCCGCAGGCATCCTGCTGCTGCTCGATGTGCACCGGCGGGCCATGCGCAACGGCGGCGCGGTCGCGTTGCGCTCACCGTCGGAGCGACTGCGACGTAACCTGCGCCTGGCCAAAGTGGACCGGGTCTTACAGGTCATAGGTGGACAGTGACGGCCGCCATGGGAACGCACGCGCTCATCATGGCCACCGACGCACCCCCGCTCGGACACCCGGCCGGTGGGCTCGGGCGTGCACGTGCCGCGCTCATGCACACCGTGGCGGCGCGGCGCGGTGTGTGGCTGGCCGCGTCGGACCGGCCGCTCGCGCACGACGGCTCGTGGCTCAAACCGGTCGAGGTCGACGCGCACACCCTAGCGGCGCACCGTGATGGCTACTGTCACACCTCACTGGCGCCGGTGTACTTCGGGCACACCGCCCTGCCGCGGCAGGAGGAGGCGTGGCTGCAGGCCCATCGCGCGGTCAGCGCGAGCTATGCGCGGGTCGCGGCGCGGCTTGCGGCGCCCGGTGCGACCGTGTGGCTGCACGACTATCACCTGCAGCTCGTGCCGAGCCTGCTGCGGCGGCTGCGTCCGGATGTGCGCATCGGGCTTTCCCTGCACAGCCCGTTCCCGCCGGCGGAGTCGTTCCTCGCGCTCGCGGCGCGCGATGACATCCTGCGCAGTCTGCTGGCCGCGGACGTCGTCGGCTTCCAGGACCCCCGGTCGGAGGCCAACTTCGTGAATCTGGCCGCGCCGCAGCGTCCAATCACGACACTCACGCTGCCGATGCCCGCCGACACCGGGCCGATCGCCCACCTGGCCACCGACCGCCGCGTTCAGGCGGCCGCCGCGCGGATCCGCCTGGCCCTGCGTCCCGCCGGCGTTATTTTTCTCGGTACCGGCGGCGACGATCCCGCCGACGGCAGCGTGCAGCAGTTGCGGGAGTTCGCCCGGCTGCTCGCGGCCGGCCTGCTCGACCCGGAGCGCAGCGCTTTCATCCACCTGGCACCGGCTCGCCCGGGCGACACCGAACAGCGCGCCGAGATCGAACGGCTGGTCGCGCAGATCAATGGAGAGCACGGCCGGCCCGGCTTCTGCCCGGTGCACTACCAACGGCAGGACCTGCCCGCGGCCGACCTGACCGCGCTCTATCTGGCCGCCGACGTCATGGTCGCCACGCCCATGCGCGACCGGCCAACGCCGCACGCCGCCGAATACTGCGCGGCCCGGCTCGACGGGCGGGGGCGGATCGTGCTCAGCGAGTTCAGCTCCGGTACCGGCCAGCTGCCGCACGCCCACGTCGTCAACCCGCACGAGCCGGAGGCGCTCGGCCGCGCGATGCTCGAAGCCGCCGCGGACGCGGGCCGGCCGTCGGCCGCGATGGCCCTCATGCGCCGGCAGATCCTGACCGACGGCGTCAGCCAGTGGGCGCAACAGTTCCTCGCCCGGCTCGCGCCCGTACACGACCCTTTGGAAGGACTTTGGCACCGTGCACACGCAAGCGACACCGGCAACCGGCTCACCGCTACGGCACCGCATCCGTAACGCCCTGCTGCTGGCCGCCTGCGCAGACCACATCACCGCGCCGCTGGACGGCACGCGCCTGCCCACCTCGGTCCAGCTCGACGCCGTCATGCACCCGACACACGCGCGCGGCGCCGACGTCGGGGACTCGGCATGCGGCCAGATGCTGACCCTCGCCGGGCATCTGGCCGAACACCGCGGCACCTTCGACGAGGACAGCTTCGCCGTGACCCTCCAAAATGGACAGGGTGCGGGCGAAAGCTCGGCCGCCGTGCGGGCGGTCGCCGCCGGGCTGATCCCGGCCAGCCTGGACGTCATCGCCGACACGGGCCGGCGCAGCGCGGCCCTGACGCACGCCGATCCGCTCGCTCGTGCCGCGGCCGCAGTCATGGCGTGCGCGGTCGCGATGGCCATCCAGGGCGTGCCCAACGCGGCCGTGACGCCGGAGCGGTTCCTGGCCACGCTGAGTGCGCAAGCCCGGCACCCCGAACTGGTGCACTATCTGACCATCGTGCGCACGCTGGCCCGGCACCGCGCGGGGCCCGCCGAAGCCATTGCCACACTTGCCACGAGCCCCACGGCGCTGCGCACGGTGCCGGCCGCGCTGACCGCGTTCCTGCGCCACCACCAGGACCCGGCCGCCGCGATCCGCTATGCCGCGGCCATCGGCGGGCAGACCCGGGCCATCGCGACGATGGCCGGTGCGGTGACGGGCGCGCGAAACCCGCAGTACCAACCGCCCGCGGCCTGGAAACCGGGCGCCGACACCATTCGCATCCACGCCATCGCCGGTGGCCTCGCCGCCATCGAGCACGCCCCGTTCCAGCCACGGTAGTGACGCCAATGCTTCAACTGCGCTTGCGTATCGCGCCCCATCGCCTGACCATCACCGCCCACGGCAGCCTCACGGCGGCAACGGCCCACCTGCTGTCCAAGACGGTCGTGGGGGCGCTGCGCCGGTACCCCACACCGGTTTTGGCCATTGACCTGTCCGAGGTGACGTCCATCGACCCGATCGGCGAGGCCGCGCTGCGCGACTGCGACTACGAAGCCCAGCGCCGCGGCATCCTGCTCACCCTGCTGCACGCCAAACGCGAGGCGCCGCGGCGATCGTGGGTGCGTGCCTACCCGACGGGCACGATCTGCCGACGCGCCCTCCAATCCCGATAGTGGGCGCCGGGCTGCGGGACACGGCCGCGCGATCCGGCGTCGACCATGAAGTTGGTGCAGCGACACGCCGTCAACATGGACTTACGTTCATGATCAACCAAAAAGTGGGTCAGCAGAACATCTCTGGTGGTGGGTCGAGGGGTTGGTTGTTGGGCACGTAGCGGCATGTCGCCGTGTCGGAGTCGTTGGCCGCGTTGGGGTCGGACGGGCTACTGGCCGTGCGGGTGGCGGTGGCCACCACCGGGCCCGGTGGCAAGGTGTCGCCGAAGAGGACCCAGCCGCCGACCGTGGCCGTGGCGTTGACCGCGAGGCTGCCGAAGGAGCACGTCATCGCGTCGGCGGCGGCGTCGAAGGTGCATGGCGAGCCCAACACGCCCGCCGCGTGGCTGTCGAGCCGGACGGTGACCGTGGCCGACGTGAGTGAGTGCGGCCCGCGGTTGGTTATCGACACGTCATAGCGGATCGACGTCAGCAGTATCCCATCGCGCGCACGCAGGTCGACCGCGAGGTCAGCGCCGGACGCGCCCGCGGGCACGACGCCCGCCACCAGACTGGCGGCGATGGCCAGCCGACGCGCGACCCGTATAAAATCGATCATCTTCGAATTATACGTGGTGGACGGCCGAAAATGCCCCCACTGATCGTTGATCGGCCGGTAGCCTGGGCCGAGTGCCCCCACTTATCCCCCACCCCGATCCCGGCATCCCCGACACGCGAGGCCCGCTGCGATACATGTGGTGGCTGGTGCGCTGCGAGCCGGTGCGCGTGTTGCGGGGCGCCCTGATCGGGACGCTGTGGATGGTGGGCCTTTCCGTGCGGCCATACCTGATCGCCCGCGCCGTCGACGACGGCCTGCGCCCCAACAACCACACCGCACTGCTGTGGTGGGTGGCAGCCATCGTCGCGGCCGGGGTCGCATTGGCGTGGCTGGGAATCATGCGGCACCGCACGATGACGTTCGTTCGCGAGGACGCGACCGCCCGCTCGGCGGCCGTCGTGCTGCGGGCGGTTTCCCGTGGCGGCGCGGCGTTGTCGCGCAAACTCGACGCGGGTGAGGTCGCGACCGTGGGCGGCTCGGACATCAGCACCGTCTCGGCCGTGCTCACCATCACCGGCCCCGGCGTCGGCGCGATCATCGCGTACGCCGTGGCCGCCGTCGTGCTGTGGTCGATCTCGCCGCTCCTGGCCCTGTTCGTGTTGCTGGGCGTGCCCGCGATGGCGATCGGGATCGGGCCGCTGCTGCGCCGGTTCGAGGGGGTCGAATCGGTGTACCGGCACAAGCACGGCCTGCTGACCGCCCGCGCGACCGACATCGTCGCCGGCCTGCGCGTGCTCGCCGGGGTCGGCGGCCGGGGCCTGTTCGCCCGCGCCTACGCGGACCGCTCCGGGGACCTGCGCGACGAGGGCTACCGGGTCGGTGCGGTGAGCAGCTGGATCTTCGCGGGCACGGCCGCGATCCCGGGCATGTTTCTGGCGGCGGTGGTGTGGCTGGCCGCCCGCATGACCGCGGCCGGTGAGATCACCGTGGGCCAGATGGTCGCGGTGTACGGCTATGTGGCGATCCTCGTCGTGCCGGTGTGGTTCTTTTTGGAGGGCGGGTACCAGGTGATCCGCGGCCGGGTGTCGGCCAGGCGCATCATCGCCCTGCTCACCCTGGTGCCCGACGGCGCGGACGAAGCGGTCACCACGCAACCACCGGGCCGGCCCTCCGAGTTGCACGATCCGGCGACGGGTTTGCGTGTGCCCGTGGGCAAGCTGCTCGCGGTCGCCGCCGCCGACCCGGCCGAGGCGATCGCGCTGGCCGACCGGCTGGGCCGCTATGCCAACACCGACGTGACGTGGGGCGGCGCCCCGCTTGGCGGCATGCCGCTGGCCGAGGTGCGCGCCCGGATTCTGGTCGATGAGCACGACTCCTATCTGTTCGCGGGCACCGTGCGGGAGATCCTGCACATCCGGCCCGACCTGACCGACGCGCAAATCGCCGCCGCCCTGCACGCCGCGTCCGCCGAAGACGTGATCGAGGCGCTGCCGCAGGGCATGGACACGCCGGTCGCCGCCCGCGCCCGCACCCTGTCCGGCGGCCAGCGCCAGCGCATCCGCCTCGCGCGGGCGCTGCTTGCCGAGCCGGAGGTGCTGATCCTCATCGATCCCACGTCCGCTGTGGACGCCCACACCGAGGCGCGCATCGCCCAGCGGCTGCGCGAGCACCGCGCCGGGTTGACCACCGTCGTCATGGCCACCTCTCCCCTGCTGCTCGGCCGCGCCGACATCGTGGCTCACGTGCGCGACAACACCGTGGTCGCGGTCGGGACGCATGCCGAGCTCACCGAGACCGACGACGGCTACCGCGCCCTGGTGTCGCGCGATGCCGACATCGAGGAGGTGGCCCGATGACGACGACTGGGCTGCCCATCGCCGACCGCCGCACCGTGCGCGGCGCGCTGGTCGGGCTGCTGCGCGCCGACCGCCGGGCCGTCACCGTGGTGCTTGCGCTGCACACCGCCTCGGTCATCACGGGGCTGGCCACGCCGTGGCTGCTGGGCAGGATCATCGACGCGGTCGTGGCCGGTGCTGGAGCGTCCACTGTGGACCGTCTCGCCCTGACCATCGCCGGATGCGTGGTGGCACAGGGGCTCCTGCACCGGTGGGCGCAATATCTGGGCCACCGCTTCGGCGAGCGGGCCGTCGCCGGGCTGCGCGAGGACTTCGTGCGGCGCACGCTCAACCTGCCGGTTTCGGTCGTGGAGCGCGCCGGCACCGGCGATCTGGCCACGCGCAGCTCGACCGACGTCGGCGCGGTCGGCAACACGGTGCGCGACGTCGTGCCCATCGTGGTCATCGCCTCGGCCCAGCTCGGGCTGCTCTTCGGCGCGGTGTTCCTGCTGCATCCGCTGCTCGGGCTGGTCGCCCTGACCGGGATGCCAACGGTGTATGCGGCCACGAGGTGGTACATGCGCCGCGCCAGCGACGCCTATCTGGCCGAGGGCGCGGCCGTCGCCGAGCTGACCGACGCGCTGACCACGACCGCCGAGGGCGCGCGCACGGTCGAGGCGCTGCGCCTGACCAAGGCGCGCACCGAGTTCGGCACCAAGCGCATCGCCCGGGTGTGGGCCGGCCGCCGCCGCACGCTGGCGCTGCGATCGGTGTTCTTCCCCATCGTCGAGGCCAGCTACGCGTTGCCGGTCGCGGCCGTGCTGCTCGCGGGCGGTTATTTCCTGAGCCGCGGCATGGTCACGCTCGGCGGGGTGATCGCGGCCGCGCTGTACATGCAGCAGGCGATAGACCCGCTCGACCGGCTGCTCCAATGGATCGAACAGGCCCAGCGCGGCCTCGCCTCGCTGGCCCGCGTGCTCGGCGTCGGGCAGGTGCCACCCGAGCCGCGCGGGCGGGCCGTGGCGCCGGAGGGACGAGAGCTGGTCGTGCGCGGCGCGCAATTCTCCTATTCGGACGGTCACGATGTGCTGCACGGCATCGATCTGGAGGTCCGGCCGGGCGAACGGCTGGCCATCGTCGGCCCGTCCGGCGCGGGCAAGTCGACCCTGGCCCGGCTGCTGGCCGGGATCGACGCCCCACGGTCGGGCGTGGTCAGCATCGGCGGGTGTCCCGTCACCGACCTCGACCCGGCCGAGCGGCGCCGCCGGATCGCGCTGATCACACAGGAGCATCACGTCTTCATCGGCACGCTGCGCGACAACCTGAAGTTCGCCGCCCCCGACACCACGGACGCCCAGCTGCTGTCCGCTTTGGACACGGTCGGTGCCGACTGGGCGCTGGCGCTGGAGGAGGGTCTGGAGACCGCGCTGGGCGACGGCGCGCGCGAGCTCGGCGCGGCGGAGGCGCAACAGCTGGCGCTGGCGCGGCTGGTGCTGGCCGACCCGCACACGCTCATCCTCGACGAGGCGACTGCCGCGCTCGACCCGACCACGGCCCGGCGCACCGAACGGGCCCTGGCCGCGGTGCTGACCGGACGCACCGTCATCGCGATCGCGCACCGGCTCAACACCGCGCACGACGCCGACCGGGTCGCGGTGCTCGACGGCGGGCGCATCACCGAGCTGGGCAGCCACGACGAGCTCATCGCAGCCAACGGGTCCTATGCGGACCTGTGGCGCTCCTGGCACGGCTGAGACCACTTCGGCGGAAACCGAAAAGCTCCCGCGCGTTCATCGATGGCGGTTATAGTCTCGGCGCCAGACTTCCCACCCCATCGAGAGGTATCCATGACAAGCAAACCCCTCGGGCGGCGCACCATCCTCGCGACCGCCGCGGGCCTTGCGGTGGCGCCCTGGATCGCGGCAGGCACGGCACACGCCGCCGTACCGAAGATCTACATCGATCCCGGCCACGGCGGCACCGAACCTGGAGCGGTAGCCAACGGCCTGCAGGAGAAAAATCTCACGCTCAACATCGCCCTGCAGGTGCGCAACATCCTGACCTCCACCTACGGTAGCCGGGTCTCGATCCGCATGTCGCGCACGACCGACGTGACCCGCAGCCTCACCTACCGCACCGACGACGCGAACGCCTGGGGCGCCGACATCTTCGTCAGCATCCACTGCAACGCGGGCGGCGGCACCGGATTCGAAAGCTTCCGCTACCCCGGCACGGCCGGGGTCACCCTGCGCCTGCACAGCAATGTCCATTCGCGAGTGTTGGCCAACATGCGTACCATCGCCGCGGTAACGGATCGCGGCATGAAGACCGCCAACTTCCACGTGCTGCGCGAGACGGTCATGCCGGCCGTGCTCACCGAGAATCTGTTCGTGGACCGGCTCGCCGACGCCAACCTGCTCAAGCGCGCCGACTTCCTCACCGCCACCGCCCGCGGGCACGCCCAGGGCATCGCGGCCCACTTCGGCCTCTGACGGCAGTGACGCTGCGGCACCGTGCCGCAGCGTCACCCGGCCGGCTCAGGACTGCCGCGGGATCGGCAGTTCACGAAGCGGGTCGCCGCCGTCGATGAACAGCCTCGCGCCCGGTGTGGTCGCCGCGGCGATCCGCTGCAGCACCCGCTCACCGAGTTGCGGATGCCGCCCGTCAAGCGCCCCGACGCGGACGGCGAACACGAGGTCGTATGGTTCTTCGTTTGCTTGCAGGACAAACTCTTCAGCCGGTACCTGACGCACGCTCATGCGACCGGAAGCGATCTCCTCGGCGCAGGCGCCCTCTGCCTGGGCGATGGCGGCCGCGGATCGGTCGATGGCCAGAATGTGGCCGCCAGTCAGTTGGGCCGCGATCGCCCGTGCGGCCGCGCCCGGCCCACATCCGATTTCGAGGATGCGCGAGTCGGGCTTGAACGGAAGCGCCTGCACGATCGCGGCGAGGCGCGGCGAAAGACTTGCCGACATAGGCGTGAAGGATAAACGATGTCCGTCGGCGCTGGTGAACGGTGGGTGAGCTCGTTCTGCGACCCGCTGGGGCGAGGGCCATTGCCTCGTGCCTGGTCGTGGCGCGAGAGGCACGCCACGTTACACGAGACACGCGGCGACCCGATTCATCGCTGGAGATTTTCGGGCAATGGCTTGGTGTGCAGGATGACCAGTTCCGCGACGGCCCGGGTCAGGGCGACGTAGAGCCGGTTCATGCCGCGGGGTTCGGCGGCGACGATGTCGGCGGGCTCGACCAACACCACGCGGTCATATTCCAGGCCTTTGACCTGACTGACCGGTACCGCGTTCAAGGAAGCGGCCAGGTGGTCGGGTGCGATGACCGTGCCCGTCTCCTGCGCCACCGCTTCGGCGAGGTCGTCCACCTGACGGATCTCCAGCGCGCCGCCGGGCCGGAAGGAGCGGGTGGGCTCGATCTCGGGCGCCAGGGCACGGGCGGCAAAGTCGGCGATGATCTGTGGCACGCGGTAGCCGGTGGGCAGGTCGAGCGCCCTGGCTTCGCGCTTGCCCAGCCGCCGGACCAACTCCGGCCACGATCGGGCGGCCAGCGGATGGGTCGCCTGGCCGAGGTCACCCACGATGGTCATCGATGCGTGAGCCGCACGGCGGGCGATCATGCGGCACTCCATGGGCGACAGATCCTGCGCCTCGTCGAGGATGACGTGCAAGTATGCGTCCTCGACGGGCTCCTCGGCCACGGCGACGGGCAGCGGCTCGGCCAACACCGGCACGTAGCCCTCCTCGCCGTAGGGGTCGAAGCCGTCGATCCAGCTTGTCACCTTGTGCCCCTCGCGCAGGATGATCGCGGCCGCCCAGCGCTGGGCCGCCCAATAGCCGTTGTTGTCGATGGACTGACCCGAGACCGCGATCGGCGTGGGAAGTCCGGGCGCGAACAGTTGCCAACCGTCGTTGAGGCTCCAGCTCATCACGAAGGTCTCGGCCAGCCGGGCCCCGCTTCTCAGCTCACGCAGCTGCCACTCGGGCACTCTCGGATTGACAGACGACGGCTTCCCCAGAATCTCGGCGAGCTCGTCGAGCAGTGGGATGTCGTCCACCGACCACTCGCCGTGCTGCGCGGGAAGCACGTCCTGCGGGGTGAGCGGCGGCCACCAAGCGTTCAAGAAGGCTTCCGGGATTTCCTTCCCGTCCAACATCTCCGAGAGCACCTTCGCCGCCACCGGGCGGGCGCCGTTGGGCTTGATGCCCTGTGCCTCGCACCTCTTGCGTATCTCGACGCGGGCCTTGGCGAGGTCGTCGGCGTCAAGGGCGCGCAGGTGATCCGGCGCGCTCGGCGGGGTGTCCCAGGCCAGCTCGGTCAGCATCCGCACCATCTTCAGGTCGCCCTTGGACTTGGCCACTTCGGCGGGGTCACGCCGGGTCGCGACGACGCCCTCGAACAGCTCGCCGACCGCTCGCAAGTGGACACTGTCCTCGCCGAGACCAGGCAGCACCCGCCCGATGTATTCGGTGAACACCGTCGACGGGCCGACTACCAGCACCCGGCCGTCGGCGAACTTCCCGCGATCGGTGTAGAGCAGGTAGGCCGCGCGATGCAGGGCCACCTGGGTCTTGCCGGTGCCCGGACCGCCGGTGATCAGAGTGACGCCGTGGGCGGGTGCCCGGATCGCCTCGTCCTGTTCGCGCTGGATCGTGGTGACGATGTCGCGCATGTGCTCGCCACGCGCCCGGTTGAGCGAGGCCAGCAGCGCGCCCTCGCCGACCACGCCGTCGATGTCCTTTTCGGACAGCACGTCGTCGTCGAGGCCGACCACCCTGGGACCTTCGCACATGATGATCCGGCGGCGCTCCACGCCGAGCGGCTCGCCGGGCGTGGCCCGGTAGAACGGCGCGGCGGCGGGCGCGCGCCAGTCCACGACGAGCGGCTCACGGTCCTCGTCGCGCACGCCCAACCGGCCGATGCGGTAGGTGTCGCCGTCGTCGAAGTCGAGCCGGCCGAAGACGATGCCCTCCTCCTGTCTGTCCAGATCGGACAGCTTGGCCGCGGCGCGCAGGACCATGGCATCCCGCTCGACCAGGCCGGCCACCGGGCCTGACGTCGCGCGCCGGTGCCCTTCGCTCTTCAGCTCCTTCGCCTGTTCGCGCATGACCTCAAGGCGCGCGTAAACCTTGTCGACGACCTGTTGTTCGATGGTGATCTGGTGTGCTGCTGATTCGGACACAGTGCTCCCCGGGTCGGCGGCTCGGACTGGTCGAGCGTATGCGCTGGCCAGGGGCCAAAAAATCGTTTTCTGGGGCGATTCGGACCGCTTGACAGGCCGATATGATGAATATGGCGGAGGGGAGCGAGGGGCCTATTCCACCCAGCCCACCACCTCACACCAAAATCGGGCCACGAACGCTCCAGGGTGACTCCCCCACGCCTCCCACGCCGCGGCCATCTCCTCAAGCTCGTGGGCCATGGCCCAGCCCTGCGCGATCGCCCGCTGCGCCGCGGCCGGATAGCGAAACAGCGAAGCGGTGAACGCGCCGAACTGGCGGGTCTCGTCCGGCGTGCCATGGTGGCCGGCACGGGCGGACGCCTCGACCCGGACGAAACCCGCCTCGGTGAGCAGGTGCCGAAGCTGCTTGCCCACGAACGGGCTCGTGCCTTGGCGTAGCTTTCGGGCCACCCGCATCGAGCGGCGCAGCACGGCGTTGGTCGGATACAGCAGCTCGCCGTCCCAGTCGGCGTCGGCGACGCCGATCACCGCGCCGGGCCGGGAGACGCGGCGCGCCTCGCGCAGCGCCAGTAACGGGTCGGCCAGGTGTTGCAACAGCGCACCGGCGTAGATCGCGTCGAACGACCCGTCCTCGTGCGGCAGGTCAGTGACGTCACCCGCGATAATCTGCACACCCGCCGGAGGCATGGGCGGTGGGTCCAGGTCGATGCCGGTGGCCATGCCGGGAGCGACCGCTGCGGCGAGGCCCGCGGTGATCGTGCCAGGGCCGCAGCCCATGTCCAGCAAGGCCATCCCCGGCCGCAGATGCGGCAGCAGGAACGCGGCGTGGGTCTGGGCGGTCCGCTCGGCGTGGTTGGGCCTGCGGCGGCGCATGGCTTCGTCTTGTGTGGCTTGCAAACTCATTGAGGATCCTTCGGGAAGCGGCGCTCCCGATCAGACCCGCGGAAACGCCGGAGCGCGGCGGGAGCGCAGAACATTGGGCATTGTCCTGACCTCCCTTCGGCTCGACGGCGTACCGTGAAAACGGTAATGACCCTCCATGTAAGGCGGCAACGGCTTTTGGTGTCGGATAGGGGTCACGACCGCCATATCCTCTCCGTGCTGCAGGCCCGCCCGGCTTTGCGTGGGCGGGCCTGACTCGCTCCGGTCAGCCCAGTCGCGTGCGCAGCAGCTGTTTGCCCTGCTCCGCACCCTTGCGGCTCTCGGCCTGGGCCTTCCTGAAGAAATCGGCCAGCTCACCGTCGCCCGCCTCCTCCGCGTCGCGGATGTATGTCTCCAGCCGCAGCACGTTGTCCAGGCAGGTCTCGGTGAACCAGAGGATGTTGTAGTCCTTGTCCTTGGTGCCGGTGATGTGGCCGGCCTCTCTCGTCTCGGTCATAACGCACGCCTACCCACGGGTGCAGGAATTATTCATACGCATGGGTGGGCAGGTGACCCGGCCTGGGTCAACTCCAGCCATAGACCGCCTTGATCGAGTTGCTGATCTCGTTGACCAGGCCCCCGTCGTCGCCGTTGGCCATCACCGCGAAGCCCGCGCCGAGGTTCGGGTATCCCACGAAATTGGTTTTGAATCCATAGTTGGAGCCGTTGTGGGTGTAGAGGAAGTTGTTGGTGCCCGCGTTGGCGGTGAAGAAGCCGCGCCCCATGCCCGGCGTGACGCCCTGCGTGAGCATCGTGGTGACCCACGTCTTGTTGAGCGGCCCGGCGATGTTGCCCGGCGATGTCCACGCCTGGTTGATCCAGCGGATCAGCCGGCACAGGTCGACGACGGTGGTGTAGAGCCCGGCGGCGGCCGATTCCGGGTAGCGGTAACGCTTTCCCGCGATGACGGCGCCGCCCGTGGTGTGCCCGGCCGCGAGCTCGAAGCCCGGCGTGAGCGAGAAGCTGCTGTTGTTCATTCCCAACTGATTGAAGACATTGTTTTGCATGTACGCGGCAAGCGTCTGCCCGGTCTGCTGCTCCAGCATCCGGTGCAGCAGTTCGAAGCCCATGCCCGAGTAATAGAACGCCGCGCCCGGCTCGGTGCTCAGCTCGATCTTCGGCGAGTTGCCCTGTCCGTTCAGGATTTGCAGCAGTGTCGGCACGTTCGCGTTGGGACCGTAGCCCGCGAACCCGCCACCCACGTTCATCGTGAAGCCGGAGCACACGTTCGCCGGCGACGTCGACCCGCGCCCGATGACCCCGCCCCGGTGGCCCAGCAGCTGGTCGATCGTCGGCCCGGTGTTGGCCGTCACGCACGCCCGCTGGCCGAGCTGCCAGCCCAGCAGCGGCCGGATGTCGCTGCCCAGCATCAGGGTTTGCGAACCCTGCAGCAGCCGCAGGAACCCGACGGTGCTCACCGCCTTGCTGATCGACGCGGCCTGGAACGCGCTTTCGGGGTGGACCGCGCCCGATTGCCCGGCCTCCAGCCAGCCGTATCCGGTCGACCACGCGATCTGGTTGCCGACCACGACCGCGATGGCGGCGCCGGGCGTCTTGTAGTCGGCCATCCTGGCCCAGATGTCCTTGCCGCCGACGTTGGCCTCGACCTGGCGGGCTCTGTCGGCCGGCAGGACCGGTGCCTTGCCCCGGCTGATGAGCGACCATCCGTTGTTCACGGGCGAGAAGGCGATGTTGTGCACCTGCCAGCCGCCCGCCGCGAAGTTGTGCATCTGCTGGAAGCACTCGTTGTCGATGCCGCGCGTGTGGAACTCGTCCTGCGCCACCACGGCCCAGCCGCCCGTGTAGGGGAAGGCCACCCGGGTGACCTTGCGCCCGCCCTGGGTCAGGTTGCGCATCATCTGGAAACACTCGTCGTCGATGTTGCGCGCGTAGAACCCGCTGCTGCCGACGACGACCCAGCGGTTGCCGCCCGCCGGCGGGAAGCCCACGTGCATGACCTGCTGCCCGCCGTTGTAGAACTCCAGCAGCTTGGTATAGCACTCGTCGGGGATGTTGCGCGCGAACATGTCGTTGTCGCCGGTGATGACCCAGCTGTTGCCACCCGCGGGCGGGAACGCCACACAGTGGATCTTTGTGCCGTTGGCGATCATCTGGCCGAGCTTGGTGAAGCACTCGTCCGGGATGTTGCGCGCGAAGTAGCCTCCGCTCTGCGTGACGATCACCCAGCCGTTGGACGGCGTGAACGAGAACGACGTGATGCCCTGCGCGGACATGGCGCCGATCTGGGTGTGCGCCTCGTCCGGGATCCGCCGGTTGAAATAGGGGTAGCCCGCCGCGCTCGCGGAACCCGCTGCGGTGAGGCTGGCGATGCTGGTGCCAAGACCCAGGCCCCCGGTGAGGGCGAGGAAGCGGCGCCGGTCCATTGTGGACTCCTGTGTTCTGTGGGGGTGGACAACGCGCAATACGATCGCAGGTTTCGATGGCTTAAGTCGCGCTTGTGTCGCCTCTCCTACTGCGTGACGCGCGCCACGCGCGAAAACCCGTTGCGGGCCGCCAGCGATCCTTGATGTAGTGAGTGGCGTATTCGTCTTGTCCCAGGGAGGGGAGTTTCCGATGCGAGCAGCGCTCATGTCCACCCGCTTGCACACCGTCTCCCACGCAGAGGACATGACGCTTGGAACGCACGCTCAATCTCGGGATCCTCGCCCACGTCGACGCCGGTAAGACCAGCCTGACCGAGCGGCTGCTGCACACCGCCGGGGTGATCGGCGAAATCGGCAGCGTCGACGCGGGCAGCACCCAGACCGACACGCTCGACCTGGAACGCCAACGCGGCATCACCATCAAGTCGGCCGTGGTGTCGTTCGTCGTCGGCAATGTCACCGTCAATCTCATCGATACGCCCGGCCACCCCGACTTCATCGCGGAGGTGGAGCGGGTGCTCGGCGTGCTCGACGGGGCGATCCTGGTCGTCTCGGCGGTCGAGGGGGTCCAGGCGCAGACGCGGGTGCTGATGCGGGTGCTGCAGCGGATGCGCCTGCCGACGCTGCTGTTCGTGAACAAAATCGACCGGGCGGGCTCGCGGTACGACACCCTGCTATCGGAGATCGCCGACCGGCTGACCCCGGCGATCGCTCCAATGGGGACGGTCGGCGGGCTCGGCGGCCGGGACGCCGGGTTCACGCCGCACGAACCGCCGCTCGAGGTGCTCGCCGAACACGACGACACCCTGCTGGCCGCCTATGTCAACGGCACGCCGCCGGGCGATCTGCGCCGCGCGCTGGCTTCGCATACGCGAAAGGCGTTGGTGTACCCGGTGTACTTCGGTTCGGCCATCACGGGCGCCGGCATCGACGAGCTGATCGGTGGCATCACGGAGATTCTGCCGGCGGCCGCGGGTGATCCCGCCGCCGAGCCATCCGGTGTGGTGTTCAAAATGGAGCGCGGTACGGCCTACGTGCGCATGTTCGCCGGAGCCATCGGTGTGCGCGAGCGCCTGCCGTGGGGCACGGTCACCGGGATCGAGGTGTTCGAGCGCGGGGGTCTCGTGCGCCGCGCCTCGGTCACGGCCGGGCAGATCGCGAAGATCACGGGCCTGCGAGGCGTGCGTATCGGTGACACCATCGGGGCATCTCCTGTCCTAATGGGACGCTCGTTCGCGCCGCCCACGCTGGAGGCGGTCGTCGTGCCGAGCCGGCCCGCCGACCGTGGCCCGCTGTATGCCGCGCTTGCCGAACTGGCGGAGCAGGACCCGCTGATCGGCCTGCGCCGCGACGAACTGCGGGAGGAAATCGCGGTATCGCTTTACGGAGAGATACAAAAAGAGATTCTGGAAGCGACTCTGCACCAGGACTTCGGCATCAAGGTTTCGTTCCAGGAAACCACGACCGTCTACATTGAACGGCCGCGCGGCACGGGCAGCGCGGCGGAGTTCATGGGCGGCGACGGCAACCCGTTCCGGGCAACCGTCGGGCTGCGCGTCGAGCCGGGGCCGGTCGGGTCGGCAGTGCGGTTCCGGCTGGGCATCGAGCTCGGGTCGCTGCCGTTGGCGTTCATCAAGGCGGTTGAGGAGTCGGTGCGCGCGACGCTGCGGCATGGGCTGCACGGCTGGGAGGTCACCGACTGCGTGGTCACCTTGACCCACTCGGGATACACGCCGCCGCCGCCGTACGGGTGGAGCAAGTCGTCCAGTTCGGCCGGAGACTTCCGCAATCTCGCGCCGCTGGTGTTGCTGGCGGCGCTGCGGCAGGCTGGGACGAACGTGCACGAGCCGATCCATCGCGTGCACGTCGAAGTCCCGGGCGATGTGCTCAGTGCGGTCATGCCGGTCGTGGCCCGGCTCGGCGGGATCGTCCAAGCGTCGCGGCTGCGCGGGGCGTCCGCCGAGCTGGAGGCCGACGTGCCCGCGACCCGGGTGCACGAGCTGCAGCAGCTGCTGCCATCACTGAGCCGTGGCGAAGGCGTGCTCGACAGCACCTTCGACCACTACCGGCAGGTGCGCGGGCCGGTCCCGGCCAGGCCGGGCTGGCACCCTTCAGCCGCGACGAGCGGACGCGGCCGCCGCGGCTGAGATCGCGGCCTATGCCGCATAGTGCGGTTGTTGCGCGGCGAGGCGGGCCGCGAACCGCCCACGCCATAGGACTATGACCATGGCGTTGATCGGTAGCTCCGGTCGGGTAGGTGAATTTGGTCTTCCATGTCGGACGCCGACGTTCTTGTGAGAGGTGCACGATTACGCATCTAAATTGATTCGACGCCGGTGGTAGGGTGTGCCCGAGATGGTGACTTTTCGGGTTCTCGGCCCACTCTTGACGGTCATCAACGGGCGGCCGGTCACGATGCGCAGCCGCCGGCAGCGGGCGGTGCTGGCCATGCTGCTGGCCAACGGGCGGCGGCTCACGTCCATCGACAACCTGCTGCGCGCGCTGTGGGGCGACGACCCGCCCGACACGGCGGTCGGTCAGATCCAGACCGTGGTGTGGCGGCTGCGGCGGGTGCTGGGCGACGATGCGATCGTCACCCACCCGGGTGGTTACGAACTGGCCGCCGGACTGTCCGAAGTGGACTCCGAGTGGTTTGCCAACCGGGTTGCCGCCGCTGTTGATCTGGTACGGGCCGGGAGCCTCGCCGAGGCCGCGGAGGAGTTCGACCGGGCGTTGGGGCTGTGGCGGGGCGGGCCGTTCGCCGACGTGACGCTGCCCGGCGATCCGCACGGCAGCGGTTTTCAGGCCGCCGTCACCGAGCTGGCCGAGCAGCGGGTCGCCGCGGAACGGCAGCTGTTCGACGTGCGGCTCGCGCTGGGCCGGCATGCCGATCTGGTGCCGCTGCTGCGCCAGCGCGTCACGGAGGAGCCACTGCGGGAGGAACTGCGCGAGCGGCTCATGCTGGCCCTGTATCGCACGGGCAGGCGGGCCGAGGCGCTGGAGACCTTCCGGCAGGGGCGCACGCTGTCGATCGACGAGCTGGGCCTGGAGCCCGGACCGGAGCTGCAGCGGCTCAACCGGCTGGTGCTCGACGGCGACTCCACATTGGACACGACGTTGGAGCCTTCCGGCCCGGCGCGGCCGGCGATGCTCCCGATGGACATGCCCGATTTCGTGGCGCGTGTTCAGCTGGCCGGCAAGCTCGCGGCGAAACTGACCGGCCCGGTCGAGACCGCCCCGATCATCGTGGCGATCTCGGGTGCGGCGGGGACGGGCAAGACGAGCCTGGCCATCCACACGGCGCACATGGTGCGGGACCGGTTCGCCGACGGCCAGCTGTTCGCCGACCTGCGCGGGGTCGACCGGCCGCTGGACCCGGCGGAGGTACTGGCCCGATTCCTGCGCGCGCTGGGCGAGGACCCGCGCGGCATCCCGGCCGATCCGGATGAGCGCGCCGCGCTGTACCGCGCACGGACGGCGGGCAGGCGTGTGCTCGTGGTGCTCGACAACGCCGAGGGCGAGGCGCAGCTGCGGCCGCTGCTGCCCGCCGAACCCGGCTGCGCGGTCATCCTGACCAGCCGGCGCCGGATGGCGGCGCTGATCGGGGCGCAGGAGGTGGACCTCGGCGTGTTCGAGCCGGGCGAGGCGCTCGACCTGCTGCGCATGGCGCTCGGGCCCGAACGGGTCGCCGATGCGCTGCCCGATTGTCTCGCGGTGGCCGAACGTTGCGGATATCTGCCGTTGGCGATCCGGGTCGCGGCGGCCCGCTTGGCCGCCCGGCCGCATTGGCCCGTGGCCCGTTTGGCGGCGCGGCTGGCCGACGAGAGCGGGCGGCTGGACGCACTGTCCACTCGCGACCTGGCGGTGCGGGCCAGCGTGGCGTTGAGCGTGGACGCGCTCGACCCGATGGACCAGCGGTTGTTCGGGCTGCTCGGCACGGTGGACTCCGGGCATCTGCCCGCGTGGACGGCCGGCCCGCTGCTCGATCTGCCCGCGGCGCGGGCGGAGGAACCGCTGGAACGGCTCGTCGAGGCCCGGCTTGTCGAGGCGGAGTCGGGCCGGTACAAGATGCATGATTTGGTCAGGGATCTCGCGCGGGAACGGGCGCCGTCCGACCACAGTGGACTCCGGCGGCTGTTGGGTGGCTGGCTCACGCTGGCCGACGCGGCATATGAACGCATGCCCGGCGGATTCCACCGCGTGGCACCGCAGACCGCGCCTCGCTGGAACGGCTGGGAGCCGGGCGAGATCGACGAGCTGACGCGCGATCCGGTGCGGTGGCACGAAGCCGAACGGGGCGGTCTGACCTCGGCCGTGCGGCAAGCCGCGAGCGCGGGCCTGGTCGAGCCGGCATGGAACCTCGCCGTGACCGTGACCCGATTTTTTGAGCTCAGGGAGTACCTGGAGGACTGGCGCATCACGCACGAGGCGGCCCTGCAGGCGTGCGTTGCGGCGGGCGATCGCGTGGGCGAGGCATATCTGCTGCGCGGGATGGGCGAGCTGCACCTGAATCTGGACCGGTTCGAGGACGCGCTCGGCTATCTCGACGACGCACTGTCCATCATGGACGCGCTGGGCGACCGGCATGGGCAGACCGCAGTGCTGCGCGCCACCGGCAGCACCTACCGTCGGCTGGGTCGCGAGGCTCCCGCGATGACGGCCCTGAGCCGGGCGCAGCGCATCTGCGGCGAGACGGGCGACCGCACAGGTGAGGCACAGGTGCTGCACCTGATCGGGGCCGTGCATCGCTTGGCAGGCCGGCTGGCGCAGGCGCAGGAGGCGTACACCCAAGCGTTTAAAATCTTCGAACAGCTCGGCGACCGGTTCGGCCAGGCCTACACCCTCTGCAGCGTCGGCGTGGCCGCAGGCTACCAACCCGACCGCATCGGGGAAGCCGAAGGATACCTGAAGGAAAGCCTCGAACTGAGCCGCGAATTCGGCTACCGTCGCGGCGAGGCTATCGCCCTGGGCAACCTCGGCTGGCTGCACCACCGCACGGGCCATCCGGACCCCGCCGTCAAAGAACTCGTGCAAGCCATCACCATCTGCCGCGAAATCGCCGACCGCGAAGGCGAAGCAATCGAGCTGCGCCGGCTCGGCGAAGCCTATCTGGCCCAGGGCCGCACCGCCGCCGCGCGAGGCGCCCTGCAACGCAGCCTCGTGCTGGCCCGCGAACTCGGCTCCACCGCCGACCAGGACGCGGCGCTCACCCTGCTCGGCCGCACATGAGCAGGCGCCCGCTTCGGGCGCGCTAGGTTGGGCGTATGCGAGGCACGCTCAGGCAGTCGGAGGCGGAGCGGGTGTTCAGTGCCCATCGCGGGTTGCTGCAGGCCGTGGCCTACCGGGTCTTGGGCAGTGTGACCGATGCCGAGGACGTCGTGCAGGACGCCTGGCTGCGCTGGAGCCGGGTCGACGCGGCCGGTGTCAAAGACGCTGAAGGCTATCTGGTGCGCGTGACGACGCGGCTGGCGATCGACCGGTTGCGCAGTGCGCGTGTGCGGCGGGAATCATATGTCGGGCCGTGGCTGCCCGAGCCGATGCTGACCGCGCCCGACGTGGCCGATGACGTGGCGCAGGCAGACTCGGTGTCGACCGCCATGTTGCTCGTGCTGGAGACGCTGTCGCCGGTGGAGCGTGCGGTGTTCGTGCTCGGTGAGGTGTTCGGCTACGGTACCGCCGAAATCGCCCGCATCGTCGGCCGCAGCGACGCCGCCGTGCGGCAGATCGCCCACCGCGCCAAGCACGCGGTGCACGCGCGCCGCCGCCGCTACGACTCCGACCCGGCCACCAGAAGGGTTGCCACCGAACGCTTTCTGGCCGCCTGCGCGGGCGGCGATCTGAAGGCTCTGATGGCGATACTGGCACCGGACGTGACACTGGTCAGCGATGGCGGCGGCTTCACCCTCGCGCCCCGCAAACCGATCCACGGCCTGGAGCGTGTGGCGCGGGCGATCGTGGTCTTGTCGCGACAACTGCCGGAAGGCTCGGATGCCAGCGTGCTTGACGTCAACGGCGGCCCCGCGATTGTCGTCTACTCCGGGCGCACGCCTGTGCTGGCGGTCATGCCGCATCTGGTGGACGGGGCGATCGCGACGCTGCATGTCGTGAGCAATCGGCACAAGCTGACCGGTGTGACTCAGGTCACCGCGCGTCACTAAGCGCAGGGCTGTCTCGTCCGTGAGGCATGTTCACCGCATACCTCACGATCACGATTCTTGCCTCACTGGTCAACGGCCTTGCCGCCGTGGCGAACCTGACCGGCCACGCCTACCCCAAGGCGCAGGCCGACCGGATGCGCGTGCCGCACTCGTGGATCCCCGTGCTGGGCACGATCCTGGGCGCCGGCTCGCTCGGTCTGCTCGCCGGGTTCGTCGTGCCGCTGCTGGGCATCCTGGCCGCGGCGGGGCTGGTGCTGTACTTCATCTTGGCGCTCGGCGCCCACCTGCGCGTCGGTGACCGCCACCTCGCCGGCTGGGCGGTGTTCTTCGGGCTGGCCGTGGCCGCGTTCATCGTGAACCTGGCACGATATTGCTAGATTTCCTTATGAGAATATTTCTTGCTCTCATCGTGGTGCTGGCCACGGGCACGCCGGCCTGGGCGCAGCCCTACCACCGTGGGGTGACCCCAACGTGCCGGGCGAGAGCCTGCGCACCGGATGGGAGCTGTCGCAGGGCGCTCAATTCACCACCGACACCGACGAGTACGCCTACACGGCCGCGATCGACGCGCTGAGCGACCGGGTCCGGGTCGTGGAGCTCGGGCGCACGGTGCTCGGCCGCCCGATCAACATGTTCGTGATTGGACATCCCACCCCACCCGCGACCCCGGCGGCCGTGGCCGTCACCGCCCCACTGTCCATCAATTGCAACGTGCACGGCAACGAGCCCGGAAACCGCGAAGCGTGCCTGATCCTGGTCCGCAGACTGGCCAACGCCCGCGACCCGCGCACCATCGACCTGCTCTCGCGCACCACCGTGCTCATTGTCCCCACCATCAACGGGGACGGCCGGGCGGCCAACACCCGCGGCAACTCCACCGGCCAGGACCTCAACCGCGACTACTCGCTGATCCGCCAGCCCGAGACGTTCGCCTTCGTCCGGATGCTGCGCGACTACCGCCCGGTGGCGAGCTTCGACGGGCACGAGTTCGGCAACATCAACGCCGGTGATCTGCCCATGCTGCCCCCACGGCATCAGAACGTCGCACAGTCCATTTTCGACCAATCGCAAGACATGATGGTGAACCACATGTACGAGCGCGGTGCCGTCGACGGGTGGTGGCCCTGCCCGTACGGCTGCGCCAACGGGGGCAACGTCGGACTGAGCGAGGAGACGATCCTGCGCAACACGCTCGGTCTGAAGAACGTGACCAACTCGCTGCTGGAGCTGCGTTCGGCGGGCGGGCCGACCCGGCCCGACGAGGGCAACCCGGCCAACAACAGGCGGCGCAAGGCGTACTCGGCGCTGTGGACGTTCGACCAGTTCCTTGACTACCACCGGGCCAGACTCACCGCGCTCACGCAGGCGCGCCGGGCGGCGATCGGGTTCCAGGTCGCCAACACCGGACGGATCGTGTTCCGCGGCTCGCGCCCGATCCCCGCCTTTCCCGCACCCCACCCGGGCGAGAGCCCACCGCCCGTCGACGCGCCCGCCGATTCGGCGATCCTCAACGATCCGCCGTGCGCATACAAACTCAGCGAGGAGCAATACCACGGCGCGCGCTCCGACGGCCCGACCGCGGCGCAGCGCATCGAAGCGCACGGGTGGAAGGTGGTCCCGGTCGCCGACGGCTACGTGATCCCGTTGGCCCAGCCCGAGCGCGGCCTGATCCCGCTCCTGCTGGACGCGCAAGCCTTCGAGGAACTCGTTGCGGCACAGCGCATCCAGCCGACGCTGACCGGCCGCCACACCGGCCGGCTGGTCGTGTCGTCCGGGGTCGCGTGCCTCGCCGGGGCGACGGTCGCCGGCCCGGTCACGGTGCAGCCGGGCGCCACGCTGATCGCGACGGGCACCTCGTTCACCGGGCCGATCACGGCCAGCGAAGCAGCGGGCGTGTTCCTGACCGCGAGCACCGTCGTCGGCCCGGTGCGGATCACGGGCACCACCGGCGCGGTTGTCGTGGCCGCCAACGCGCTCACCGGCCAGGTCCGGTTGGCGGACAACACAAGCACACTCATCGCCGGGAACACGATCACCGGCCCGCTGCAATGCTCGGGCAACTCCCCCGCCCCGGTCAACCTCGAAATCCCCAACACCGTAACGGGACCCAAGACCGACCAGTGCGTCCCCCTATAGGGCAATCGGGAGCGCCAGTGCCGCCGGGATCGCGGGCAGCACCGAGCCGACCATCGCCGCGAGCCGGCGCGGCGCGTCGAGCCGGGTGAGGATCGCGGTCCAGGGCCTTCCCCGGGTCGGATCACCCGGGGAAGGGCACGGAAGTCACCCCGACTTGGGGTGATCTCGCCCGCTTGGCCATCTGCGGCAAGGCCGACGAATGATCATGAAACCTTCCGCCCGGTAGCCCCCCGCAGCGCGACGCGGGAGCGGGCCTGCCGGACGCCCTGGTTGGGCCGTGTGCCTTGGCCGTGCGGGCGCTTCAGCGGCGCTGGGCAAGCACGGCGGTCCATGTCCGACAGTCGGATTGGCGTCGTATCGGCGCCGGGTTCTCGCGCCTCACGTGTGTATCGGCACATTCACACAGGAGGCCATTCGTGCAAGCAAACACATTGAGGTATCCGACAGTGCGCGTCGCGGTCGGCCCCGACGGCAAGGTGATCACCGTGGCGGTGGCCGGGCGGCCGCGGCCGCATCCGTTCGGCGCCTATGAAGGCTCACACCTCACGCCGTGGTCGGTGTTCGTCGACTCGGTACGCCGCGCGGCGGTCGGCTGGAAGGTCAGTACTGCCGCACGCGAGGTCCGCTGGCTGCTGGAACAGCTCGACACGGAGGACGGCGAGAGCGTGAAGCTCCTTGCTCACCCGCGGTCCACGTGGTTCAACACGATCATTGAGGACGGCTGGGACGTCCTGGAGGATGCCCGCCGCACGAGCGATATCGCCAAGCTGCAGAAGGGCATCGCGATGTACCTGACGGGCCGCAACCTCGCCCCGATGACCGCGGCCTTCCTCGGCCCGGACCAGGCACGCGGGCGAGGCGAGCCGGCGGCACTGCGCAAGCTGCGCGACTTTGAATCCGGCGAGCGGCAGTTCACCCCGAAGGAGCTGCGCGCGCTGATGGTGGGCCTGCTCGACGAGGACGCGCTCCGCTTCATCTCGACGAGGGGCGACACCTCGTCCGTGCCGGGCATCATCCTGCACGACCGCGCGGAGGCCGTCCGCGACACGGTCATCGCGCACCTTCGCGAGCTCACCTACGCCTACCCGCTGGCCTACGACGCGTCCAGGCTGGCCACGACGGCTGGGTTCAACGCCGCGTTCAAGGGCATCACGCTTCGTGGCGGCACGCAGCTGCCCGAGACCCAGTACGAGTGGGAGGCCGCACCCGCCGGTTGGAGCACATCGAGCAGCAACGCCTGCCTGGCCAACATCGAGCTCGTCAAGGAGGGCAACACCCACTACATCGACGAGATTCACCTCGACGGCAGGGGCAACACGCTGCTCAACACGCAGGGCCATCACGTGACGGCGCACATCGCGATCGAGGCGGCGGTGCGCCAGACCGTCGTCAACCGCACGATCCCCGACGCGATGGCGCAGATGCTCGCCCTAGCCGACAGGATCGGGAAGCTGGCCACGTGGCCGGCAAGTGCTCCCAGCCCCAAGATCGATCCCAAGGGCATCTTCGCCAATGCGCTGGTCACCTTCGAGGCGGCGAAAGACGCGGCCAAGGCCGCCGTGCAGGATGCGACCAGCGATCTCGACCTGCTGCCCGAGCTTGAAGGGCTCATCGGCGCATACATCATGATGCGTAACGCGATGCCCATGGCGGCCGTGCTGCGCGGCGCGACGGCCGACGCCAAGGCCGAGGGGCAGAAGATGGGCAAGCTGTGGGCGTGGGACGAGGACCCTACCCGCGCCGATCCCGCGCAAGTGTGCTGGACCCTGTGGAAGATGCTGGACCTGCAGGCGCTGAGCGCGCTGGGCGAAATGGACGACGGCACCACGCAGAAGTGGGCGCCCGGTGCGTCGGCGACGCCGGAGGAGCGGGTGCTGCACGTGCTGTCCGTGCACCTGGACACGATGACGACGGCGTTCCCCGAACTGGTGAAGCGGTCGCACATGCGCACCACGGGAGCGGTCAAGTGGGTGCTGAACGGCGAGTGCGCACTCGCCGTGCCCGCGGCGGCGACCAAATTCCTGAGCCTCACGCAGCACGACGTCAGCCCGGTGTCGCCGTTCAAGTCGCACGCCAAGAAGGTGGACGAAGAGGCCGAGTGGGATGAGAAGCCGAAGCCGAAGCAGAAGCGGCGCGCGAAGAAGAAGTGACACATGCGGTGGGCGTCCCGGCGGGACGCCCACCGCCGCGAGATCAGTTGAACGGGTTGTCGTAGTACCTGCCCTTGCTGACGGTTCGGGCGGTCGACCCGTCGAAGTGGATGCCTTCGATGGTGACCGAGATGCCCACGATCGTCCCGCCGTACGTGAACAACCCGTCGACCACATTGGACAGTCCGTGCCCACCGCAGATGTGCGGCCGGCGCACGCCGTCCTCGCCCGCGTACACCGGGCCAGGCGTGCCGTTGACGTAGATCCGCATGTTCGGTGACGTATAGCTTGACTGCCGGCAGATGGTGACCGCCAGCCGGTACTGCGTGTTCCCGCTGTCGAACTGGATGGTGCCGACCACCCGGCCGACCAGGTATTCGCCTCCGCTGTCGGAGTAACTGCGCAACTGGATGTCGACGGATTGCGCCGGGCCGAGTGTGGCGTGTGCCGGTGCCGCCGCGACCGACATGACGAACAGCGCGGCGAGGGTCGCGCCGATGACGCCGAACACGCGGCGGCGCGACCTGCTGGCCATGGTCATCTTAGGCTCCTTCTTGACGAACTCGGTGTGGAGCTCATCATGGCGAGCAGCACTGAACCGGGAATGGTTTTCGACTGAAAACCGGCCCTGCCTACACTGGCCGCCATGGATGAACGAACAGGCGAGGCCTTCGAGCTCGGCGAGCAGCTCACGGTCATCGGTATAAAGCTTCAAGCCGGCGACGCGGCTCCGGATTTCGTGCTGGATTTTCTCGATACCGACGGCGCGATCAAGCCGGTGAGCCTCGCCGATTCGCATGGGGCGCAACGGCTCCTCAATGTGATCAACTCGATCGACACGCCGGTGTGCCAGGTGGAGACCCGCTCGTGGCAGCAGCGCCTCCCCGTTGACAGCGGCGTGCGGGTCATGACCATCAGCATGGACCTGCCGTTCGCCCTGGACCGTTGGCGCGAGACGGAGGGCGCCGGCCACCAGTTGCTGTCGGCTCACCGCTCCGAGACTTTCGGACGCGACTACGGCGTGCTGCTCAAAGAGTGGCGGTTGCTGCAGCGCGCCGTGTTCGTCATCGACGGGGCCGGCCGGATCGTGCACGCCGAATACGTACCAGATCAAATGGCCGAGCCCGATTACGACGCGGCGATTGCCGCTCTCGGCTGAAAGCATTGGTAGCCGACGGGGCCGTCATGCCGAGTGCGCACATGGCGGCCCCGCGACCGGCGTCAGTACTTGCTGGCCTTCTTCAATGCCGCCCGGTATGAGGCGGGTTTCTTGGCCAGCTTCGCGGCCGCCTTCTTCGCTTGCTGCTGCTTCTTGTAGGCCGCCTTCATCGCCTTGACCTTGGCCGCCCACTGCCTGCTCTGGATCTTCGTTGCCTTCGCTCTCGCCTTCTTGTCGGCGAGCTCGCGTGCGCGGTCGTTCGCGATTTTCGCCCGGTCGACGCCCCGCAGCTTCGGGTCGACCTCGTCGCTTTTGCTGCACCTTCTTGGCCCCCGTTGCCCTCCTTGGTGACGGCCTTGCTGGCGGCGCCGAAGGTGGCCAGGGAAACACCATCCCGAGCGGCGTCACCCCAGTCGCCCTTCGAGGCCGCGGCAACCATGTCCTCGGTCACCACACCGCGAGGCTACCCACCGGCGAAGGTTTGTGGTCAGGGCACTAGCCGGCCCGGTCTGCGAATCCAATTCGGACAGTTACCTGCACCGCGACCACACCCTCAGCCCTCGCAGTACCCGAAGCTCGGCGGTTCCGCGAGTTCGTCCCACCGCTCGTCCACGGTGACGTGCGACGGGAGCAGCCGCACGAGCGCTTGGCCCGGCGCGGGATCGTGCCTGCACGTCATCTGTTTGTTGGTGCGGCGCCAGCCGCAGCCGTGTCGTCTCGTAGCCGTGTGCGGTGTCGCCCCGATGCGTCATCCACACCGCGCTCACCTCGGCCATGGGCACCGTCGCGCGTCGGCGACTCATGACTGTTCCGGGCGCCGGTAGCCGAAGAGCCGGCGGAAAAGCCGATACGCGATCGCTTGTCCTATCGGCTCGCTTCGCGGGCCGGCTCCTTCGCCCGTGTCCGCACGGTAGGCGTACAGGTAGCCGTTGGGATTGCCGAGGTAGAGCACGCCACCAGCCACTGTAGGTGAGGAGCGAATGCCGTCGACCGGCAGCAGCGTCGTCCCACGGGACCGGAAATTGATCTTCTTTTCCCAGTGGAGCACACCTGTTGAGGCGTCCAACGCGGAAAGCGCGGCTTTGCTGGCCGACGAGCCTCTCGTGGCCAGATACACCCGGTTACCGTCGACCGCGGGGGAAGCTTCAACCCAGCTGTCTGTGGGAAGGTGCCAGACCCGGTGCCCGGTCTTCGCGTCAAACGCATACAGATCTCCCAGAATCGAGAGACCCCCCGTCGCAGACCCCGCCCGTCGACCGGCGATGAACACCCGGCCGTCCGCGACTGCCGGCACGCAGTAGTCGAAGGTCGTGTTGACCTGCTGCTGCCACCTGACTGCTCCGCTGGAGGCGTCCAGGGCGAACACGTTGCCACGGCTCGCGCCGTAGACGATGCCGCCATCCACCGCGACGCAGGCGCGGCTATCGCATTGCATCGGCGCCGTCCACCGCAGGGCGCCGGATTTCGCCGTCAGCGCATACACATTCCCGTCGACGCCTACGAAGTAGACGACGCCGCGCTCGACCGCCGCGGAAGACGCGGTTTCCCTCGGCTGTGGTGGCGAATCAGGGAAGAGTCTGTGCCCGCCGGTGGCGAACTCCCAACGCAGCGTGCCACTGCTCGCATCGACGGCGATCAGGCGAGAATCGCTGGCGCCGATGAAGACCATTCCACCGGCCACAGCCGGTGAGGAGCCCGACAGAGCGTCGGTCGGATATCGCCATCGCTGCCGGCCCGTTGCCGCCTCGACCGCCAGAACATGCATGTCCCCACCGAAATAGACCACGCCACCGGCCACAACCGGGGAGGAGTCCACACCACCGGAGACCGCGAAGCGCCAGCGTGGCCGACCGGTCAACCCATCCACCGCGTAGAGACCCCCGTCAAGGCTGGTGATGTACACGACTTGGTCGGCGACCGCCGCAGCGGCCCTGATCGGGCCACCGGTCTCGAACGCCCACGGAACAAACCCGTGCGCGGCTTTCTCAGTCGGGCAGAAACCACGCCGGGCCGCATCGCCGCGGTACATCGCCGCCGCGTCATCACCGCCGGACTGCCTAGCCATCGAACCTCCCCATGCCGACACAGCCCCATTGACACATATGACCATATACGAGGTTTCCATGGCGGCACCGGACGACTGCGAGACCGGCGCGCCTGTCTTATCACCACCAGACGAACAGCTCAGACATCGGGCCGAGAGCTGAAGCTGCACCTGCTTGTCCAGCAGATCGGTGTGCAGCACGGCGGCGTTCGGCGCGACTGGCATGGTGGTGGGTGCCGTGCGGTACGACCCATCGAGCGGGTACGGTCCGTCGCGGAGCGCATCTCGTCGTTGCGCCCGAGCGCCGGATCGCGATGACGGACGGGCCGGCCGAGGTGGTGGCGTTGGTCAAGCCGGTGATCGGTGACGTCGCGTTCGCCGGACCTGACATGCCATGTGCCCGGTCGACGAGCCGAGCCTGCGGTGCGCGGTGTCCAACCTCGTGGACAACGCGCTGCGGCACGGTCCAATGTGGAGTCTACGTCGAGCTGGAACATGCATTTCCGAAACAGCATTCACGCCACCGACCGCCGCCGGGGCTGAAAGCAAAGCCTAGGTGATGTCAAGCGTTGCGCCCCCGGTGACGAGCTCCAGACCGTCGGTGAGGCACTCCAGTGGCACCGTCACCGGAAAGCTCTGCAAAGTGATTGTCGCCTGTTTGCCGGCGAAGAGCCCGCCTGTCACGGGGCCGGTAACCACCACAGTGAAGCCGATGACATAGTTGGTGAGCTCCACCGTGCTGCTGCCGATGTTGTTGTCCCAGACGATCTCGTACGTCGCGGTGATCGGTTCGATGAGATTCAGGCAGGTGAAGTCGGCGAGCGTGCGCTTGTTCTCTGCGGTGCCGGAACTCAGCAGAGGCTGACTGAGGCTGGCGCAGTTGGTGAAGGCGAACGTGTTGGTCGTCTTGGTGTTCTGTGGTTCGAGAAGCAGGATGCCTGGGTCGAACTCAGTTCTCCATGTGCCCAGAGTACAGGTGACACCCGTGACTGGATCGGCCCCAGCCACAGTGGGCACGACGATTGCGGCGACAGCAGTGGTGATCACGACGATGAGCCGACGGACATGCCTTGCACCAAATCGCATCATGCCGACATTCTTCTACGTATCCGGCAAGAGCATCATTGGTGAATGGGTGTGAATGCGTGAATGATACAGAGCGCCGGTGCACGACCTTCTCCGAGATCGCCCACTGCCGACTGGAGTTCCACCGCCGCACCTGCTCAAGGCGAGTCATGGCTCCGACCGGCGTCCATCCAGCCCGCAGCTGCTTGCCGCAGCCTGCGTCCCCAGGCGCCAGCGCGCTGCATGCCGCTTGCTTCGCCGACCTGGCCGGGTGTGAGAGCGCTTCCAGTTCCGGTGCGCTTTCGCCGATGACGATGCATTATTTCCTGAGACGCCGATCGGAGAGGACATGACCACGTCGACCCCGCATACCAGCACTCACAGGGTGACGCTTGAAGACGTGGCCCGCGAGGCGGGTGTCTCACGGGCGACGGCCTCGCGGGTCATCACCGGTTGTGGGCCGTCGTCGGCGGAGGCCCGCGACCGGGTCATCGCCGCCGTGAAGGCGTTGGGCTACATCCCGGACGCGGCGGCGCGGGCGCTGGTGGGTGGCCATGGGTTCCGGCTCGTCGTCGCGGTCACCGGGCATACGCCCAGCACGCTCGACGATCCCTACGTGGACCGCTTTGTCGCCTCGGTCGCCGTGACCTGCGCAACGCGCGGCATCGGTGTGTCGTTGCAGTGGCTGCCCTACCGAGACCCGGACCAGGTGCGCCGGCTGGCCAAGGATCGCAGTGCCCGCGCAGTGCTCCTGCTGAATGCCACCGACGCGGTGCTGCGGGCGGTCCCGGCCGCGCTTACCGGCAGGATCGCCTCGATCGGCCTCGGCTCGACGACGGTTCCGGTCTTCGATGTGGACCTCGCCGGCGCCACCGCGGCCATGGTGTATCACCTGTACGACAAAGGACGCCGCCGCATCGCGATGGTGTCCGGCCCTGCCTGGATGCCATGCGTCGCACGGTCCGTCGAGACCTACCGCAGCCTGATGCAAGCCGGCGGGCTGCCCTTCCGTCTCGTTCGGAGCAACTTCACCGCCGACGGCGGCAAAGCGGCTGCACGGACCGCCCTGTGCCGCTGGCCAGACACGGACGCCGTGATCGCCGGCAACGATGCCGTGGCCCTGGGCATCATCGCCGCGCTGCGTGGCCAAGGCCGCAACATCCCCGGCGACGTCGCGGTCTGCGGCTTCGACGACATCCCGTTCGCCGTGCTGAGCACACCGACCCTCACCACCTCGACCCATCCGGTGGAACGCATCGCCACCGCGGCCACGACCGCGGTGCTGGACGGCAGCTGGGCGTCGCCGGCCACCTACTACCCGTCGCAGCTGATCTGCCGCGAAAGCGCCTGACCCGAAACGCAGCGTCTCCGCCCAGCCACCGCGCGCCTCAAGCGCGTCGAGGTAGGCCAGGCCCTCCTCGGCGCGGCCTTGGTCGGCGTAGTGGGTGCACAGCATGTCGACGATCCAGTCCTCCGCGCCGCCGGGCGAGTCCGCGAGCGAGCGCAATACCTGTGTCGCCTCGTCGCCCGGCCGTGCCGGGCAGGCATGCGCGCGAAAGACTCCAGCGCCAGCCGGTCACAGGCCTCTGCATACGGGCGGACAAGCGCAATCGCCTCTTCGCTCCTCCCCACCCCTCCAACAGCTCGGCCGTGGTCTCGGCGGCCTTCCACCAACCCGTGGCGACGTACGGGGCGAGCACCTCCAACACATCCGCCTGCCGGTCCTGTCCGGTGAGTAGCCGTGCCCGCTCTCTCGCACAGAACCACTCCTCACGGCCTGGCTGGAACGCCACCTCGTCGGTATGGCCGAGCTCGACAAGCCGGGAGACCAGGTGCGGGGATGCAGCCGGTGAGAGTCCGCGCTCGATAGTCAAGATCACTAGCGTCCACGGAGGTGTACTCTGCCCCCGCCTCCCACACCGACGTCGCCCACCAGATCTTGGCCTAACCCCCGGCCGGGCTGTTCACCCTCGGCTCGCCGACGCCGTCCGAGGCACCTGCTAAGCAGCCGTTCTGCCAGTTCGGAATCTCCGATGTCGGCGAACCACGGCCGAGTGGGAATCGCTGCGGGTGGTTCACCGAGCGCCGCTTGCATACGGTGTCAGGTCTGCTCCGTTTCGTTTTGGCGCACGGCGTGGTCGGCCATCGCTGGGCGCATGGACCGGCCACCGGTTGTGCCTGGAGACAACCGGCGGCCGTTATCGGTACCTGCTACGCGGGCAGATGCGTTATCCGCAAAGCGTTCACTATCGGCTGGCCGGCACGGTCACGCGGTACGAAATCCAGGACCAGCGTGCCGCCGCTGACCGTGACGATGGCGGTTCGCCAGCCTGCGGTGTTGGCGCCGAACTCGCCCGCGAGATCGATCGCGTACGCCATCCGGGCATCGCCCGCGTATACATCGAACAGGCGCTTGCCGGGTCGCTTACCTTCGATCTCGGCGAATCCCACCTCGACCAGATACCTGCCGTCGGGCAAGCTGTTGAACTGATACTTGAACGCACCCGTCCGTGCCGTCTGGAACAGGCCGTCGTCCTCGGTTCCGGCGATGCCGGCCCGCGTCGAAGCCGTGCTCGAAGGGGTAAACAGGCGATCGGGCAGCCACTGCTCACCATCGACAGTCGCGGTGTGCCCGTTGCCGCCCGCGTCGATGGCGACTCGGTAGCCGGTCAGTGTCGGGCTCACCGCGACCTGCCGGGTCGGTACCCGTCCGGCATCGGTGCGCAACAACACCGACCCGGCATTGCGTCCAGTCGCCAAGCCATCGGCTGACACTCCAATTTGGAGCACCGTGCTTTGGCCCGGCGCAAGCGTTCCGGAGGTGGCGCCGAGCGACAGCCATGGCAGCTCGGCGGGCGCCGGCTGGCCTGTCGCGACCCGATGCACGGACTTGTCGCGCCGCCCGACCGTCCACAGTGAACCGTCATCAGACATGTCCAACCCACCGCCGTTGTAGGGCGGGTTGGGATTGGGCAGACGCCGGCTGATCCGGCAATCCACCGGATCGACTTCCACGATCGTGTCGGTGACCAGCTGGTTGTTGGCCATCCACAATCTCTTGGTGCCCGGGCTCCACGCCAACCCGCCCGGATACTCATCGTGGATACAGCTGCTGAGCATCTTGCCCGGCTGCGGATGTGAGAATCCGGCAATGCGCGCCAACGTCACCAACCGCCAGTCGGAGACGTAGAACGTGTCGTCGTCCGGCCGGTACGCGAGTCCGCGCGGCTGGATGTCCAACATGTCCACGGTGGTGTGCCCGGCGAATGCTCCGGTTTCCGGGTTCCAGCAGGTGATTCCGGCACCGTAGCCTTGCCCGTCGCCGCCGCGCACGGTCTGGCACATGACGCCCCGGCGGGAGTCGAAGGCCATGTCGCCGATTTCGGTCGAGGGGGTGAGCCAGTCCAGCTGCCATGCACGCCCGGTCGGGCGGCCGGCCCGGTCGTATTCGACCACGCGGTTGACCGCGGCATCCGAGACCCAGACCGAGGTTGGGGTCAGGCCGATGCCGTATGGCTGGTCGACTCCGGACGCCGGCCAGCTGCCGAGCACCTGGCCCGGGTACTCCTGGGGCGGGGCGGCGGATTCCAGCGCCTGCCAGGACAGCGGGCGGCTGCCGGTATTGGTGATCCGGACCGCCTGTTGCCGGGTCTGACCCGCGGCCAGAACCGGCTCGATCGGCGCGGCGGTAATGCTCGCCACCCCGGTTTCCAGTGCGGCGTCCTTGGGCAGCCGAGCGTTGTCCACAAGCGACACCGGCGCCTCGAACGCGGTGTAGTTGCTCGCGCTGACCCGCAAGGTGTACTGGCCAGGGGTCGCGTGCAGCAGGTATCCACCGAGGGTGTCCGTGGTGGCAGAGCTCACCACCGCCTCGCCTCGCCGCAGCTCGACCCTTGCCGAGGCCAGCGGCTGCCCGTCGTTGCGGTCGGTGATTTTGCCGCTCACCAGAGCATTCCGGCCCGGATCGAAGGTGATCGCCATGCCACTGCGCAACGATTCCCGGCGGATGGTGAATTGCAGCCCATCCGTACCATCGGCGTTCTCGATGCCGATACCGGCACCTGACCCGCGTTCCCGGCTGGTGTCAATGCTGTCGTATTGATACGTGATCCGGCCGTCCTCGTGCAGCAGCATCTCGAACGAGCTGCGGCGATCCACGCCGTCAGCGCCGACGAGCACATTGCGCCACTCGATCACGAACGTGCGGTGCGGCGCCTGGCCAACGGTTGCCGTGTAGACGCCGGCACTGCCGTCCACCGTGAGGTCGTCCCAGAACACCTGCATCACCGCGGTCGGGAACCCCGGATTCGGTATCGCATAAGGGAACCGGAACCAGTCGCTCGGATCAACGCTGCCGAGCAGCCCATCGAAGGACGCGAAACCATTCACCGCCACGGCGACCCAGTGATAGTCCCGGCCGTAGTACGGCATCGGGAACGGCAGCTCAACGCGCTCACCGAAGACCGGACCGGTCACACCGGTCCGCACGACACCGGGAATCCACTGTCCATTCCCGACCGTGCAGGTGTACCCGAACCCGTCACTGCGCCGCGGCACGGTCAGCGCCACGCTCTCGGGCCCGTCCACCGTGAACGGCGCCGAGCCCGTGGCCAGACAGGCATCACCGCGGCCCACGGCGGTGTGGTCGCCGACAGGTACCGACGGGAAGGCGAACCGGCCGTCCGCGTCCGTTGTGGCCGGTGCCAGCGGCGTGCCGGCCAACCTGACCTCGGCTCCGGCCAGCACCCGGCCCCGGTCGTCATGCGCCGTTCCCGTCACCGGGAAGCGGGGCACCGTGGCGAGCGTGAAGTCGAGCCGGGCCGTGCCGTCAACAACAATCGTGGCTTGCCGGCTTGCCGAGCCATAACCGAATGCGCGCGCCGTGAAGGTGTGAGCCCCAACCGGTACCCGCAAAAGATTATATCTCCCGGCGGCATCCGCGGCGGCGGTGAGCGAGCGGCTTCCAATCTGGACGGCGACCGTCGCGCCCGGCAGCGGATTGCCCTGGGTGTCAGTGACGATGCCGGTGAGCGTGCCCTGCGGTCCCACGGGTGCGCGCAGCGCAGCCGCTAAGGCGTCGATCTTGCCCTGGCCCCAGACGTGGTTGTCGGAAGCCGTCCCGCCGCATGTCTGGTCGTCCACATCGGACGCGCTCGCATCGAGTATCGCCCGGATTTCCGCCGCGTCGCCGACCAGGAGCGGAGCGAGCGAGAGCAGCAGCGCCACCACACCGGCCGCGTGCGGCGCGGCCATCGAGGTGCCGCTGTTTGCCCCATATGAGTCGTTGGGCAGACTGCTGCGGACCGCCACTCCCGGCGCGGCGATGTCGGGCTTGATGTCATCGGTCTGCGTCGACGGACCGCGGCTGGAGAACGACGCGATCTGCCCCGCCGAGTCGTATGCGGCAACCGCGTACGCCTCCGGCAGGCTGCCCGGCTCACCGTGGGTCCAGCAACCCGGCCCGCTGTTGCCGGCCGAGAACACCGGGAAGACGCCGGCTGCGAGCCACGCCTGCACCACGTCGCGATAGAAGCCGGTGGTGCTGGGCGAACCCCACGAGTTGTTGATGACGTGCGGGCGCAACTCCGGCCGCGGATTGGCACCGTCCGTTGTGGTCGGTGCCAGCATCCATTGCCCGGCGGCTATCAGCGATCCCTCGGTGCAGCCGTTCGACTCGCAGCCCTTGGCGGCAATCCATTTCGCGGCCGGTGCCACCCCTATCTGATTGCCGGCGCCATCGTCGCCGACCATGGTGCCGATGGTGTGGGTGCCGTGCCCGGAGTTGTCGCACGGCAGCGCCCCGTTTCCCGAGCAGATCCGCGCCGGGTCAAACCAGTTGTAGTCGTGGCTCACCGAGCCGTCGGCGTTGCGGCCGCGGTATTGCTGGGCAAGGGCGGGATGGTCGGACTGCGCCCCGGTGTCGATGCTGCCGACCACGATCCCTTCGCCGCGGCCATACTGCTGCCACACCTCCGGTGCGCTGACCGCGGCGACACCCCACTCGGGCTGGCCCAGGGTGCCCGGCGCGGTCGCCGTGTCGGGCATCTCGATCTGGATGCGCTGCGGCGCCCGGATCCGTGCCACTTCGGCCCGTGCCGCCAGCGCACGGCGGGTACTCACGTCGGCTGAGCGGACGAGGATGGCATTGGTCGCCCAGAAGCTCTGGTACGTCAAGCCTTGCTGTGCGAGCTTCTGCCGCACGCCGCGCTGCGAGCGCTCCGCGGTGGCTTGCAACGTTTGGACCACCGCGCGGCCGCGCTCGGCCCAATCCGATATGGCCGCCGCCTTGGATAGGTCCGCTTTGCCGTGGAAGGTCACCCAGACGTCCGCGGCGTCGGCGCTGATCCCGCTGTCTATTTTGGACGGCTCGGCATGGGCGGCCGCTGCCGGCGGTATCAGCGGCACGATCAGTGCCAGGGCGAGCAGGAGGCGTTTCATCACAGGCTCCGATCGGGTCGGTGGGTCAGCCGGATACCGGCGATCAGGGGTGGCAGCGAACCAGGGTCGCCGATCAGGCGAAGCCGAAGCCGGCCATCGACAACGGTTGCCTCTGCGCGGACGATGATTGCTTTGTGGGTACCGGCGGACGCCGCGATGTCCACATTGGAGAGCAGCTCGGTTTCCCCGGCGAAGACGTCGAACCGACGCTGGCCGGGCTGCGCCCGATCGATCTCGGCCAGGTGCAGTTCGATTTCGTAGGCACCGTTGGGCAGCCGGTCGAACTGGTAGGTCGCGTCGCCCAGGCGCGCCGTCTGGTACAGCTCATCGTTGTCGGTGCCGTCGATGGGCCGCGAACTGACCACCGGCCGGGTCTGGTTCTGCCAGCCCCAACCCGAGTCCGGATCGTACTTCTGGTCGGCCGCCCAGCCCGGCAGACGCCGGCCACCGGCATCGACCGCCAAGCGGTACGCGGGCACCACGACCCGGACCGGCACGGCCAGCCGCGGCGTGCGGGCACCGTCGGTGCGCAAGTGGACGGTGGCGTCGTGGACGCCCGGCGAAAGCCCGGTGGTGTCCACTGTCACGGTGAGCTCCCGGCTCCCGCCCTGGGCCAGCGTGCCGGCGGCCGCGTCGAGGCTCAACCACGGCACCTCGGCGTAGCTCGGCAAGCCGGTGGCCAGCCGCAGCACCTCCTGGGTCGAGACATCGACGGCCCACAGCGTCCCGTCACCGGCCACGCCGACACCGCCGTTGTGGTATCCGGGGTTCGGGTGCTGGAACTCGCCGATGAGCCGGCAGGCGGCCAGGTCCCAGACCTCGATTTCGTCGGCCACGTAGCCCTGGCCGCCGGAGCGCCCCGCGATGATCAGCGTCTGGCTGGCGCTCACGTAGGCCAAGCCGGATTCACGGGTGGCGCCACCGAACGGCCAACCGGTGTGGCATGCCTGCCCGACCAGCGCACCCGGTATCGGATGCGAGAAGCCCGCGACCCGCACGGCATGCCGCTGGAACGTCTCCCAGCTGCCGATCTCGACGATGAACGTGTCGGTGTCCGGGTCGTAGGCGAGCCCTTCGAACTCCCAGTTCGCCCACACCGCCCCTGGATTGCGCAGTTCCCGTTGCACCGCACCGGTTTGCGGATCGATGCAGGCGATGGATCGCCCGTCGGTGCCGGTGTGGCTGTGGCACAGCCAGCCGTGCTTGCTGTCATAGGCCAGATCCGCGCCGAAGGAGTGATACCAGGTACGGCCTTCGACCCACACCGCCGGGTGGGAGCGCCCGGTGGGCGTGCCATCGGTGGTGAATTCGCTGAGCCGGCGCGAGTTTTCGTCGTAGACCCAGAGCCGGTCCCCGACCGCCTCGACCGCGGTGGGGAAGACACCGTCCCGCTTCCATCTACTGTGGACCACTCCCGGCACCGTCGTGGTGTTGCCCAACGACTCCGCCGCGGACCAGTTGAGCGGCAGGCTCCCGGTGTTGCTCAGCGGTACCGGGAATTGCTGCGTCTCGCCCGGCATGAGCAGGGTTTCCAGCCGCTCGCCGGGTGCCTGCGCGCGCCCGGTCGCCAGCGCCACATCCTTGGTGACACGAGCTCGGTCGGCGCTGAGTGCGGCCGGGAAGGTCTCGCCGCGGTACCCGTTGGCCGCAATTGAAACCTTGTAGTCACCGGGCCGCAACTGCAGGTCGTAACGTCCGTCGTTGCCGGTGACGGTGCTGCCCGACGCCGTGGTGACCCGCGCTCCCGGGATGGGGGTGCCGTCGTTGGCGTCGGTGACAGTTCCGCTCAGGTACGCCAGCGGCGGGTGCCGGAATTCGATCGCCCACGCGTCGGACAGCACGGGCTGCCGGTACGACAACCCGATCCCATCGGTGCCGTCGGCGTTCTCGATGCCGATGCTCTGCCCCGCACCGCGCTCCATTGTGGACTGCGGATCGATGCCCTGGTACTGGAAGAGGAATCCGCCGTCTTCGCGCAACACGACCTGCACGCTCACCCGGTTGCCGGTGGTGTTGCGCTCCACGACGAGGTCGCGCCACTCGATGGTGAAAGTGCGGTTGCCCACCTCGCCGCTCGCACCAGTCCAGTAGCTTCCGGAGCCCGACAGCACGAGCCGGTTGTCGCCCCAATACGGATACACGGCCGAGTTGGGCGCGGTTGCCGCCGGTACCGGCCCGGCCCGGCGGACCAGGTCACTAAACTCGCCCGGAAAGCTGAGCGATCCCTGCCGGGTGGCGAACCCGCGCGTGTGGGACCGGCCGTAGAACCGGAACTCGAACGGCAGCGCGTGATAGGAGAGTTCACTGACCTTGGCCGTGGTGGCGCTCCACTGTGCTGGGACCAGCCGGCACGTGTATCCGAACCGATCCGTCTTGCGGGACATGGCAATCGTGACTGCCTCATCTCCGTCGACACGCACGCCTGTCACGCTGGAGTCCAGGCAATCGCCACCCTCCGTGACCAGTTGGCGGGCTCCCTCCGGTACCCCCTCAATCTGAAAAGTCCCGTCTTGCGCGACGGCAACCGGGGGCAGACCGCTGTCCGCAATGGACACCCAGGCCGGGTACAGTGGCGCGCCGCCCTCCGTGACCACACCGCTCAGCCGATAGCGGCTGGCCACTCCCATGCTCGCGTCCAGGCGGACCGTCTGTCCGGTCTGGACGGTGAGGTCGAAGGTCGCGTCCCGGAAGCCGTATTTCTCCACGCGCGCGGAGTACCCGCCGACGGGAACCCTCGGCAGCGTGAAGGTCCCGTCGGCGGTGGTCGCCGCAGTCCACGTGGCGGCGCCGGTGAGCGTCACCGCCGCCCCGGCCAGCGGTGTGCCGTCGGCCGCTGTCACTGTGCCGGTGACGATTCCGACCGGGCCGCGTGGCGCGGACTCCACAATGGACAAGGCGTCGAGCCGGCCCTCACCCCAGCTGTTGTTGCGCTGCAAGGTGCCGCCACACTTGGGGTCGGACGCCTCCGGCGTGTCAATCGCGTTGCTTTCCAGCAGTCGCCGGACTCCCGCCACGTCGCCGATCAGCGAGGGCGCCGCCGAGAGCAGCAGTGCGACGGCTCCGGCGGCGTGCGGCGCGGCCAACGATGTGCCGTGGAAGGTGCCGTAGAGCCCTTCCAGGTGCGCTGTGCGCACAAACGCGCCCGGCGCAGCGACATCGGGCTTGATCCCACCGTCCAACAACGACGTTCCACGCGCGGAGAACGGGGCGATGGTGTGCGTTCCGTTCACAAGGTAATAGGCGCCCACCGCGATCGACTCGGGATAGCTGGCCGGGGACTGGACACCACGACAGATGCCGTCGTTGCCGGCGGCGAAGACGGGCACGATACCGGCGGCAACCCACGCTTTGACCATTTCCCGGTACCAGGGATGCCCGCCCATCGCACCCCAGCCCCACGACGCGTTGACAACGTGTGGCCGCAGGTCCGGCCGGGGGTTGCCGCCGCTCTGATCGGTCGGCGCGAGCATCCACTGCCCCGCGAGCGCGAGTGTGTCAAAAGGACAGGCGACGTCCGTGCACCCCCGGGCGGCGATCCACTGTGCTCCCGGCGCGACGCCGATCCGCTCCTGCGGGGCGGCACCGGCCATCACGCCCATCGTCGCGGTGCCGTGCCCCTGCCCATCACACGGGCCAAGTCCGGCCGGGCAGAGCCGGGTCGGGTCGTACCAGTTGTAGTCGTGGCTGCCGCCGTGGCCGCGGTACTGCTGAGCCAGGGCGGGGTGCTTGGCCTCCACCCCGGTGTCGATGTTCGCCACCACCACACCTTCGCCGCGCGAGTACCGGTCCCAGACCTCCGGAGCACGGATATCGCCTACTCCCCAACCGATCGCGTCTTGCGCACCGGGGATCGCCTCCTGCGGTTCGGGCAGGTGATAGGCGCCGTGCGGTTCGACAGCCGCCGCTTCGGTGTGCGCGACGACAACGTCGAGGACCGCCCGGGTGCCACCGCGCACGAAGATGGCGTTGACGGCCCAAAATGGCTGGAACTCAACGCCTTTCGCGGTGAGATCGGTGCGCAGCGCCGACTGAGTGCGGGCGGCGGTGGCGGTCAGCGCGTCGTAGACGGCACGGCCACGATCCGCCCAACCGTCCACCTGAGCCGCCGCAGTGAGATCGGCCTGCTCATCCAACAAGATCCAAAAGTCGGTGTGGCCGTCCGTCGCGATGGCGTCCCGGACGGTCGCCGAGACGGTGGGCGGCTGCTCGGTCGCCGCCGCGGCCTGCGGCGTCGCGGCGGCAAGCGTGGTGGCAAGGCACGCGAGGGTGGTGGCCAAGGCGAGTTGTCGCATCGGGGGGTGGCCTCCGTAGGTCGGGTTGAGCAGGACGCTAGACCCACTGCGAGGCAGATGTGAAGGAGATCTGAAGTAACAATTCAGTAACTGTGAAGGACAAGGACGGGATGGTTAACTACGCTTGGCCGTTGTCGTCCCCAACGTTGAGGTATCCGTTGAACAGCCAACCCGACCAACCCGGCCAGCCCGACCAGCCCGGCCGTCCCGCATGGAGCCGTCCCCTCGATGAGGACCGGGCATATATCACCAACCCGCATGCGATCCGGACCCTGGCCCATCCCAGCCGGCTCACCATGCTGCGCCGGCTGCAGGCCGACGGCCCGGCGACCGCGACCGAGTGCGCGCGCATCGCCGGAGTCACGCCGAGCGCGGCCAGTTATCACCTGCGCCAGCTCGCCCGATACGGCTTCGTCGGACCCGCTCCCGGCCGTGGCGACCGCCGGGAACGCATCTGGCAGTCACTGATCCGCGGGTACCGGATCGACGAGGTCGAGACGAGTGGCCCGGCACAGCTGGAGGCCGAGATCCAACTCCAGCACGCCATGGCGGACGGCTCCGATGACCTGCTGCGCCGGTGGATCCAGCGCCTGCCGCATGAGCCGCTTGAATGGCAGGCCGCCGCCATGATCGGCACGAAAACGATCCGCGTCAACGCCGACGAGCTCGGCTCGTTGTTCGAGCGGATCGCCGAGCTGATCCAGCCGTATCTGGCGAACCGGCGAAGCACAGCACAAGCGCCGACCGACGCCCGCCTGGTACACGTCGACCTGCGCATGTTCCCCTGGGAAGACACCGCCGCGCTCCGCCTCGCCCCAGAGCAGCCTGAGAATTAAGCGTTCGGGTACCGGGGTTGGTCTTCGTGGCGTAGGAAGTCTTCCAGGCCGGCCAGATCGTCGGTGAGGACCGCGACGGTGTGAGCGACCACATCGGAGGACTGCATGATGTAGTCGATACGCGCCCAAGGGTTCTCGGTGGGATACGTGTAGCCGGCACCGATCCCGGCCGCCTCCCACGCGTCGACGAGGTCCTCCACGAGTGTGCGGATTTCCGGCGGGTCCAGTGACGGCCGGTCATGGATGACGCGCCGGCGTCGGTCGCCGTCGCTGGCGCGTCATCGAGATACCAGTGTCGCCGAGGGTCCGAGACGGGGCTAAGCCGCTCGGACCCATGTGCTTCAACGATCGAGCCGCGTAGCCGTTCGCTTTGACGGTCGGTGCTGCTGCTTGGACGCTTGGTGCGTAACGCATAGCCCCGGGCTACTGAGAAAGTCAGCGTACGGGATAAATGAGAAAGTGCAGCTTCTGATCATTCGAGACGGCGCTCACCGGTCGAAGGCGGTCCGGTGAGGGATCCTCGAGTGAGCGGACAACGCGTTGACACTGGTTGAGATCGGGCCGAGGAAGGGCGGATCGAGTTCGCTTGCGAGCCCGAAGGTCATCCACGTCGGTCGTGCGAGCGACGCGCCGCCGACGTCGTCGGGTGATGGACCGGGGCAGAAGCGGTCGCGGTCGGGCAGCGTTCCTGTGGTGAGGAATGTGGTGGCGATGTCCGCGGCGCACGGTCCGGATCGGATGGGGAACACGCCGTGCCCGCCCGCGTTCTGGGTGACCAGTGTGGCCCGCCGGTCCAACGCCCGGCGCAACCCGAACGCGCCCAGCCAGCCGGTCGTCGGATCACGCAGGTTCTGCAGGATGAGCACGTTGCGCGGCCCCTTGCCGGTCACCGCCACCGGTGCTTCCAGCGGCCGGGACGGCCAGAACGCGCACGGCCAGACGTTGGCCGGCATGCCTGCGGTGATCGGGAACAGTCGGCGGTCGACGGCCACGTCGCTGGCGTACCGGTCGACATCGCGCGGCCACGCCACGTCACCGCAGACGATCGCGTAAAGAACGGCGATGCCGTTGTCGGCGGGGAGCTGGGTCGCGGGCGCCGCGCGCCGCAGTGCGGACAGGGCGGCCGGTGGCGTCTCCTGGGCGAATGCCTGCCAGAACCCGGCGAGCAGCGGAAAGTTGCGGTCGTTACCCAGCAGGACGCGGGTCAACTCGCGGTAGACGTTTCCGGTGACCACGATGTCGGGCGTCACGACGGGTTCTCGGTCCAGCGCCGCCGCGGTCGCGAAGTATGTCTCGGTCACCGCGGCCGGTGTCGCGCCCAGCCCGTACTCGTCATTGCGAGCGGCGACCCAGCCGGTGAAGTCGGGGAAGCGCATGACCACGGACGTGCTGAACTGCCGCATATGACCGTGCCAGATGCGGTTCGGGTCGACCGCGCTGTCTAGGACTATGCGGTCGCCGCGGTCCGGGAACAGCGAGATGTAGACCGCGCCAAGGTACGTGCCGTAGGAGTACCCGAGGTAGGACAGCGTCGGTTCGCCGAGCGCGGCCCGGATGCGGTCCATGTCGCGCGCGGTGTTGGCGGTGGTGATGTGGGGCAGCAACGCGCCGGAGTGCGCTGCGCAGTCGCGTGCGGTGGTGCGAGCGAACTCGATGTTGCGGGCGATCGAGCCGTCCGGTGCAGGGTAGGGCAGGATGAGGTCGGCCGCTGCGGCCGGCTCGGTGATGCCGCACGTGATCGGAGTGCTCGTCCCGACGCCGCGCGGGTCGAACCCGATCAGGTCGTAGCGGGTCAGCACCTCGGCCGGCAACGCGGCGGCGAGGAAGCTGGGCATGTCGAGGCCGGATTCGCCGGGTCCGCCCGGGTTGGACACCAGGATGCCGCGTCGCAGGCTCGGCTCTGCGGTGGCGATCCGTGAAATCGTGAGGTCGATCTGGCGGCCGTGCGGATGGCGATAGTCCAGCGGCAGGCGCAGTGTGGTGCACTGCTGGCGGGTGTCGCGCCCGGAACCTTCGGCCGGTGGCGGGCAGGCGCCCCATACCAGCCCGGCCGGTGTGGCCGTGGCGGCTGCCGGTGTCGCTGGGGTCAGCGTGGCCGCGAGCACGGCCACTGCGACGAGCGCGAGTGACCGCCGTGTCCGTGGCCGGGGGGTCGGGCTTCGGTCGTCGGGCATGGGGGTAGCTCCAATTCATCAATGGCTGTGATGGTCATAGCGCCGTTGTGGGACAGCCTGAACCTGGTGGTGAAGGTGTATGCGGCGTGCGGGGTCGGCTCGTGCAGGCTGGACCGAGACGCGTCAATGATCGTCGATAAAGATCTCTTCGATCTTCAGGTCGAACAGCTTGGCGAGGCGGAAGGCGGTTGGAAGGCTCGGGTCGAACTTCCCTGTTTCGATCGCGTTGATCGTCTGCCTTGACACGCCGATACGCTGAGCTAGTTCAGCCTGCGTCCACCCGCGTTCGGTCCGAAGGTCCGTGATGCGGTTCTTCACCGGTATCTGATCCTGCCGACGAAGAAGGCGATCGCGTAGACGACTCCCATGAGCGCGGGGAAGACTGCGATGTTGACGTCGTTGGCGACGAGGCCGGCGGTGTCCGCGACAATATAGGAGAATCCGCCGACCCAGCCCACTCCGAGGGTGACCGCCAGCGCATCCTGCAGGATCTTCCGTTGCAACTCATCCTGCGCTCGGAGATAGCGCGTGAAGGCGACGATCCATCCGATGCCGACGACAAGATTGACGATCACCGCGGCCCAGCTCGCCACCGGTTGTTGTGAATCCCACAAGAGTCGGGGGCCGAACTTGGCCAGGGCGAGCGTCGCCGCCCAGGCCAGTGTCCAAAGTACGAGTCGAACGGTTGTCTTGATCGAGTCGCGATAGTCCCCGATCTCGTTTTGTGCTTGCACGAGTTGCCCTTCCTGCAGCGAGAGTCAAGTTCACTTGACACGATAGAAGGCACTCATCGCGATGTCAAGCTCACTTGACAATGGCCGAGCCGACCCCGGTACCGGCGGCACGGGACGCCGTCAGTCTCAGTTTCGGCGTCCCAGGGATATACCAGCGTCCAGCCAGCCCGAGGGCGGGAACCTGACCGTGGCGCAGCCAGTTGTAGATGGCGTCAGCCGGTATGCCGAGCAGCTGGGCTGCCTGCTTGACGCCGATCTCCTCGTCCTGCACTGCCAGCGTCCGCGGCGTGAAGATCTGATAGATGCCCCGCACGGCGGCGACATGCCGCGGGTGAAGCGCAGGTTCTTGCCGGTGCGCAGGCGATCTGCTCGTTGCTGTGGGTGGCGCCGTATTGGCGCACGATGGCGAGGGCTTCCGGCGGGGTACGGCCCGGTCGGCGTTGTACCGGGCGCGTTCGACCGTCGGCTCGGCGGCACGATGAGTGCGCACCTGCCGGTCGGCGACCTCGTCCGCGCCGGCGAGCGCGAGCTGGATTTGTTGCGGCGTCATGGTTTGCAGCAGGGTCGCGACCGCGTCGTCGACGATGTCGGCCACGACAGTGCGGCAGCGCACCGTGGGCTCGGCGCACATGTAGGTGGCCTCGCGGTCCTTGCGGCTGTAGCAGGTGCCGACCCGCCGCCGCGGGTGCTGCACATGATGATGCCCTGACACAGAGCCGTGCCCCGCGCTTGGTGTTATTCGCCGCGGCGGCTTCGCCCCGTGTAACCGTCCTAATAGGAAGCGAAGTTCGATCTGTCGGGTAGCCGGAGCGCATTGCCGCGCCCCGGCCCTCTCAGAACCGTGCAGGCGAAGGCGATCAGGTCATTCGCGTATATCACCAGCGCCGGGCTGCTGCGTTGCGCGCTGCCGGCGTTATGGCCGGTCGTGCAGTAGCGAACCCCGGCCGCTTGCTCGGGTCACCTCGCCGAGTCAAGAGGTCCAGAAGCGGCATGCTCGACCTCTACGCGATCACCGAACACGAAAAGAGGGCTTCCGCAAGGCGCTGACCTGCGGAAACCCTCTCGCTGTCGGGATGGCCGGATTTGAACCGACGACCCCTTGACCCCCAGTCAAGTGCGCTACCAAACTGCGCCACATCCCGGCGCCGCTGAAGGTGCTCCCGCAGCGGCTGGTACAGCCTAGCGCATCCTCCCCGCCCCCGGCACGCGGGATACCTCCCGCCACACGCGTCACATCCCCTAAGCGTCCTAGGAGGGTGGGTCGGCCCCTCAGTGGGGACCAGGGGCCGGCCACCTGGAGGAAGGAGCCCAGGACGCTGTGTTTATCGCGCGCGACAGGCGAAGCGTTTCATCGCTAAGATCACACGATGTTCCTGCCCTCCACGAGCCGTTCGCTGCTCCATCGTGTGGCCACCGCACAGGTCGAAGGGCGGACGCCGTCGCTGATGGCCGCCGTGCTGCGTGAGGGCGAACAGGTGTGGTCGCATGCGATCGGGGCCGAACCCGGTACCCAATATCGAATTGGATCTTTGACGAAGACCTTCGTCGCCGTGCTGGTGATGCGGCTGCGTGACGAGGGCCGGCTCGATCTGGCGGACCGGATCGACGACCATCTGCCCGGAACCGGGCTGGGCGCGGTGACGGTCGGGCAGCTGCTGTCGCACACGGCCGGGCTGGCCTCCGAGTCGCCCGGCCCGTGGTGGGAGCGCACGCCCGGCGACCTGCGCCCGACACTGGCCGACGTGCTCGGCGACGAGCCGATGAAACACCCGTCAGGGCGCCGCTTCCACTACTCCAACCCGGGCTTTGCCGTGCTCGGCGCGCTGGTGGAGAAGCTGCGTGGGCGGCCGTGGGGCGAGGCACTGCGCGACGAGATCCTCGAGCCGCTGGGGATGACCCGGACCAGCCTGTTCCCGCAGGACCCGCACGCCACTGGCTGTGCCGTGCACCCCTGGGCCGACGTGCTGCAGCCCGAACGCGTGCAGGACACCGGAACCATGGCCCCCGCCGGGCAGTTGTGGTCCACCGTCGACGACCTGTGCCGCTTCGCCCGTCTGCTGGCCGGCGGCGCCGCGGACGTGCTCTCCCCCGACACCGCCGCCGAGATGCGCACTCCGCACGCCGCGTCGACGGCCGCCGCCTGGGATGCCGGCTATGGCCTGGGCATGCAGATGCTGCGCACCTCGGCCGGCCGGATCCTTGCTGGGCACACCGGCTCGATGCCCGGCTTCCTCTGCGCACTGTGGATCAGTGTGGACGACGCCGCGGGCGCGGTCGCGCTCACCAACACGACCTCCGGCCCGCAGATCGGCGCGCTCGTCGCCGATCTTGTCTCCATCGTTGCCGAGCAGGAGCCGCGCATCCCGCAGCCGTGGAAGCCACTGCCCGAGGTGGACCAGAAGCTGCTTGAGCTGACCGGCCCATGGTATTGGGGCCCGACGGCGTTTGTGCTTCGCCTGGAAGCGGACCGGCACCTGGCCCTGTCGACGGTCGGCCGCGGCGGCGCGCACTTTGCCCGGTTTAAGCCGGGTGCGGTGGACGGCACCTGGATCGGGCTGGACGGCTACTTCCATGGCGAGACCCTACGTCCGGGGTACGACAATTCCGGGCGGCTGACCCACTTCGACGTCGGGACGTTCATCTTCACCCGCGAGGCATACGATCCGGCCGCACCCATCCCCGGCGGCGTCGACCCTGAGGGGTGGCGCGCGGCATCGGATTTCCCTGCCATCTAACGCTTTCGGCCGGCTCCCGACAAGGGTCTCGCATCGGCGCCCGCACCGCGTCAGCGCGGCCGGGGTCATCTCCTTCGCCACGCCGTCGATGAGGTGGACCCGCGTCTTGGCGCTGCCCCCGTGGCCTGACCAAACCGTTGCGCACCAACGCTTGAATGTCGCGGATCGCCTGATCGCGGGTCAGGCTCTTCGTCGCCCTGATCCGTCGTGCGGCGCAACTCGCCGATCGCTGCCGCGTCCGGCGCCGACACGACCCGCTCCGGAAGCCCGCGTTCGCCCGCCCAACCCTTCGAGGCCGTCCACAAACGACTCGCCATGTCCTCCACCCGCCGCTGAGCAAGGTGCGCATGGTGATCAAACTCCTGCGGCCTCAGATGGCCGAGGCTTGCATGACCTTCCAGCCCTCCGGGGTGCGGACCATGGTCAGGACGATGCGGTTCTGGTCCATTTTCTCGCCCTGGATGTTGACGTTCTTGCGGTACTGGTTCACGTACAGCAGCACCTCGACCTGCGAGGAGGAGGCCGTCACCACGCCCGCCGCCGAGACCTCGGCCCGCACCACCGCCTGCTCCGACATGACGGCCGGCTTGAGCGCCGACGTGGTCTGCTCGTACTCCTTCGTGAACTCGCCGGTCGTGAACGCCCGCCCGTTGTTGACGGCCGCGTCGAAACCCTTGTGGTCATAGGAGAAAATCGCCCGCGCCGCCGCCTCGGCCGCCGCCACCGAGTCACGCGAGGCGTCCTGCCGGGCGCGTGCCTCACGCTCCTGCGTCCAAGCGAACAACGCCACGAACGCCAGCAACACGACCGCCACGATCGGCGGAACCGCCCAACGAAATGAGACCCGCCGAGGCTCGCGCGCCGCCTGCGGATCGGCGTCGGGAGAGGGCTCCGGTGGACTCAACCGACGAATTCGAGCCGCGATACCAGCCATCGGTCGTTCTCCTTCACCAGATCCACTTTGATGCGGTAGTGCGACGGGCGACCCGCCGGTGCCTTGACGTTTTTCACGTTCGCGTCGACGGCCACCAGCACCACGGCCGAGTCGTTGTCGCCGGACACCAGCGCCGAACGCAGCACATTGCCCTGCGAAGACACCTCGTTTTCCACGACGGCCGCCCGCACCTGGGCCCGCCCCCGCGTGTATTCGTTGTGGAAGTCGCCCGTCGAGTTGCCCACCACCCGCTCGATGTCCTTGTCGACCGTCGCCGCGCTGATCGACACGAAATCCACCGTGAACTGCCGCGCCGCTGCCAGCGCGGCCGCGTGCGAACGCTCGACCGCGCCGCGCTCATACCATCTCCAGCCCGCGAAGCCGGTCGCGCCGACCGCGACCACCATCACCACAGCGGTTATCCAACGCGCATATCTCATGGTGCGACTCCCGAGAACAGCAACAGCTTCCACGATTGCGGCCCGGCGAACGCCGCCTGCCCGCCGTCTCCGCCGAACAGCAGCGGCCGTCCGTCAGGCCCGATGACCAACCCGGTCACGGGGTCGTAGCCCGCGATCGTGGGCCCCGCCGAGAGCTCAGGCCCTGGAGGGAGTGAAGGACTCACCTGGGCTCTCGGCGGGAGCGGCGCGGGCGATGGTTCGGGGCCACCCGGCCGCGGGATATTGTTCGTGCCGCGCACCGAGGACCCCTGTGCCTGTTCGGCCTGGGTGCAGCGGGTGTTCTGGCCGGACTGCTGGTACTGGCACGGCGGCGGATCGTTGGCGTTGACGACAAGTCCCAGGTGGGCGGTGCCATCGCCGGGCATGACGGTGAACCCACCGGACACGACCAACGGATAGGTCACGAGGATCATCTCGATCCCGTTGACCCGGCGCGCCGCGACGCCGTTGACCGAGATGAGGTTGCCCAGCAGCATGCCGACGGTCGGGTCGAGGTCGCTGAGCAGCCCGCGCAGCTCGGTCGCCGCCGGCGGCCCGTTGGCCAGCAACGTGCGCAGATCGCCATCGGATTCGCGCAGCCGCGCGGCCAACTGGGCCAGCCCCTGCGCCCACGCCTTGATCGCCTGCGCGGACTCCAGTTGCGTCTTGAGCACCGTCTGTCCATCTTGGATCAGCGCCTTGGTCTCGGGCAGGTAGCGCACCGCATCCTCAAGCAACAGATTGTTGGCGTCGAGCAGCTGTCTCAACGCGGTTTCGTTGCCCTCAAACCCGGTACCCAATTCGTCAAGGAAGATCCCCAGCGACTTCGGATCGACCGACTCAACCAACGCGTTCAGGTTGGACAGGAGGGTCTCGACCGGCAGGGGCGTCGACGTCCGCTCCACAGGGATGACATCGCCCGCCTTCAGGAACGGTCCGTCCGCAGTGGACGGTCGCAAGTCGACATATTGCTCCCCCACCGCCGACCGCAGCGCCACGACCGCCGCCGTCTCCACCGGAATCTTTTGAGCGCCGTCAATCTGCAGGTCGACCCGAACCCCCGAGCCGTGCAACCGCACCGCGGCGACCTTGCCGATCGGCACTCCGCGATAGGACACCGACGCGTTCGTGAAGATGCCGCCCGCCTCGGCGAAATCGGCGTGCACCACATACGCCCCGCCGAAGACCCGGTCGCCCAGCCCGAGATGGGTCCAGCTGACATAGCCGATCCCGAGCAGGCTCACAACGGCGAACACCAGCAGCTTCAACCGAATCGTCATCGCAGGCCCCCGCTCAGAATGTCGTACAACCCGCCGCGGCCGCCGCCGTGCAACGGCAGCGACGGCAACGGCAGCAGCGGCGACCCGCTCGGCCCCGGCAGCAACGGCGGCAGCGACGGCAACGGCAAGGAGGGCAACGGAATCGGCAACGACGGCAGCGGAAGGTTTGGCAGACCGGGCAGCCCCGGCAACAGTGGCGTGTCCGGCGGCGCGATCAACGACTGCGTCAGGAACGCCACCGAATCCAGGTCCAGCGTCGCGTGCAGGTTCACCTGATTGCCCCGGATCGCCTTCTGCACGTTCGGCGGGAACGGGTACGTCAGCATGAAGTCGAACGACTTGGGCAGATCGTCGCCGGCCTTGACGAGCTGGTCCAGCAGCGGCTGCAACGCCTTCAGGCTGGCCAGCGTGTCCTCCCGGCTCTTTTCTATGACGTTGGTACCGACCACGCTGAGCCGATCGAGCGCCGTCAACGCCGACGTGAGCTGCGCCCGCTGCTCGGCCAGCACGCTCAGCCCGGGGTCGAGCGCCTCCACGGCCTCACCGATCGTCTGCCGCTGCTGCGCCAGCGTGGTCGTGAGGCGGTCCAGCGCGTCGATCGCCTTGACGATGTCGTCCTTCTGGTCGTCCAGCCCGGCGATGAACTTGTCCAGGTTGCGCAGCGCCTCCTTGGCCTCGCCCTCGCGGCCCTCCAGCGCCTGCGCCACCTCGTGGTTGATCGTCTTGAGGTTGGCCAGGCCGCTCCCGTTGAGCACCATGCCGAGCGCGGCGAGCACCTCCTCCACCTCAGCCGCACGCTTCGTCCGCTCCAGCGGAATCAGATCCCCGTCGGACAGCTCGCCCGCCGGGGTCTGCTCGGGCGCGGCCAACGCGACGAACTTCTCACCGAGCAAACTGGACTGTCTAATGGCGGCGGTGGCGTTGTCGGGCAGCTTCACCGAAGGGTCGACGCGCAGCTTCACGACCGCGGTCCACCCGCGCAGCGAGATCTCCTCGACGCTGCCGACGGTCACGTCGTTGACCTTCACGGCCGCGCGCGGCACCAGGTCCAGCACGTCGTCGAACTCGGCGGTGACCGTGAAGCCGGGCGTGCCGGCCGTGCACCCGCCCAGTACCAGCAAAAGAGCAAGGGGGACGTGGATCACTCCGCCAAGTGATCCACGTCCCGTCAAAAACCTCATGTTCATGGCTGGATCACCTTCGCCAGGTCGAAACACTGCTGCGGTATCTCGGGCGTCGGCAGCACATTGACCATGAGGCTGCACAGGAAGGCCGCGGTGTGGTGCGGCCCGGTGAGGTTGTCCCGGGTGTCCGTCGTGCCCGTGAGCGGGTTGTACGACAGGGCCAGATTGGACAGTGCCAGCGGCGCGATGTCGAGCACGTCGATCATCGCCTGCTGCTGGCGCACAAGCACATTGGTGACATCGACCAGAGCCTCCACATTGGACGCCAGCGCGGCCCGGTTGTCGCGCACGAACGTCGCCAGCTCCGCGAGCGCCGCCGACAGCTTCTTGAGCGCCAGCGCGAGCTCATCGGAGTCGGCGGCCAGCTGGCGTGCCACCGACGCCAGCTGCTTGTTGAACTCGCGCACCTGCTGGTCGTTGCGCGCCAGCATGGTGGTGAACTCCTGCAGGTTGGCGACCGTGCCGAACAGATCCTGCCGCCCGTCCGACAGCGTGGTGAGCGCCTTGGACAGCCCGTCGATCGTCCGATTGAGACTCTCGCCGTTGCCCTCCAGATTGGCCCGCCCGGTCTCGATCAGCCGGGACAGAGCGCCGTCTTTGTTGGCGCCCTCGGGCCCGAGGTCCCGGTTGAGCTTGTCCAGCGCGCGGTAGATGTCGTCGAGCTCGATCGGCGCCGCCGTCTTGGTGATGTGCGCGCCCGGCGGCAGCATCGGACCGTCCACATAGGGCGGTGCGAGCTGCACGTAGCGGTCGCTCACGACGCTCGGCGGCACGATGACCGCGGTCACGTCCTTGGGCAGGATCTCGTTGTAGGTCATGTGAATCCGCACGACCTTGCCCATGGGCACGACGTCGGTCACCGTGCCCACCTTCACACCCAGCACGCGCACATCCGAACCCACGTATATCCCGACCGCCGCCGAGAAGTCGGCGGTCAGCGTCTGCCCCGCCGCCTGCGCCGGCACACCGGGCAGCAGCGCGAACACCAACACCAGCACCAGAAGGCGTTTCATCGGCGGCCTCCCGAGGGCGTGTAGGCCTGTATCATGCCGTCCACATAGGAGTCGAACCAGCGCCCGTTGCCCACCACGTTGGCGAACGCCTTGAGGAACCCGGCCAGGTTGGACACCGTCTGGGCGATCTGATCCTTGTTGCGCTGCAACAGCGCCACGACTTCGCGCAGCTGCGCAAGCGCCGGCTGGATCTGGGCGCGGTTGTCCTGCACCAGCCCCACCAGCTGATCGGACAGCTCGGCGGTCGCCACGAGCAGGCGGTGAATGGCGTCGCGCCGCCTGGTCACCTCGGCCAGCAGCAGGTTGCCGTCGGTGATCAGCCTGCGGAACTCCTCGTCCCGTGCGGCCAGCACCCCGGTCACCTGGTTGGCTCGGGCCAGCAGCTCGCGCAACTGCTCGTCGCGACTCGAAATGGTCTGCGACAGGCGCGACAGCCCGTTGAGCGACGCCTGCACGCTCGCGGGCGTGTCGGCGAACGCCTCCGACAGCACCTCGAACGCCTTGGCCAGCTGGTCGGTGTCGATGCGCTGCGCCGTGTCGGCCAGCCCCTGCACCGCCTGCAGCACGTCGAACGGCGAAGCCGTGCGCTCCAGCGGAATCATGTCCCTGAGCTCGCCGGTCCCGGCCGGTTCGAGGGATAGGTACTTCTGCCCCAACACCGTCTTGATGCGAATCGTCGCCGACGTCTGATCGCCGAGCGTCTCCGTCGTCCGGAACTCGACCCGCACCCGCGCCCCGTCGAGCCGCACCGCGGTCACCTTGCCGACCTTCACCCCCGCGATGCGGACCTCGTTGCCCGGCGTGAGCCCGCTCGCGTCGCGGAACGCCGCCGCGTAGCGATCGCCGCCGTTCAGAATGGACTCCAGGTTGAACGACGTCAGCAGCACCGCCGCCAGCACCACGAGCCCGGCAACGCCCACCCATACCGGATTTTGCCTCAACCGTTGCATCGCGCCGCCCCCGAGGAGAACGTCGGCACGCCGACCGACCTGTTTCCGGCGGTCACCCTGCCGTCGAAGTCGCAGAGGAAGAAGTTGAACCAAGATCCTGTCGATGCTGTACCGCGTAGGGCCTCCAGCCGCCCGGGGACCCGATCGAGCGTGCCGTCGATCACCTCCGCGTTGCGGTTGAGCGTGCCCGCGAGCGTGTTGAGCAGGCTGATATCGGCGGCCAGGCTGGGCCGGGCCTCGCTGAGCAGCGACGAGGTCGCCTGGGCCAGATCACCGATGCCGGCCAGCGCCTCGCCGATCGCGACCCGGTCCGACGACAGCCCGGAAACCAGCTGCTGCAACGCTTTGATGGCCTGGCTCAGCTCGGCGTCGCGCTCGCCAAGTGTCTGCAGCACGGCCGACAGGTTGGTCACCACGCGCCCGATGGCCGCGTCGCGGTCGGCCAGGGTGGTGGTCAGCGAGGCGGTGCGGCGCAGCAGATCGGCGATGGTGCCCCGTTCCCCTTGCAGCACCTGGATTATCTCGTAGGCGAACCGGTTGACGTCTTCGGGCGTCAGACCGACGAACAGGGGCCGGAACCCGTTGAACAGCGCGGTCAGATCGAGCGCGGGTGTGGTCTGCGAGAGCGGGATCAGCCCGCCCTTCTTCAGCCGCTCGCCCCCGGGACCCTCCAGCAGCGCGAGGTAACGCTGGCCCACGAGGTTGCGGTAGCGCACCTTCGCCTTCGTGCCGACGCGCAGCTCGATGCCCTCGTCGACCGTGAACTCCAGCTCGGCGACCGTGCCCACCAGCCGGACCTCCTTGACCTGGCCCACCTTGACGCCCGCGATGCGCACATCGTCGCCCGCCAGCACGCCCGCGACGTCGGTGAACTGCGCGCGGTAGGCCGTCCCGCCGAACCCCAGCGACCCCAGAGTCTGCGCCAGGAATCCGGTCAGGACGGCGGTCACCGCGGCGAACGCCAGGAACTTCCACAGCGGAGCCTTCATCGGGCGTTCACCACCGTCCCGCGCAGCAACGGTCCCCATAGCAGGGTCGCGAAGTCGCGCACCTGATCGGCCGGGACACCCGTCGCCGCGCCGATGATCGGGCGCAGCATGCTGCGCTCGGCGCCGTAGTCGTAGCCGTCGTTGATGGGCACCTCGGGCGCGGGCACCGGCGGGTTGGGCAGGTGCCGGCAGTTGGGCCCGTCTTTCGCGCCGTAGACGGGTTCGTCGCGCCCGCGCTCATACTTGTGCTGATCCTGCGTGACCTCAAGCGTGATGTGCATGGCGCCCGAGTCGTACACCTTCTCGGCCCGGGGTTGCAGCTTGACGATGCCGCTCATCAGGCACGGATATTCGGGCGAGTACGCGGCGAGCAGTTCGAGCACGGGCCGGCTCACGTCGCCGAGCTGGATGAGCCGGTCGTCGTGCCGGTCCAGGAAGTCGTGCGTCTGGTCGGCCAGACCCGTGGTGTGCGTGAGGAACTGGGACAGTTGGCTGCGCTGCTGGCTGATCGTGGTCATCGTGACGGTGGCGTCGCGCAGCAGCGCGATCAGGTCGGGCGCCGCCTCGTGGTAGAGGTCGAGCACACCCGCGAGCTTGCGCACGTCGTCGGCGATCGCCGGCATCTGCTCGTTGAGCTCGGTCAGGTAGGTGTTGAGCCGCTCCAGGTCCTGCCCGGTCCGCTCGCCCCGCCCGTCCAGGCCGTAGGCCAGCGCGCCGAGCACGGCCGCGAGCTTGTCCGGCTTGATGGACTGCAGCAGCGGCAGCGCGTTGTCGAGCACCCGCTCCAGCTCGATCGCGGCGGTCGTGCGGTCCTGCTCGATGACCGCGCCGCCCTGGATCGGTGGCCCGTCGCCCTTCGGGATCAGGGCCACAAACCGCTCGCCGAACAGGGTTTTGGGCAGCAGCCGCGCGGTCACGTCGGCCGGGATGCGTTCGCGCTGCGCCGGGTCGAGCGCGAGCTTCAGGGTCGCCCGCTGCCCGTCTGCGGTGATCGAGCGCACCTCGCCCACGATCACGCCGCGCAGCTTCACGTCGGCGCCCTCGGACAGCTGCATGCCGGTGTGGTCGGCGTGCAGGGTGACCCAGTCGACGGGAGTGAACGCCTTCTTGTAGGTCAGCACCGACAGCGAGAGCAGCGCCACCAGCAGGAGCACAAACCCCGCGCCCAGCAAACGATTCCGGCTCATCCCGCGATCCTCACCGTCGTCGTGGCGCCCCAGATCGCGAGGGACAGGAAGAAGTCGACGATGTTCACCGAGACGATAGCGGCCCGGACGGCGCGACCGACAGCCACGCCGACGCCGGCCGGGCCGCCGCTTGCGTGGTACCCGTAGTAGCAGTGGATGAGTACCACGATGACGCTGAACACCAGCACCTTGCCGAACGACCACAGCACGTCGACCGGCGGCAGGAACACGTGGAAGTAGTAGTCGTAGGTGCCCGCTGACTGCCCAAAGTAGACGGTCGCGATGAACCTTGTCGCGAAGTAGCTCGACAGGAGCCCGAGCACATACAGCGGGATGACCGCGATGAACCCGGCGATCATGCGCGTCGTCACGAGGAACGGCACCGACGGCACGGCCATCACTTCGAGCGCGTCCACCTCCTCGGAGATGCGCATGGCGCCCAGCTGCGCGGTGAATCCACACCCGACGGTCGCCGAAAGGGCCAGCGCGGCCACGAGCGGCGCGATCTCACGCGTGTTGAAGTAGGCCGACACGAACCCGGTGAACGCCTGGCTGCCGATCTGGTTGAGTGCCTGGTATCCCTGCAGGCCCACCTCCGTACCGGTAAAGAAGGTCATGAAGGCGATGACCCCGACGGTGCCGCCGATGACGGCCAGGCCGCCGGTCCCGAAGCTCACCTCCGAAAGCAGCCGGGCGACCTCGCGCCGATAGCGGGTCACGGTCTTGGGCACCCAGCCGAACGCGCGCGCGTAGAACGACAGCTGCGCGCCGAGGTCGTCCAGGATCATCGCGCTCACGCCCCCTTCTGCGGGACGACCTGGAAGTAGATCGCCGTGAGCACGAAGTTGACCGCGAACAGGAGCATGAACGTGATGACCACGGACTGGTTGACCGCGTCGCCCACGCCCTTGGGCCCGCCCTTGGCGTTGATGCCCATGAAGCACGCCACGAGCGCCGCGATCGCGCCGAACACCAGCGCCTTGATCTCACCGGAGATGAGATCGGGCAGCTGGCCCAGCGCCTGGAAACTTGCCAAGTAAGCGCCGTGCGTGCCGCCTTGCATGATGACGTTGAAGAAGTAGCCGCCACTGACTCCCACAACACTCACGACGCCGTTGAGCAGCATCGCTACCACCATGCCGGCCAGCACGCGCGGCACGACCAACCGCTGCACGATGTTGATGCCGAGCACCGCCATCGCGTCGAGCTCTTCGCGGATTTTGCGAGCTCCGAGGTCGGCGCAGATCGCCGAGCCGCCCGCACCCGCGACGACCAGGGCCGTGACGATCGGCCCGGCCTCGCGGACAACGGCAAGCACCGACGCCGCGCCGGTAAAAGATTGCGCCCCAAGCTGTTGGACCAACGATCCAAGTTGGAGGGTGATGACCGCGCCGAACGGGATCGACACGAGCGCGGCCGGCAGGATCGACACCGAGCTGATGAACCAGGCCTGCTGGATGAACTCGCGCCCCTGGAACGGCCGCTTGAACAGGCCGCGCAGCGCCTCAAGGCAGAAGATGACGAACTCACCGATCGTCTTCATGGCCTTCCTCCGCTGCGCTCCGGGAGGCACGGCTGCTGATTGGCTTGGGCAAGGCGCAGGCTCATACGAATGACCCAATCGGTGGCATGACCCCGTTTTCCCGGCACCACTGTCCCGGCGTGCGCTCCGCCCTGCGGGGAAGACCATTGGACGGGCGCAGCTGCCGCGGGATCGGCGGCAGCGGCGGCAACTCTTGGCCGCTGCGCCGCTCGGCCGCCAGCTCGTCGGCGTCCTTCTCCTCGGTCATGCCGATCGGGCCGATCCGCTGCGCATTGAGGAACTGACGGACCACGGGCTCCTCGCTGGACAGCAGCATCTCGCGCGGGCCGAACATGGCCAGGTGTCCGTGATAGATCAGGCCGATGTTGTCGGGCACCGTGCGGGCGGTGTTGATGTCGTGCGTGACGATGAGGAACGTCGCGTCGGTCTGCTGGTTGAGATCGATGATCAGCTGGTTGAGGTAGGCGGTGCGCACCGGGTCGAGGCCCGAGTCGGGCTCGTCGAACAGCACGATCTGCGGGTTGAGCACGAGGGCGCGGGCCAGCCCGGCGCGCTTGCGCATGCCGCCGGACACCTCTGCGGGCAGCTTCTTCTCCGCGCCCAGCAATCCGACCATGTCGAGCTTTTCGGTGACGATCTGGCGGATCTCACGCTCGGGCCGGCGGGTGTGCTCGCGTAGCGGGAAGGCCACGTTGTCGTAGATGTTCATCGAACCGAACAGCGCGCCGTCCTGGAACAGCACGCCGAACAGCTTGCGCACCTCATAGAGCTCGCGCTCACGCAGCCGGGGCAGGTCCTGGTCGCCCACCCACACCGAGCCACGGTCCGGTTCGAGTAATCCGACGAGTGTCTTGAGAAAGACAGATTTGCCGGTACCGGACGGGCCGAGCAGCACCGAGATCTCACCCGCGGGCAGCGTGAGGGTCACGTCGGACCACACGGCCTGGCGACCAAATGACTTGGTCAGCCCTTCGACGCGGACCTCGACTCCCAACGTGATCCTCCAAGTGGCGGCTCGGTTTCCTGTGTTATCGGGGTTCGGCGTGGAAGTGTTACAGGCACGTTGCCGGGCGGCTCGCGAGAGGAGGCCGGCAAGCTCTGCCGGGTCCTCCGCTGGTTTTGATCAGCGGCTGGAGCTAGGGTGTTAGCGCCTGGTGGGAGGAGGTGTTGGGCGTGACGGATGCTGACCTTGTCGCACAAGCGGTGCAAGGCTCGCCGCAAGCCGTCGAAAGTCTGCTCGCCCACATCCGACCGCAGGTCGTGCGCTATTGCCGGGCCCGGCTGGGCCCGTTGAGCGGCGGCTACACCACGGCCGACGATGTCGCCCAGGAAGTCTGTGTTGCCATACTTGGCGCGCTTCCTCGCTTCCGCGACCAGGGCGTCCCGTTTTCGGCCTTTGTCTTCGGCATCGCGGCTCGCAAGGTCGCCGATGCCCACCGCGCCGCCACGCGGGGTTTTCCCCTGTCTGTCGTGGACACCGTGCCCGATCGCCCCGACGCCAACCCCGGCCCCGAGCAGCTCGCGCTCGCGGCCGACCTGTCGCGGCGGCTGACCTTTCTGCTCAGCGAGCTGCCCGAGACCCAGCGCGAGATCATCGTGCTGCGGGTCGCGGTCGGCCTGCCCGCCGAGGAGGTCGGCAACGTCATGGGCATGTCCGCGGCGGCTGTGCGCGTGGCACAGTCTCGCGCTCTGCATCGCCTCCGGAACATCGCCGGCAGCCTAGTGGACGAGATGGCGTGATGAACAAGGATCGCTTTGAACCCGATGCGGCGACGCTCGTCAGCGACGACGAGCTGCTCGACGCGCTCGGCCGGGGTGAGTGGCCGTCCAAAGACGACGAACCGCTGGCGCTGGCCTTCGCGTTGTGGCGCGATGACATCGTCCGGCCGGCCGCGGCGCCCTCGCCCGAGGTCCAGCCGGCCCGCAAAGCCAAGCACGGCAACAAGTTCCGCTGGGGCCTGATCTCCGGCGTCGTCGCCGCCCTGCTCGGAAGCGGCCTGGCCTTCGCGGCCGTGGTGGAGGCCCAGCCGGGCGACGGCCCGATCTGGGGGATCTCCGAGCGATTCTTTCCGGAGCGCGCACAGGGCAAGTCCGTGGCGGCCGCGCAGTTGGCCCTGGTCGAGGCCCGCACAGCGATCTCCGAGGACCGGCTCGACCTGGCCGAGCGCAAAGTCAACGAGGCCGAGGGGCTCATCGGCAAGGTCAAGTCGCTGACCGAGGTGCAGCAGTTACAGGCCGAGCTGGCCGTGGTCCGCGACCTGCTCAACACCGCGCGGGTCAGGCTGGGCACGGTCGTGCCGGCGCCCAG
>NZ_QJUG01000169.1 GCF_003426775.1 Allorhizocola rhizosphaerae | reverse complement strand
GGTGGGAAGGAGGCGGACGCGGGTGGAGGTGAGGAGGGCGAGCGGGTCGAGGTAGTTGTCGCCGTGCTTGAGGCCCCAGTGGAGGGCGTTGTTGTGGCCGGGCAGGAGACGGCCGATGGGGTCGCCGGTGGCGACGCGGTCGCCGACGGCGACGAGGGGATGGACGGGCTCGTAGGTGGTGCGGGTGCCGTTGGGGTGGGCGATGCTGATCAGCGAGCGGGTGGCGAGGAAGCCCGCGAAGACCACGTCACCCGAGCCGGCGGCGTGAACGGTGGTGGACTCGCGGGCGGCCAGGTCGACGCCGCGGTGGCCGGGCAACCAGGGCTGCGGCGGGGGGTCGAACGGGCGGACGACCGGGGCACCCGGGATGGGCGACTGCCAGGACGAGCCGGGCGCGAGGAGGCGCGGCGCGGGCGTGGTGGTGGGTGGAAGCAGCAGGGCAAGGAGACCGGCGAGGGCGGCGATTCGCATGGGAAGCAGCTTGGTCGCCCGCGGGTGTGGCGGCACCCGGTACCAGATGAAGATTGTGGATAAACCCGGGGTTGTGGATAGCTAGAAGCCAGCCTCGGTGGGCAGGGAGATGTCTGGTTTTTCGAGCTCCTCGACATTGACATCTTTGAACGTCATGACGCGCACGTTCTTGACGAAACGCGCTGGACGATACATGTCCCACACCCAGGCGTCATGCATCTCCACCTCGAAGTAGACCTCGCCGTCCGAGTTGCGCACATGCAAGTCGACCTGGTTGGCAAGGTAGAACCGGCGCTCCGTTTCCACCACATAGGAGAACTGGCGCACGATATCGCGGTACTCCCGATAGAGCTGCAGCTCCATGTCGGTTTCGTACTTCTCGAGATCCTCAGCGCTCATTCCAGCTCGTCCTCCTGCGCCCCGAACGATGGCGGGTCAATCTCAGAAACCGTACCGCGCCCGCCCCCGTCACGCGCGGTTAGCCACGTCGCCGCCACATTCTTGTATGAATGTCGATGAATAGGACTCGGCCCGTGCTCCTTCAGCGCGGCCGCGTGCTCCGGCGTGCTGTAACCCTTGTGCTCGGCGAACCCGTACTGAGGGTAAACCGCGTCCAGCTCGGTCATGATCCGATCCCGGGTAACCTTCGCCACCACGCTCGCCGCCGCCACGCAAGCCGCGACCTGATCCCCCTTCCAGATCGCGAGCCCCGGCACCCCGACCCCGTCGACTGGGAACCCATCCGTCAACACATATGCCGGCCCGGGCGTCAACTGGGCCAAAGCCCGCCGCATCGCCTGCACATTGCCCACATGCAGCCCGCGCGCGTCAATCTGCGCCGGCGAGATGATCACCACCGACCAGGTGAGCGCGCACGCCACCACTTCCTCGTAGATCCGCTCCCGCGCCTTCTCGGTGAGCAGCTTCGAATCCGTGAGGCCCTCGATCTCGCCCCGCTCCGGTAGCACCGCCGCGGCCGCGACCAACGGACCGGCGCAAGCCCCGCGCCCCGCCTCATCGGCCCCCGCGACCACGGCGAACCCCCGCCTGCGCAGGGCCCGCTCAAGCGCGTAAAGCCCACCCTCACGACGGACGACTGGCCGGGTCGGAGTCAACAAGCCGGGATCCCCAATCTCTTCAACAGCTCAACGAGGTCGCGTGGAAAGTAGAGCTCCTCGGTGCGCAGCAGCTCGGGCACCGTCCACCATCGGTGACCGACGAGGTCAACCACCTCGGCCTCATCGATCCCGGACATGTCGACCTCCCACGCGGGCACGCGCACCAGAAAGAACTCCTGTTCCTGCCGGTACTGCACGCCAGCGTAGGAGAAGCAGGCGATCTCCGAGTGCACAGGCTCACCCAACCCGGCCGGTGAAATCCTCAGCCCGGTCTCTTCGAGCAGCTCACGGGCCGCCCCCTCGGCCGGGGTCTCGCCCGGATCGAGCCCGCCGCCCGGGGTGAACCAGTACGGCTGTCCGGGCTCGGCCGGGTCGCCGCCGAGGAACAGCAGCACTCGATCTCGCGCGTCCACCAGGACGACACGGGCGGCGCGCCGGGCTGTGGGCTCCACACCCCAGAGCCTATTAGGCTCAGCCCGCTCCCGCGGGGGCCGGGACGCTCTCGAAGGTGTCGGGCACGGACAGCCAGGTGGCCCGCCCGAACGGCCAGAACAGCACGAACGCCCGCCCGATGACGGCCTCCTCCGCGATGGTCGCCTGTTGGATGTCGCCGTTGCTGCCCATGTAATTCTGCAACGAGTCGCCCGACGATTGTCGATGATCACCCATCACCCACAGCCGACCCTGCGGCACCTCCACATCGAACTCGTGCACCGACGGCTTGTTGCCGGGGTAGATGTAGGGCTCGTCGAGCGGGTGCCCGTTGATCTGGATGCGCCCCTGCGGGTCGCAGCACACGATCCGGTCGCCGGAGATGCCGATGACCCGCTTGATGTAGTCCTCGTGCTCGGGCTTGTTGCGCCAAGACTCGGGGGCCTCGAAGACGATGATTTCCCCCCGCCCGGGTGACCTGAAGTCATAGACCAGTTTGTTGACGAGCACACGATCATCCAGATCCAGCGTATGCTCCATTGACCCGGACGGGATGAAGAAGGTCTGGACGACGAACTGCCTGACCAGGAACGCCACCAGAATGGCGACACCCAACAGGATCGGCAGTTCCTTCCAGAACGAACCCTTGCTGCTCTTGGTCTGCTCGTCAATCACGCACGGAGCTTACGTGGCGAACCTGAGAACGCCGATCACCGGGCGTGTGTCTTTTCGCGCGCCGGGTGACTGATCGCACCATGATCACAGCGGCCGCGGCGCCGACGCCGTCGAACACGTCCTGCTGGGCCAGCGATCCCCAGCGAGAGAAGGGCGTCGCGATCACCATGGCCTTGCCGATGACATTTTCGATGGGTACCTGACCCTGGCACCGCGAGTCCTGCGACACCCGTCGATGGTCGCCGAGCACGAACAGCATCCCAGGGTCCACTTTGACCGGTGTGAAATCGCGCACACTGCACGACTTGGCGGTCGGCTGTCCGCGCACGGAATCCCTCGTCACATAGGGCTCCGCGACCGGTACACCATTAACATAGATGCGCCCTTCACTGTCGCAACAGGACACCTCGTCGCCCGGAACCCCGATGACGCGCTTGATGTAGTCCTTCTCCCCCGGCTGGGAGATGCCCACCAGGTCACCGACCGTGCGCCCCAGCTTGGAGAAGAACCCGGCGTCGGGGTCGACCCGGTTTTCGACCGCCGTCCAGCTCTCCGGGCCCTTGAACACGATGACCTCGCCGCGCTCCGGCGCGCGGAACTCATAGATCACCTTGTTGACGAGCACCCGGTCGCCCACCGCCAGCGTGTCCTCCATCGACCCGGACGGGATGTAAAACGCCTGCATCAGAAACGTCCGGATCAGAACCGCCAGGCAGAACGCCACCACCAGCAACAGGGGAAGCTCCTGCCACAGGGGCATCCCCTTGCGCTTCCTGGGCCGCCGCTCCCGCCTCGGCCACTGCTCCCCGCTGAAGGTGTCATTGGTCGGCATGAGTGCCACTGTGTCCGCCCCATGTGTGAGTGTGAGAGAGTCCCGTGAATGAATGAGGTCGGCGGACAGCGTAGAACGCGGCACAAAAAATGGGCACCCGTCGGGTGCCCATTTTTTGAATACGGGTTGGTACGCGGTGCACTGCCGCTGCTTTCCCGCCGCGATCTTGAAGGCGCTCCGGCGATTCCGGCCCGGATATGTCGGCCTTCGGCCGCCACACCGCGACCCGGAAAAGCCGGTCTTTGCTTCAAGCTCGCAAGGAAAGGCAGCGGCTAACGGGCGGGACCGCGCGCGACTTGCCTTAGCAGAAGCAAGGATTGTTACGCCTCGGCCGGAGTGGCGACCTTGGTGTCGCGCAGCTCCTTGATCTTCGCCTTCTTGCCGCGCAGATCGCGGAGGTAGTAGAGCTTGGCCCGGCGCACGTCACCGCGGGTCACGACCTCGATCCGGTCGATCGCGGGGCTGTTGACCGGGTAGGTGCGCTCGACGCCGACGCCGAAGCTGAGCTTGCGGACCGTGAAGGTCTCGCGCAGCCCCGCGCCCTGGCGGCGGATCACCACGCCCTGGAAGATCTGGATCCGGGACCGGTTTCCCTCGACGACCCGGGCGTGCACCTTCACGGTGTCGCCGGCACGGAACCTGGGGACGTCGACCCGGATGGAGGCGGCGTCGACAACGTCCAGCGTGTTCATAATTCTCGTCCTTTTGACGGGTGTGGGCATTACTGACTCAGCGCCGAGCTGAAGACTGAGTCCTCGTCAGGGGAGGCCCTGACGGCAACCTCACCACTCTGCCACACCCTCACCCGGGACCGGTAACCCGGCCTCCCGCAGTAGAGCAATGTCACGTTTGTCCAGGGTCGCCGGGTCAAGTGCGGCCAGCAGGTCGGGCCGCCGGGCGGCGGTGCGCAGCAGCGACTGGTCCCGCCGCCAGCGCGCGATCTTGCCGTGGTGGCCGGACACCAGCACGTCTGGGACGGTGTGCCCGCGCCATTCGAAGGGCTTCGTGTACATGGGGGCTTCGAGCAGCCCGTGGGCGTGCGACTCGTCGGCCAGCGAATCGGCGTTGCCCAGCACGCCCGGCAGCAGGCGCGTGATCGCCTCCAGCATCACGAGCACCGCCACCTCGCCGCCGAAGAGCACGTAGTCGCCGAGCGAGACTTCCAGCCCGCCGAACTCCTCCACCACGCGCTGATCGATGCCCTCGTAACGCCCGCAGGCGAACGTCAGATGTGCTTCCGCCGCAAGCGAATGCGCCATCTTCTGGGTGAACGGGACCCCCGCCGGCGACGGCACGATCAGCGTGCCGCCCAACTGGTCGAGAGCGTCTCCCCAAGGCCCGGGGCGCATGACCATCCCGGGACCCCCGCCATAGGGCGTGTCATCGACGGTCCGGTGCACGTCGTGGGTCCAGTCGCGCAGGTCGTGCACGTTGATCGAAAGTACGCCGGACGAGCGCGCCTTGCCGATGAGCGAGAGGTCCAGCGGGGCGAAGTATTCCGGGAAGACCGAGACGATATCGACCCGCATCATCACAATTCCAACAACCCGCCGGGCGGATCGATGACCACCTTCTGCGCGGGGAGATCCACCGTGGGCACGATCGATCGCACAAACGGTACGTAATGGATCTTGCCGGCCTCGTTCCGTACCAACAAAAGATCTGAAGCAGGAGCATGCTCGACGCGGGCCACCCGGCCGACCAGCTCGCCCCCCACGGTGATGACCGTCAATCCCACCAGCTGGTGATCGTGGAATTCGTCCGGGTCGGACGGCGGCTCGATGGCCTCGGAGTCCACCTCGAGTTCGAGGCCCCGCGCGGCCTCGGCGGCATCGCGATCGGGAATCTCCGCGAACGTGACGATCAAGCGACCCAGATGCGGGCGCGCGGAAGTCACGGTAAGTCGTGAGGGGCCGGCGACAACCACCGACCCCTCGCGAAAGCGCAGTTCAGGCTCGTCCGTGCGCACCTCGACGATGACCTCGCCGCGGATGCCGTGCGGGCGGACGATCTGACCGACGGTAAGCAGCATGGTCTAGAACGAGTCGACGATGTCGACGCGAATGCCCTTGCCCCCCACCGAGCCGATCACCTGGCGCAGTGCCCGAGCCGTGCGCCCGCCGCGGCCGATGACCGTGCCCAGGTCTTCGGGATGCACCCGGACCTCCAGCCGGGCGCCACGGCGGTTGTCGATGAGACGCACCCGGACATCGTCCGGGTGGTCCACGATGCCCTTGACCAGATGCTCCAGCGCCGGTCGAAGCGCGCTGTCAGCCCTGCTGCTCGTCGCTTGCTGGCGCAACGACAGTCTCCTCTGCGGGGACCTCGGCCTTGGCTTCGGTCTTCTTCTCAGCCTTTTCGGCCTTCTTGGTTGCCGGCTTGGACGGCGCCTCCAGGCCCGCCGCAGCCTGCGCGGCGGCCTCGTAGACGGCCGTGCGGTCGGCCTTGGCCGGGGCCACCTTCAGCGGCTCGCTCGGCGCGGGCAGACCCTTGAACTTCTGCCAGTCGCCGGTCTTGGAGAGGATGGCGATCACCGGCTCGCTCGCCTGCGCGCCGACGCCCAGCCAGTACTGCACCCGGTCGGACTTGACCTCGATGCGCGAGGGCTCCTCCTTGGGGTGATAGATGCCGATGAACTCGATCGCCTTGCCGTCGCGCTTGGTGCGCGAGTCGGCGACGACGATCCTGTATTGCGGGTTGCGGATCTTGCCCATCCGCAGAAGCCGGATACGAACGGCCACTGTCTTTTCGCTCCTGTTGCGATTGAGTTGAGCATCCCTCGCGTCCGCGTGGGGTTGCGAGGCGATGGGACGCTCTGGACACAGTAAACGCCCGAAGTTAGAGGGCAGCGGACGTTAACCGAATACCAATCGGCAATTATGCCAGATGCGCCCTAGTACGACCTTGCCAGGATGGCGGTGAGCTCCGGCTCATCCTGCGAGGCGGGCGCCGACCCGTCCGGGCGGTAGAGGCAGCGCACCGAAACCGCCTTCTCATTGGCCTTGGCCTCGCCCTCCACGCCGACCGCCGCCCACGGGACCCGGGCCCATCCCCGGATCGCCGCCTCGATCGCCTCGTCGAGCGTCTTGACGTCGACCGTGCCGGCCTCACGCCGGGCCAGCGCCTCGTCGTAGAGCGCCTTCTGGTCGGCCTCGAGCGCGGCCGTCATCGCGCCGACCGCCTCGCCCAGCGGGACCGGGGTTTTGGATCCGTCGATGCGGCGGACGAGCGTGACGTTGCCCGCGGCGATGTCGCGCGGGCCGACCTCGACCCGCACCGGGACGCCCTTGAGCTCGGCGTCGACCGCGCGCCGGCCGAACGGCACATCCACCCGCTCGTCCAGCTTGACCCGCACACCGGCGGCCGCGAGATCGTCCACCAGCGCCCGCGCCTGCGTCTGCACACCGTCCTTGACCACCGTCACCAGGACCTGGGTGGGCGCGAGCAGCGGCGGCAGGCGCAGCCCGTTGTCGTCGCCGTGGCACATGATCAGACCGCCGAGCATGCGCGTCGATGTGCCCCAGGAGGTGGTCCAGGCCAGTTCGCGCGAGCCGTCCTGGGCCGAGTAGTAGATGTCGAAGGCGCGGGCGAAGTTTTGGCCGAGCTCGTGCGACGTGCCCATCTGCAGGGCCTTGCCGTCGCCGGTCATCGCTTCGAGGGTGTAGGTGCTTGTCGCGCCCGCGAAGCGCTCGCGATCGGTCTTGCGGCCGACGACGACCGGGATCGCGAGGAGGTCACGCATGTGCCGCTCATAGGCTTCGTGATGGATTTTCAATGTGTACGCCTTGGCGTCCTCGAAGGTCGCATGCGCGGTGTGCCCCTCCTGCCACAGGAACTCACTCGTGCGCAGGAACACCCGCGGGCGCATTTCCCACCGCACGACGTTGGCCCACTGGTTGAGCAGCAGCGGCAGGTCACGATAGGAGTCGATCCATTTGGCCATGAACTCGCCGATGACCGTCTCGGACGTGGGCCGCACGACCACCGGCTCGGCCAGCTGCTTGCCGCCGCCGTGGGTGACCACCGCGAGCTCGGGCGAGAAGCCCTCCACATGCTCGGCCTCGCGCTTGAGGTAGCTCTCCGGGATGAACAGGGGGAAGTAGGCGTTCTCCGCGCCGCACGCCTTGATCCGCGCGTCCATGTCGGCCTGCATGCGTTCCCAGATCGCATATGCCGTCGGTCGGATGACCATGGTGCCGCGCACCGGGCCGTTGTCGGCCAGCTCGGCCTTGGCGATCAAGTCTTGGTACCAGCGGGGAAAGTCCTCCGCACGGGGAGTGAGCACGCGAGCCATGACCGCAAATCCTACAGACCCGGTCACGCGTGTCTTATGCATGGCTAGATTGCATAGGCCGCGGACGCCTCGCCTCGGTCGCAGCCGGGCCGGCGGTCGGCATCCGGGTCCGCGTGGCCTCCCCTCGCGCCCGCCGGGCCCGCTGCTCCCGCCGCCCCACATGATCCGCCGCCGCGCCCGTCGGCGGGTTCTCAAACGGCTCGCCCTCGCCGGCTTCGTCATCGCCCTGGTGTTATGGGCCTACCTCGCAAGATGATCAGCTTCGGGCGGTGCAACACGCGGAGATCATCTCTAGGGTCGGCGTCATAGACCGTGAAGTCGGCGCCGGTCGTGAAGCCGAGCCAGTCGCGGGCCTTCCACGACCCGGCCGCCAGCACGTCCATGATTGACATCCCGGCGGCGTGCAGGCGCAGCATCTCCTGTGCGGCCTGACCGTGCGCGACGCCACCGCCCGCATCGGATCCCACGTAGACCGGGACCCCCGCCTCATAGGCGGCCTTCACGATGGTGGGGAAGGTCCGCTTCAGTTGCCGCATGTGCTTGGCGTATAAGGGAAATTTCCCGGCCGCCCGGTCGGCGATCCTATCGAATGTTTCGATATTTATCATGGTTGGTACGAGAGCCGTCCCGCGCTGCGCCATCAACTCCACGATTTCGAGCGACAGCCCGGTGCCGTGTTCGACACAGTCGATGCCCGCCCGCACCAGCGTGGCCACGCTGGACTCCTCGAAGCAGTGCGCGGTGATCCGCGCTCCCGCCCCATGCGCGGCGCGGACGGCCGTTCTTAGGGTGCCTTCGTCCCACGCGGGCGCGAGATCACCCCGCTCGCGATCGATCCAGTCGCCGACCAGCTTCACCCAGCCGTTGCCCCGCTTGGCCTGCCGCTTGACCTCCGCCTCGACCTCGCTGGCCGCAACCTCCACGCCGATCTCGGGCAGATATCGCCGCACCGGCGCGACATGCTGCCCGGCACGGGCCAGCCGCGGCAGCTCCGGATCGTCGTCCAGCTCCGGATAGGGGAAAGGCGAGCCAGCGTCCCGGATGGCCAGCACCCCCGCGTCGCGATCGATCAGCGCGAGCTCCCGGGCCTGCTCGATGCCTGTCACAGGCGCACCGCCGGGCGCGATCCCGATGTGGCAGTGCGCATCGACCAGCCCCGGCAGGATGAACCCACCGCTCACAATGGTCTGCGCACCCGGCACGGGCTCCGTCGTGACTTCGTCGCCCACCAGCCACAGGTCGCGGGTTTCGTCGTCGGGAAGCAGCACTCCCCGCACATGCAACGCCACCCCCGCAGACTAGCCGTGTCCAGCGAGACGGTGAATTGTCGGTGGCCGGTGCCATCATGCCCGCGTGACCGAGTTCTGGACCGACCTGATCCCACCACTCACCGTGGAGGAGACCGCACGGGTCGAATATGGGCTGGCCGCCGTGGGCGTGACCTCGATCGCTGCTGATCCACAGTGGACAGACCGGGGCGAGGAGCGGTTCCACGACTACTGGCAGCGGACCGGCTTCGGTGACCTTCTGCCGTCGGCCGAGGTGCGCCGCGACGCCCTGGCCCGGCTGCTGCCCCGCACCAAGATCGCCGGCCGGGTGAGCCTCACCGACAGGTTCGTCGTGGTGCGCGGGGCCTTGCGGACATACAAAATCCATCTCGGCTCGGGCAACATCCTCATGGAGCCCAACGACGCCTATCTGTGCATAGTCGCCGCCCGCGACCGGAGCGGCTCGGTGCATCTGCCGTTCGCTGAAGACGCGATGCTTTCGCTGATCCTGTCCAAGGCATTCCTGCTCGCCGACGACCAAAAGATCACTGACGAGACGATCCTGCGTCAGCTCCGGTGACGGCCGTCCCCAAGCCGGCCGCACGAGGATTTCGGCCAGGCCCCTGTGGGTGCCCCGGCAGGCACGGCGCGGGAACCGGCACTCGCGACCGAGATGCCTCGATGTGGACGGTTCGTCATGGAGGAGAGCTTGATTCCAGCGTGATCATCGGCTCGATGGCCAGCGTCGGACCGCGGCCGCCAGGCTCCTGGCGGACCTCACCTGTCGTCGTCTTTCTTCCGCGTGAGCTTGCCGAAGTCGAGCTTCGGTGCCTTGAAGGCGCCCGGGTCGAACCCCTGCGGCGGCGCCTGCGGCAGTTGCGGCACGCCGCCGCCCGCGAACGGGCGCGGGCCGCCGGAGCCGCCCTTGGTGCCCTTGCGCTTGTTCTTCGGGGACTTCGTGGCCTTGCGCCGCGCGCCGGGCAGGCCCATCATGCCGCCCATCTGCTTCATCATCTTCTGCGCCTGGCCGAACCAGTTGAGCAGCTGGTTGACGTCCATGACGGTGACGCCGGAGCCGCGGGCGATGCGGGCCCGGCGCGAGCCGTTGATGATTTTGGGCGTCGTGCGCTCGGCCGGGGTCATGGACCGGATGATGGCCGTGACCTTGTCGAAGTGCTTGTCGTCGATCTGGGAGAGCTGGTCCTTCATCTGCGACATGCCGGGCATCATGCCGAGCACGTTGGCGATCGGGCCCATCCGGCGGACGGCGACCAGCTGGTCGAGGAAGTCCTCCAGGGTGAACTGCTCGCCGCCGAGCAGCTTCTGGGCCATCTTCTCCTTCTGATCGGCGTCGAACGCGGCCTCGGCCTGCTCGATCAGCGTGAGCACGTCGCCCATGCCCAGGATGCGGCTGGCCATCCGGTCCGGGTGGAACACGTCGAAGTCTTCGAGCTTTTCACCCGTGGACGCGAACAGGATGGGCTCGCCCGTGACCTCGCGCACGGACAGCGCAGCGCCACCGCGCGCATCACCGTCGAGTTTGGACAGCACGACGCCCGTGATGCCCACGCCGTCGCGGAACGCCTCGGCCGTGGCCACGGCGTCCTGGCCGACCATCGCGTCGATCACGAAGATGATCTCGTCGGGGGAGACCGCGTCGCGAATGTTGGCCGCCTGGGCCATCATCTCGGCGTCGATGCCGAGCCGGCCCGCCGTGTCGATGATCACGATGTCGCGCATCTGCCGCTTGGCGTGGTCGATCGACTCCTTCGCGACCGCGACCGGGTCGCCGACCCCGTTGCCGGGCTCCGGCGCGAACACCTCGACGCCGGCCCGCTGGCCGAGCACCTGAAGCTGGTTGACCGCGTTGGGCCGCTGCAGGTCGGCGGCCACGAGCAGCGGTTGGTTGCCCTGGCCCCGCAGCCACTTGGCCAGCTTGCCCGCCAGCGTCGTCTTGCCGGAACCCTGCAGACCGGCCAGCATGATCACCGTGGGCGGGGTCTTGGCGAAGTTGAGCCGGCGCGCCTCGCCACCGAGGACCCCGATCAGCTCCTCGTGCACGATCTTGATGACCTGCTGCGCCGGGTTGAGCGCCTGCGACACCTCGACGCCCCGCGCCCGCTCCTTCAAGCGGTGGATGAACGCCTTGACCACGGGCAGCGCGACGTCGGCCTCCAGCAGCGCGAGCCTTATCTCGCGCGCCGTGGCGTCGATGTCGGCGTCGGAGAGGCGCCCCTTGCCACGGAGCTTGGTGAAAATGCCGGACAGCCGGTCGCTCAAGGTGTCGAACACAGGCACAAGGTTAGCTGGCCGCGCTCAGCACGGCCGTCTCGACCGCTTCCGGGTCGAAAGATCCCGTGAGATAGAACGCATCGACCGCGTCCGCGCCCAGAGTCGAGACCCGCGCCGCGCGCACCCCGACGCCCAGCCGTGACAGCGCCGAGGTCACGCGGTACAGCAGCCCCGGAGCATCGGACGCCCGCAGCTCCAGCAGATCGGGCTCGATCCAGATCACCTTGGGCGGCTGCTTGCGTGACGGGCTCGACAGCCCGAACCTCGCCGGCAGGACGAACTGGTCCAGCGCCACCCGCCTCAGGTCGGCGGCCACGCGCTCGCGATCCAGGGGCGCACCGAAGCGCGACGAAACCGCGCACTCGATGATGGCCCGCTCCCCTAACGTCACGCTGTTGACGGCGGCTATTTCCAATTTGTGGGTACCCAGACAGCCCGCAACGGCCGCGAGCAACCCCACCCGGTCGGGAGCCGCGATCGCCACCCAATCGTCGGCCACCTGGATCACGGGCATCGCCCCGGCCGCGAGCGCGGGCGACGGGTCCGCCTTGAACGCGAAGTGGTCGCCACCGAGCAGCGAGAGCACCCGCAACACGAGCGTGTCGATGAGCCGGCCCTTCCACGACGACCACGCCGCCGGGCCGGTCGCCGCCGCGTCGGCGCGCGCGAGCATGTGCAGGATTTCGAGCGTGGTGACGTCCTTCACCCGATCGGCGACATCCGCGATCACGGCCGGGTCGTCGAGGTCCCGCCGGGTCGCGATGTCGGGCAGGAGCAGATGGTGCAGCACCACGTCCTCGATGATCCGCACATCGTCGTCGGGTAGCCCGATGTCACGCGCGATCGACGCCGCAATCGGCGCGCCGACCACACTGTGGTCGCCGGGCAGGCCCTTGCCGATGTCGTGCAGCAGCGCACCGAGCACGAGCAGATCGGGCCGCGCCACCTCCCGCGCCCAGCGGGACGCGTTGGCGGCCGCCTGCACCAGGTGTCTGTCCAATGTGTACTGGTGCACCGGATGGTGCTGCGGCGTGCCGCGCACCCGCGTCCACTGCGGCAGCCACTGCCCCGTCAGGCCGAACCGGTCGCACGCCTCCCACGTCGGCACGAGCCCGGGCCCGGCGCCCAACAGCGCGAGGAAGGCCTGCCGGGCGGGGGCCGGCCACGGTACCTCCAAATGGGTCTCAAATCTTTTCAGCCACTCAAGCGTCGCGCGGGCGATCGGCATCTGCGCCTGAGCCGCGGCCGCAGCGACGCGAAGCGATAGCGATGGATCCGGGCGGGGCCCGATCGCCGTGCGCGCCAAGACAATTTCGCCATCGAGGGAGACCACGTCGCGCGCCACGGGACGCCGCACGTGCGTGGCGACCCCGCCCCGCAACCGCGACCGCCACCGCTGCACGGCTCGCCAGCAGTCCGCCAGCGTCCACGCCACGGTCCTCGCGTCCAAACCGATCCGGCGCAGCAGAACGTCCCCATCGGACAGTCCTAACGCGAGCGCCACCGCTTCACGCTCCTGCGCCCGCAGGCGATCCGAGCGCCGCCCGACCGCCAGATGCAACGCGTCGCGCACATCGAGCAGCCTCGATGCAGCCGCCCTGACCGGCGGCGGAAGCGCGTCGGCGATCCCCGCGACCCCGATCGCGCGCAGCACGCTCACGTCGCGCAGGCCGCCCGCCGCCTCCTTCAGGTCGCCTTCGAGCAGGTATGCGAGTTCGCCGTGCACCCGGTGCCGCTCCTCGCACAGCTCGCGCAGCAGCCCGAGCTGCCGCGCCGCGGTCCGCCGCCACAGGTCGATCCCCTTGCGCGCCAACTGTTCCGACAGCGCCCGGTCGCCCGCGATGTGGCGCGCGTCCAGCAGACCCATCGCCACCTTGATGTCGTCGTGCGCGGCGTCCAGCGACTCGGCGATGGTCCGGGTCGAGTGATCCAGACCAATCTTTTTATCCCATATCGGGTACCAGAGGGAGCTCGCCACCTCGTCGACCCCGGGCAGCCCCGCATGCAGGAGGATCAGGTCCAGGTCACCGTGCGGTGAGCACTCCCGCCGCCCCAGCCCGCCGACGGCGACGAGCGCCAGCCCTCGCCGGTCGGGAAGCATCCCGCCCAGCCACGCGTCGAAGGCGGCGGCCCGGTCATGCCGTGCCGCCGCCCCGATTGCCAAGCGATCAGAGAGCGTCAAGTCCGCGCTCGCCGGTCCGCACCCGGACCACCTCGGAAACCTCGGTGACCCACACCTTGCCGTCGCCGATCTTGCCAGTGCGCGCGGCGGTGACGATGGAATCAACCACCTTCTCCACGTCGAGCTCGTCGGTCACGACCTCGATCCGGATCTTGGGCAGGAACTCCACCGTGTACTCGGCTCCGCGGTACACCTCGGTGTGACCCTTCTGCCGCCCGTAACCCTGAACCTCGCTGACCGTCATCCCGGCAACGCCCATGGCGTGCAGGGCTTCCTTGACCGCATCCAATTGATACGGCTTGATCACCGCAGTTACCAACTTCATGGAAAGCCCCTCCATCCGCTCGACTCTAACCGCTGACCTTTGCCGGTGCCGTGTCTTCCTTGGACGGTGTCTCCGCCTTGGCGGTCGGGGCGATCCCGGCCATGGCGAAGGCGCCGGCACCCGTGCCGCCGCCCGAAGGCGACAGATCATAGGCGCTCTCGGCGTGCTCGGCAACGTCGATGCCGTCGATCTCGGCGGACTCGGAAGCGCGGAAGCCGATGGTCTTGTTGATAATCCACGCCAGTGCGGCGGCGATCGCGAACGAGTAGATCGACACGATGCCGCTACCCAACGCCTGCCGGCCCAGCTGCTCCACGCCGCCACCATAGAACAGGCCGTTGCTGGCGCCGAGGATGTCCGGGTTGGTGATCCACGAGTTGACCGCGTCGGTCGCGAACAGACCGATCGCGAGCGAGCCGATCCAGCCGCCGACGAAGTGCACCCCGACGACGTCCAGCGAGTCGTCGTAGCCCAGCTTGTACTTCAGGCTGACCGCGAGCGCGCAGATGGCACCGGCCACGAGACCGATCAGCGTTGCGGGCATCGGCTCGACGAAACCACAGGCGGGCGTGATGGCCACCAGACCGGCGACCGCACCGGACGACGCGCCGACCAGCGTCGGCTTGCCATCGCGGATCCACTCGATGATGATCCAGCCGAGCACCGCCGCGGCCGTGGCCACTTGCGTGTTGACGAACGCGATCGCGGTGGTCGAGTCCACGGTCAACTCGGAACCGGCGTTGAACCCGAACCAGCCGAACCACAGCAGGGCCGCACCCAGCAGCACGAACGGCACGTTGTGCGGCTTCATCTTGTCCTTGGGCCAGCCGATGCGCCTGCCCAGCACGAGCGCGAGACCCAGCGCCGCCGCACCGGCGTTGATGTGCACCGCCGTCCCACCGGCGAAGTCGAGCGCCTTGATGTCGAGGCCGATCAGGCCGCCGCCCCAGACCATGTGCGCGACGGGGAGGTACACGAGGGTGAACCAGCCGAACGCGAACACCAACCAGCCCGCGAACTTCGCCCGATCCGAGATGGCGCCGCTGATCAGTGCCGTGGTGATGATCGCGAACATCATCTGGAACGCCATGAACACATAGACCGGGATGCCGGTCGACGCCCCGCCGGCCATCCAGAACGCGGCCGGGTCGATCTTCGAACCGGCGTACTGGCTGAAGCTGCCGATGAACTGGTTGAGCGATTCGTTGTCGTTCGCGCCAAAGGCTAGTGAGAAGCCATAGAGCACCCACAACACGGAGATGAGCCCGATCGTCACGAAGCTCATCATCATCATGTTGAGCACGCTCTTTGACCGGTTCAGGCCACCATAGAAGAAGGCCAGACCTGGCGTCATTAGCAGCACGAGCGCGGACGACACGAGCAACCAGGTGGTATTCCCGGTGTCGATCGTCAACTCTTGAGCGAGCAGCACGCTGCCCTCCTTTGTTCACGAACTTTTTTCACGGACTTGTTTTGCGGAGAAGTCCAGCTGCGCTGCTGGTTTGTTGAGGGAGCAGCTTGACGCCGTCCTGTTTCACGCAGGGGTCCTGCACAGTTTCAGGCACGTCACGATCTGTTTCGTACGTGTGAACAAATCCGCACTGAGTTGCCTTGCTCCTGCTAAAGCAAGTCGCGGGGCGGGGCCACCCAGAGGGCGCCGTCTTCCCTCCCGATCTTGGGACCTCCCGCCCCAAGATCGCTCAGTCCAGCGCAATCTCCCGCTGGACCAGTCGTACACCTACCCCGACACGGCCGGGACCGGCGTGCGCATCTATGTGATCGACACCGGCATCCGCATCACGCACGCCGACTTCGGCGGGCGGGCCAGCCACGGGTTCGACTTCATCGACGGCGACGCGGTGGCCGACGACTGCAACGGGCACGGCACGCACGTGGCCGGCACAGCGGGCGGGACGGCCAACGGGGTCGCCAAGTCGGCCCGGCTCGTGGCCGTCCGCGTGCTCAACTGCGCCGGAAGCGGTACCTTCCAACAGGTTATCGATGGTGTTAACTGGGTCGCGGCGAACGCCGTCAAACCAGCGGTGGCCAACATGAGCCTCGGTGCTGCGGGCACCAACTCCGCGCTGGAGACCGCGGTCGGCAACGCCATCGCGGGCGGCGTCTCGTTCGTGCTCGCCGCCGGCAGCTCCGCGTCGGATGCGTGCAGCTTCACGCCGGCGCGCACGCCCAACGCCGTGACCGTCGGTGCGACCGACATCAGCGACGCCCGGGCATCGTTCTCCAACTTCGGTACGTGCCTGGACATTTTCGCGCCCGGGGTGAGCATCACCTCCGCGTGGATCACCAACGACACGGCCACCAACACCATCAGCGGCACATCGATGGCGTCACCGCATGTGGCGGGCGCCGCAGCGCTCGTGCGGGGCGACAACCCCGCCTTCACCCCTGCGCAGGTGACTTCCGCGCTGGTCGACAGTTCGACCCCGAGCAAGGTCGTCAAGCCGGGCACCGGCTCGCCCAACCGCTTGCTGTTCGTGGGCGCGGCCCCGCCTCCCACCTGCCTGCCGGGCACCAACGGCACCAGCGTGTCCATCCCCGACACTGACACGTGGGTGACCAGCAGCATCACCATCTCCGGCTGCACGGGCAACGCGTCGGGGACGTCGACCGTCGAGGTGCACATCCTGCACGTGAACCGTGGTGACCTGGCGATCCAGCTGCAGGCCCGGACGGGACGCTCTATCAGCTCAAGCGGCGCAGCAACGACACCGGAGACGACCTGCACGCCACCCACACGGCGAACCTCGGCAGCGAGGTCGCCAACGGCACCTGGATCGTGCGCGTCCGCGACCGCCGCGCCAATGGCATCGCCGGCACGCTCGACTCCTGGACCTTGACGGTCTAGAAGTCAGCGGCGTGCCGTTTCACCCTGCGGCACGCCGCACTCCTATCTAGCGCAGCGCGTGCTCGAACGTGTAACGCTCGTAGTCGATGAGCCGCAGATCCCGCAGCGGCCGGCGCAGATGTCCTTTTTGGACGATGCGCACGAACGCCGGCTCGCCCGCGTTGGCCAGGCGCCGGATGCCCTCGACGTGGTCCACGATGCGCTTGCGGATCGTCCTCACCAGACGGTGCCGGTCGCGCGGGATCAAGCCATAGGCATCGGCGAACAGGCGCAGTCGACGCGGGCGGTCGGGGTGGTGCCAGCCGAGCGTGATGGAATCGCGGTCGCTGAAGATGGGCACCCACGTCCAGGCGGCATAGGCCACGTCATAGATCCTGGTGCCCGGCGAAGCGAGATCAAAATCGATCATCGCGAGCGTCCCGTCCGGGCGCCAGATGACGTTGTGCGGCGCGGCGTCGTGATGGCAGATGACCTCCGCGTCGGGCGGAGGCGGCCCGAAGGAGCGCCAGACCGCGCCCGGCGGCGGCCGGAAACCCGCCTGGGCGTCGTGGAACATGCGCAGCATCGTGGCGACCGTGACCAGCGCCTCATCGGTGACCCAGTGCGGCGCCAGCGGATATTCGCCGCACTCGCCGGGCACGAACGACAGGACCTCCCGCCCGCGCTCATCCATGCCCAGCACGCGTGGCGAGCCGGTGAACCCTGCCGCCTCCAGGTGGCGCAGCAGGGCGTGCACAGTGGGCGTCCACGGGCCGGCGTTGCGCCGGACCGTTTCGCCGACCTTGACGACGGTGCTGACGTTGCCGCCGCGCAGTGGGATCTCGGTCACTGTCACTGCTCACCTAGCAGAGCATTGACGAATGCAGTCACGTCGAAGGGTGCCAGATCGTCGGGACCCTCTCCGAGACCGATCAGCTTCACCGGGATCCCGAACTCGCGCTGCACCGCGATGACGATACCGCCTTTGGCCGTTCCGTCCAATTTGGTGAGCACCACGCCGGTCACGTTGGCGACCTCCGTGAACACCTTGGCCTGCGACAACCCGTTTTGTCCGGCGGTCGCGTCGAGCACCAAGAGCGTCTCTGACACCGGGCCGTGCTTTTCCACCACCCGCTTGATCTTGCCGAGCTCGTCCATCAGCCCGACCTTGTTCTGCAGCCGCCCGGCCGTGTCGATCAATACCGTGTCCACGCCCGCGTCAATACCCTGCTTCACCGCGTCAAACGCCACGGCCGCCGGGTCGCTGCCCTCGGGCCCGCGCACGACCTGCGCCCCGACCCGCCCGGCCCACGTGGTCAACTGCTCGGCGGCGGCGGCACGGAACGTGTCGGCCGCGCCCAGGACCACGCTGTGCCCGTCGGCCACCAGCACCCGGGCAATCTTGCCGCATGTCGTGGTCTTGCCCGCCCCGTTGACCCCGACGACCAGGATCACGGCCGGCTTGCCGCTGGCCGGGTCGGCGTGCAGGGAACGATCCAGCGACGGGTCAAGCGCGTGGGTGAGCTCCTCGGCCAGCAGCGTGCGCAGCTGGTCGGGGGTGCGGGTGCCCAGCACGCGCACCTGCTCGCGCAGCCGCGCGACGATCTCGGTGGTCGCCTTGACCCCGACGTCCGCG
>NZ_QJUG01000168.1 GCF_003426775.1 Allorhizocola rhizosphaerae | reverse complement strand
CTACGGCGTGACCATCGTGGCGGTCAAACCGCAGAATGGCACGTTCACCTACGCCGACCGGGAAACCATCCTCCAATACGGAGACATCATCATGATCGCCGGTCCGGAGGAGAAGGTGGAGCGGTTCGCCACGCTTGACTAGCCTGCCTGCCGCCCCACTCATGCGCCAGGATCGACATCACGTGGCTGCCACTCGTTGTCCCAGAGCAGGGCCTGACGCCGGGGTGCCCTCAAGGCGGAAGCGCGCCGAGCCCGGCAAAAGGGTCCCCCGCGCATGTCGAAATCCGCGTCGCCGCTCCGACCCCTGGGTGAGCGCCCCAAACCGGGGGCAGAATCAGGGAAAAGGAGCACGATCGCGATGACCAAGGTAACGGCCCAAATGTCCGTGTCACTCGACGGTTTCTACGCCGGGCCTCGGCACACTGGCGGCGTCGAGAGCTGGATCGAGTCGGCCGAGAGTGCCGGGTTCTTTCGGGTCACCCGCTGGGTGATCGAAGGCATGGCGTGGCGGGAGCGGCAGGGCTTCGCCGGCGGCGAGGACGACACGAACTCTCGGATTATCGCCGAGACCTTCGACGCGGCCGGCGCGTATGTCATGGGGCGGCGGATGGCCGATGGCGGGGAGGGGCCGTGGGGTGAGGAACCGCCGTTCCGTGCGCCGGTCTTCGTCGTGACGCACCGGCCCCGCGAGACCCTGGTCCGCAAGGGCGGCACCAGTTTTACCTACGTCACCGACGGCGTTGCCAGCGCCATCGAACAGGCTCGTGCCGCCGCGAACGGCAAGAACGTCGCGGTCGCCGGGGGCGGAACGCTGCTGCAGCACGTTATCCGGGCGGGTCTGCTGGACGAGCTCGAACTGCATATCGTGCCCGTCGTCCTGGGCGGCGGGATGCGGCTGCTGGATAACCTGGACCTCGGCGACTTCGAAGGAGTCGAGCTCACGCCGACCAGAGTCGTGCACACGCCGCAGGTCACCCATGTCCGCTATTCCGTCGACGGCCGAGCCCCGCTCGTCCTGGACGACCGGGGCAGCGGCGAGGGTCGCATCGAACGCTGACTCATGAGCCCCCGGGCGGGGCCGTTCGGGATTTCGAACACCGAGTCAACATCTAGGTCGGCCTACGGCATCAAACTGTTGACAGGTATCGATCAGCGCCTTAGTGTTCCCCCACATGTCAGACACTGTTCGTGATTTCGAACGACTTGGGGGTTCCATGGCCACGTCGCCCGAGATCCGCGGCCCCGCCGTACCCACCGCCGCCTCGCACTCGGGCCAGCGGCCGCTCGGCATAGCGGAGCTGGACGTCACCGGCGGGCCGCCACGACGGACAACCGGGACGGCGGCGCGCGATGCGGGTTGGATGCCCACCTCCACTGAACCCTAAGGAATTGTGCGATGAGACGACGGCAACTGCTGGCCCTGTCGGGCCTCGCGGCGTTAGCGGCCGCCTGTGGCGACGAAGGCTCGCCCAACGATGTGCAATTGCAGTTCATGTACTGGGGCTCCACCTTCGAGCAGAAGGCCGTGGAGAAGATGCTCAAGTCCTTTGAGGACAGTCACGCGGGCGCGAAGGTGAAGGCCCTGTTCACCCCGGACGAGTATGACGTGAAGCTCAACACGCTTGTGGCGAGCGGCAACGTGCCCGATGTGGGATATGTGCCGATGGCGATGTCGTACCGGCTGGCCGAGCAGGGCAAGCTGGTGAACCTCTTTCCCTATTTGACGAAGTACCCGCAGCTGGCCGGATATCTGTCGGACGCATACCTGTGGTACGGCAGGGACCAGCTGCACGGTGTGGCGACGGCCAACGAGATCGAGCTGTTGTGGTACAGCAAATCGGCCATCAAGGACGCGGGCATCGCACCGCCGCCAGCCGAAGCGGGCAAAGCGTGGACCTGGGACCAGCTCGTGAGCAACGCCTACAGACTCACCATCGACCAGAACGGCAAGCACCCCGACGAGTCGGGCTTCGACCCCAAGCAGGTCAGGCAGTTCGGAATTTCGAGCAGCATCACCTACGCCGCGGCCTGGTATGGCTTCCTGCGCAGCAACGGGGCCGACTTCGCCGACGAGGGCGGCACCAGGTGCCTGCTGGACGCGCCCGAGGCGATCGAGGTGTTCCAGAATCTGCAGGATCTCATCTACAAGCACCGGGTCGCGCCCGGCCCGGGGCAACTCGCCGCGACGGGCGATGACGTGCCCGGTACCAACATATTGTTGAAAACCAAGCGGGTCGCCATGGTCGTCGACGGCCACTGGAGCCTGCTCGACATGAACGAATCCAAAGTGGACTACGGCATCGGCGTGCTCCCGAAGTACGACAAGCCGTTCACCACGAGCCAGGTCGCCGGGGCGTCCGCCGTGTTCGCCGGAAGCAAGCACGTCGAGAAGGCGGTCGAGCTGTTCGCGTTCCACCTCGACCCGCGCTACGTCGACCTCTACAAGCTGGGCCTGTGGATGCCGCAGGAGCGAAAGTACTACGAGGACCAGGCGGCCATCGACTCCTGGACCAAGAACGACTCGCACCCGCCCGAGTTTCGCACGGCCGTCGTCGACTACGCACGCGACCACGGCGTGCCCGATCTGCGGGTCAGGCTGAAGAACCTGCAGGCCATCAACAGTGACGTGCTGACACCGGCGCTGCAGGAGATCGAGACCGGCAAGCGCCCGGCAGCCGAGGTGCTCAAGGAGGCCGCTCCGAAGATCACCAGCAGGATGCAGGGCTGGCACCACAAGCAGAAGGTGTGAGCTACCAATGGCTTTGAACGGTCAGCGGCGGCTGGAACGGCGGTGGGGGTGGCTGATGGCCGTGCCCGCGATCCTCGGCTTCGTCATCTTCACGGCCGGGCCGATGGTCGCCTCGCTCGTGCTCAGCCTCACCGACTGGCAGATCGGCGGCACACCAGCGTTTGTTGGCGCCGGCAACTACACGGAGCTCGCCGACGATGAGCTGTTCTGGAAGTCGTTGAGCGCCACCACCTATTACACGCTCGGCGCGGTCCCGGTGGCGCTGATCGTCGCGTTCGCCGTGGCCATGCTGCTCAACCAGAAGGTGCGCGGCCTGCCGGTCTGGCGCACGATCTTCTACCTGCCAACGCTTGTGCCCGCGATCGCCAACGTGGTGCTCTGGATCTGGATTTTCAACCCCGACTTCGGCCTGCTGAACTCGTTGCTGCGGCAGGGCGGGCTGCCCGCCGGGATGTGGATTTACGACGAGAACATGGCCGTGCCGTCGCTTATCGTCATGAGCACCTGGGGCTTCGGCAACACGATGGTCATCTTCCTGGCCGGGCTGCAGGGCGTGCCGCAGCACCTCTACGAGGCGGTTTCGGTGGACGGGGGCGGGCCGTGGCACCGGTTCCGCCACGTGACCGTGCCCATGATGACCCCGACCATCTTCTACAACCTCGTGGTCGGGGTCATCGGCACGTTCCAGGTGTTCAACCAGGCCTACGTGATGACGGAGGGAGGTCCCAACAACGCCACCCTGTTCTACGTGTACTACCTGTTCCGCAAGGCGTTCCGGGAAAGCGAGATGGGCTATGCCAGCGCGCTCGCCTGGGTGCTGTTCATGATCATCGTGCTGGTGACGTTCCTGTTGTTCCGCAACGCCCGGCGTTGGGTCTATTACGAGATGGCGGGTGCCCGATGAGGGGCCGTGTGCTGCTCTACCTGGCCCTGATCGCCGGGGCCGTCCCGACGCTCGTGCCGTTCGTGTGGCTGGTGCGCAGCGCGCTGATGCAGGACTCCCAGATGTTCATCGCGCCGCCGGAATGGATCCCGGACCCGTTCCAGTGGTCCAACTTCACGCAAGCCCTTACAGCGCAACCGTTTGGGCGATACTTCCTCAACACCGTCGTGATTGCCGTCATCAGTGTGCTCGGCACGGTGCTCACGTGTTCCATTGCCGCGTTCAGCTTTTCGAGGTTGCGCTGGCGTGGCCGCAACGTCGTGTTCGCCGTGCTGCTGTCCGGCGTGATGCTGCCCTACGCGGTCACGCTGATCCCGACGTTCGTCATGTGGCAGGAGCTGGGCGCGCTCAACACGATCGCCCCGCTGACGGTGCCCAGCTGGTTCGCCGGGGCCGGGGGCGGCGTGCTGAATGTGTTTCTGCTCCGGCAGTTCTTCCTGACCATCCCGTTCGAGTTGGACGAGGCCGCCTACATCGACGGCGCCTCGCCGTGGAGGGTGTTCTGGATGGTGGTCATGCCGCTGTCCAAGCCCGCCCTCATCGTCGTCACCATTTTCACCTTCATCGGCACCTGGAACGACTTCCTCGGCCCGCTCCTATACCTCAACGACGAGGAGAAATACACGCTGTCCATCGGCTTGGCGTCGTTCCAGAGCATCTACATCACCCAGTGGGGCTACCTGATGGCGGCCTCGGCGGCAGTCATCGCCCCGATCATCGCGCTCTTCTTCTTCCTGCAGCGCTACTTCATCGAAGGGGTCACCCTCACTGGCATCAAGAACTGAGGTCGCATAATGAAACGCGCCATCACTCCCGCAGTGCTCGTGCTGCTCGCCTCGCTCCTGATCGCTGTGCCCGCACACGCCGTCGGGCCCGCCACGGTGGTCGACCGGTTCGGCCGGGTGATCAACGACTACGGCGTGAAACTCGTCGACTGGGAAGGCTATCTGGCCAACCCCTACATCGAGCTCACCGTGCGGCCACCGGCGAACGGGCCGTTCCCGGTGACCGTCGACCTGAAGGCCGAGGGCACGTCCCGCCTGATGATGGACCTGCCCAGCCAGCTGACGGCGACCGGGGCCACCAAGACGCTGACGTTCGCCAACGCGAGCGAGACGAAGAACTTCAAGCTCGCGATCCATTCGAAACGCGCGCCCGGTCCCGATGAGCAATACACGTTGCGCCTCACGGTTCGCGGGTCGGACAACAGCACCGTCACCCAGACCATGCCGATCCGGGTGCAGCAGGACCAGAAGACCGCGCTGGAGCCGACCATCCCGATCGTGTTCGACTACCGGTACGACAACATCACCGGCTACTTCAACGATCCGGCGTTCCGCACCGCCGCCGAGGAAGCCGTGAAGGACTGGTTCCGGTTCTTCAACCTGGCCCCGTTCGACACCGTCGCCGCCGGAGCGGAGCAGAACCACCTGCCCGGCAACGACTGGCAGAATACAATAAATGTGACCAACGCCGTGTCCTACAACGGCATGTACGTGTTCTTCCGTGGGATTCAAACCCCTTATTCCACGGGGTACCCGGCCCGCAACGGCAGATACCACACGCGCAACGGGGTGCAGGTGCCCGGTCCGATCCACCGTTCCACCGCGCAGATTTTCGAGTACGACGAGGCGGGCAAGCAGCTGTTCACCTCGCTCGCGGACGAGGACTGGTACAAGACCACGATCCAGGGCAACGTGCTCGACGTGCACGGGTTGGTCATGCACGAGTACGGTCACGCGGTCGCCTACCACAGCGACTGGGCGGGCATGCGGGCCTTCGTGCAAGCCGGTGGCACCAACGATCCCGAGGTCACCGCATACCAGGGGCGGGCCGTGGCGCTGGACGGCAGCTATCACATCCCGGGCACGCAACCGTACTGGGACCGGCTCAGCGGGCAGAGCGGTGGCTGGAGCCACTTCTTCCCCACGCGCCGGTGGATGCTCACCAAACTGGCCCTGCTCGTGGCCGAGAACGCGGGCTGGCCGGTGAACCGCAACCTCACGCCGTTCCTCGCGCCGTCGATCGTGACCGCGAGCCTGCCCAACGCCCCGACCGGCCAGGCGTACTCGCAGACCCTGGCGGCCCGCGGTGGCGTGCCGTTCTACGACTGGCGTGTGACCAGTGGCGCCCTGCCGCCGGGCCTCTCGCTCGACCGGTTCACCGGGACCATCAGCGGCACGCCGGGCGCCGCCGGGACGTACTCGTTCACGGTGGAGCTGCGTGACTACGACCCGCTGGCTGCCGCGGTGACACGGGCCTTCACGCTCACGGTCGGCGGCGGGAGCGGGCCGATCAACGTTGCGCCGCAAGCGACCCCGACGTGCTCGTACACGTCGTCGTGGGAAAGCTGCGCGGCGATCAACAACGCGGACGAGCCGACGAGCTCCAACTGGGGCGGCACCAACCAGGGCAACCGCTGGGGCACGTGGCCCGAGCAGGGGCAGCAGTGGGCCGACCTCACCTGGTCGTCGGCGCAGACGCTGCGGCAGGCGCAGGTCTACTTCTTCGACGACAACCAGGGCATCGACCTCCCGTCGTCGTGGCGCCTGCAATACTGGAACGGAAGCTCGTATGTGGACGTCCCTAACGCCAGCGGGTACACAATAAATGCAAATCAATACAACGCGGTGAATTTCTCCGCCGTCAGTACCACGCGGCTGCGCGTGCTGCTGCAGAGCTCACCGAGTTTCTCCGTGGGCCTGCTGGAGGTCAAGGCGTTCAGCTAGCTCGCAAACCCGCGCGAGAGCACGGCTTGGCCTGAACGGAGTTGAAACCCGGGAGCACAACCTCCCGGCAACCGCGCTGCAACAGGGATGGCAGCCAATGGGTGCCGGGAGGTTGGTTTGTCTATCGAGAGGAACGCCATGCCCACAACCAGAAAGCTCCGCGCCATCCCGGCCGTGTCCGGCCTCGTGCCGGCGGCGCAGCGACCGGAGAGGTGGCGGTGAACCGGCTGCGCACCTTCGGGACCATCGGGCACGTCTCCGCATGCGAGGCCCATCCGAACTACGCTCCTAACTGGACGCTAACGTCGTACGGTACGTGCGCCACGGCATAGCGTTCTTGGCGTTCTTTGGGGAAGGGATCGGAAATGACTGCAATGGGCGCCCCTCTGGCAGGCAAGGTGTGCGCGATCACCGGGGGCGCCCAGGGCATCGGCTGGGCCATCGCGGAGGCGCTGTGCGCGGCCGGGGCTCGGGTTCACGCCTGCGACATCTCGGAGGAATATTTGGCGCGCGCCTCGCCTGCGGCGGGCGAAAACATCATCCTCAGCCGCTGTGATGTCACCGTGGGAGACGACCTGGAGCGCTGGATCCGGGGGATACACGAGCGGGAGGGCCGGATCGATGTTCTGGTCGGCAACGCGGCGTTCGTCCGGTGGGAGCCCGTGGAGCGGATGACGATCGAGGAGTCCGAGCTGACCATGCGCACCGGATACGACGCCATGGTCCGTGCGGTGATGCTCGTGCTGCCCATGATGCGCGCGGCCGGTTCGGGTCACATCGTGGCCATGGGCTCGTCGGCCGGCACGATCATCACCGGTGACGCCTCGGCGGCGTATGCCGCGTCCAAGGCTGCCGTCGCGGCATACATCGAGACATTGCGGCTCGAACTGTCGGGCACGGGGATCGGAGTCACGCTGGTCCGGCCCGGAGTGGTCGCCGGGACGAGCTTCTTCCAGACGCACGTGCGGTCCAGCCGGCTGCCGCGGCTCGCGGATTTTGTGCCGGCGGTCACCCCGGCACAGGTCGCGGCCGCGGTGGTCAATGCGATCCGGCGGGGCCGCCCGGTGGTCGACATCCCGCGCATGCTGCCCCTGCTTTATCTCCTGTACGCGTTGTTCCCGCGCGCCACGCGCCGGCTCATCCGGCTGGGCGGCCGTGCCCGAAGTGATTTCGGTTCCGTTCCGTGACCCGGGGCTTGCATGATCATGCACTGGTGTGCATATACTTCGACTCGTGTCCAAGGTGCTCAGCTCCCTGCCTGTCGGCGAACATGTCGGCATCGCCTTCTCCGGCGGTCTCGACACCTCTGTAGCGGTCGCGTGGATGCGCGAGAAGGGTGCCGTGCCGTGCACCTATACCGCTGACATCGGTCAATACGACGAGCCCGACATCGCCTCCGTGCCCGGCCGCGCCACCGCATACGGCGCGGAGATGGCCCGCCTGGTCGACGGCCGGGCGGCGCTCGTCGAGGAGGGGCTGGCGGCGCTGGCCTGTGGGGCGTTCCACATCCGCTCCGGCGGGCGGACATACTTCAACACCACCCCGCTCGGGCGTGCCGTCGCCGGCACGTTGCTGGTGCGCGCGATGCTCGACGACGGCGTGCAGATCTGGGGAGACGGCTCCACCTTCAAGGGCAACGACATCGAGCGGTTCTACCGCTACGGGTTGCTCGCCAACCCATCGCTGCGCATCTACAAGCCGTGGCTCGACGCCGACTTCGTCAGCGAGCTCGGTGGCCGCAAGGAGATGTCGGAGTGGCTGCTCGCCCGCGGCCTGCCCTATCGGGACAGCGTGGAGAAGTCCTACTCCACCGACGCCAACATCTGGGGCGCCACCCACGAGGCCAAGGCGCTGGAAAACCTCGATGTCGGCATCGAGATCGTCGAGCCGATCATGGGCGTGCGGTTCTGGGACCTCGGCGTCGAGATAGCCACCGAGGACGTGACGATCGGGTTCGAGCAGGGCCGGCCGGTGAGCATCAACGGCAAGGAGTTCGCCTCCGCGGTCGACCTGGTGCTTGAGGCCAACGCCATCGGCGGGCGGCACGGCATGGGCATGTCCGACCAGATCGAAAACCGGATCATCGAGGCCAAGAGCCGGGGCATTTACGAGGCGCCCGGCATGGCGCTGCTGCACGCGGCCTATGAGCGGCTGGTCAACGCCATCCACAACGAGGACACCCTGGCCGCCTACCACAACGACGGGCGGCGGCTGGGCCGGCTGCTCTACGAGGGCCGCTGGCTCGACCCGCAGGCGCTGATGCTGCGCGAGTCGCTGCAGCGCTGGGTCGGGTCCGCCGTCACCGGCGAGGTGACTCTGCGGCTGCGGCGCGGCGACGACTACTCCATTTTGGACACCACCGGGCCGGCGTTCAGTTACCACCCCGACAAGCTGTCCATGGAGCGCACAGAGGATTCGGCGTTCGGGCCGGTCGACCGCATCGGCCAGCTGACCATGCGCAACCTCGACATCGCCGACTCGCGCGCCAAACTCGAAAGCTACGCCCGGCTCGGCATCGTGGGCGGCAGGCCGCACCCGGCCCTGATCGGCGTCGCGCAGCGGGCCTCCACCGAGCTGATCGGCGTCATGCCCGAGGGCGGCGCCGCGGCGATCGCCTCGCGCGGGCAGGCCAGCGAGGAAGAAGCGGAGCTGCTCGACCACGCGGCGCTGGAGTCGGGGACGGACTAAAGGAGGTCACCCGCCACGACCTGGGCCCAGCGGCGATATCCGGCAGCAGACGGGTGAAAAGCGGTCGCGCGCAAAGAAGCCGGGCTCATCGGCGGGATGTCGCTCGCGCCGACCCATGTTGCCCGCGGCCGTTGCGCACACACCCGCGGGAAACCTCATCGAGCACGTCCCGCGCGTCTGGCCGGCTGCCGGAGCGGGCGGGGTGATCGTGGCGCGCAGCCAGATCGCTTGTGCGACAACGACAGGCAACAGCAGCAGGTTTACGTCCACAGCGTACTGACCGGGCCCTGCGGGCCCGGTCAGTACGCTCGGCGCTACTCCTCCTGGCCGGAGGGGCCGCTCAGCAGGCACAGGATCAGCCCGCAGGCGGTCGCCGACGACGGCGCGCTGGTCGAGCGCGGCGTGCCGGGCGGCGAGTTGGCCGGGAGATAGCTGGCGCTGGCCGTGTTGGTGATGGGCAACACGAGCAGGAACGAAGAGCAGTGGAACTCACGGGTGGCACCGGACGGCAGGAGAAACTCCCCGGCGACTGCCTCGCAGCTGGGTGCCCTGGCATCGTTCACGGTGACGTCCACCGCGTCCAACGGACCGGCGTTGCTCACGGTGATCCGCCAGTAGGCCGTGCCCAGGATCCCCAGCAGCCCCGGCGGTGAGCGTTTCACCCATGGTCCGCGACCGCCCGGCCCGCAATCTTCGGCGTCGTTGCTGGCGCAGATCTCCTTGTTGACCGTGACGCGCGGCTGGCACGCTGCTCCCGGCGCGATCGAGAGCACGACCGGGTTGGAGCGGAGGTCGCCGCCCGGGTCGGAGCCCGTCGCCGTGTTGCTCACCGACGTGACCGTGCATTCCGAGCCGAGCCTGGTCTGGAAGCAGACCTGTGGCGCGTCGCCCTGGAACTCCACGACCAGTTGCGGCTGGTTGCCGCCGGCGAAGTCGTTGGTGTTGAACAGCACCAGGGTGGCCGTGACGATGATCGTCGGCTCGGCGACGGCCGAGATCCCGGACAGGTCGAGCGTGCCGTCCGGTGCGAACGTCGGCGTGGCCAGCACGTTGCCGTCGGGATCGGTGACCCTGGCGGTGGAGTTGCCAAGGTCCACATTGGACAGATTTATGTTCTGCAGCCGTGCCGTCGTGTACGTCACGGAGTGCGGTTGGCCGTCGCAGTAGAACGCACCCGGCGTCATCGTGACCGAGGCTCCCGTGCGCAGGCACGGCGACAACCCGTTGGCCGGGTCCACCGAGAACAGGAAGCCCGAGTCGCCGAGACCCAGCAGGCATTGCGTCGTCTCGTCATAGGTGTAGCCGTAGTCACGGGTGAGGCCGTTGTTGACGTTCGGATGCGTCTTCGGGAACGGGAATCCGGCGCAGATCGCCGCGGCCGTCCAGTCGTAGCAACCGGTCGCGCCGAGCAGGCTGCCGCCCCAGAACGGGAAGTAGCTTTGCAGGTGCCCGTTCGGCGCCACGATGACCGTGGGGTTGAACGTGTTGGCCCCGTTTGCCACGTTGCCGAATCCGGCCGGTGCGGCAAGCGGCGACCCGTCGATGGCATAGCAGGTGACCGCGGGTGGCCCCGCGCTGACGGCGGCGATGCACGCACCGTTGGCCGTGCCCGCCGGGTTGTATGAGGTGAACGCCGAATAGGTGTGCGTTCCGGCCGCCGCCCGTGCCGTGGCCCAGCCGGCGCACGCCGCCGTGGTGGCCGGGTCGAAGCAGCCGAGCCGCGGACCGGCTCCCGTCGACGACGAGACGAAAACAAGTCCATTCGCGACAGTGAGCGAACCCCAGTAGTACGCGCCGTTGTTGCTGCCCGGCGCGACCGCCGCGTAGGGCTGTCCGGCGCACGGGGTCAGCGTGGCGAGCGTGAGGCACAGAATCTGCCCGTTGGTCGAGACGGCATACATGTTGCCGCCGACGTTCACCAAGCCCTCAAGGCCGGTCACCGCGCCGCCGATGGCCTGCAACGGGACGTAGCCGCAGTTGGCCTGCGCCGCCATGTCCAGGCATGCCACCCCGACCGAGCTGACGGTCATGGCCGGGTAGTAGAAGCGCTCCGGCCGCGCCGGATCGACAACATATTGCGGGACCAGAGTGCTCTCGATGTCGCCCGTCGAACCCGAACCCAGCGGTCCGGGAGTCGTGTTCACCGGCCGCGGCCACGGCCCACCCGAGCACGGCTGGTTGTCGAGCAGGTTGGTGCAGACCACCTTAGGCTGCAGCTCGCCCAGGTGGTGGTACATGTTCCACGCCTCGACAGAACCGCCCGGGCCACGGTAGATGACCGCCGTGAACCCGTCACCGCCGGTCGGTGTCGCCAGCGTCTGCACGGGCGGCAACAGGAAGTGCGTGAGGTTGGTGCCGCCGGGCCGGGCGGTGGGGTTGGTCGCCCGCACCGCCACGGTGCCCGTGGGCGGCTCGCTACCCACAAAGGTGGTGCCGTCGGTGGACCACTGCGGCGTCCAGCCTGGTGGCACGTCCAGCGAACCGGGCACATACTCCTGGCTCGCCGGCGCACCCTCGATGACGTCGGTGATCGTGGCCGGTCCCGGCGGCGCGTCACTGTCGTAGCTGAGCACCCAGTTGATGACATCGCCGTGGTTGGCCGGGTCGGCTCCCGGCGAGGTGAGGTTTTGCGCGCTCTTGGCGAGCGTGCTCGCCAGCGCGGCCGGGCTCGCGGTCGCCTGCCCGGTGAGCGCAAGCATGAGTGCGATTCCGGCGGCGGCCATGTGTGTTGTGCGCGAAGTTCGCACGACAAACGGCTCCTTTCTGACCAGTTGGATGGAACCCGCGGGCTGATCGGCGCGGAGCAGACGCTATCAAAGAATTTCTATTTAGTATCCGTGAATGCTCGATTGGATGAAAGACTCTCACTTTACATCTCTACAAAGTGGACCCTCGCTGTCACCTGAATGGGTTGCGATAGCTTCTGCGGCCCGCCTTCGCTCGCCGTCGTCGCCCGTCTCGGTGGCCATCGCCAACGCCGGCCCGTGGCGTTCGAACGCCTCCTCGTCGTGGCCCATGGCGTGCAAGGCATCGCCCATGGCGTTGAGGACACTCGCCTCGTAGCGATGGTTCATGCCGCGGAAGTTTTCCAGCGCTTCTCGAAGTACCCGACGGATTCTTCATGCAATCCGTGACGGCTCAGCGCCGCGCCAAGGTTGGCCACCGCCGTCGCCTCGCCCTCTGTCGAGGCCGCATTGTCCAAAAGGACCGGCAGCCGACGGCGGTCGGTCTCGGCCCGCCAGTGCGCGGCGCGTGACTCCGTGTCGGCCGGAATATCCTGATCGGACACTCCGACTGCGGTGAGCAGGCGGCCCAGCGCCTCGTGGACCGGCAGGGCATGTGCGGCATTGTCGCCGAGCAGGTCGAGATGGATCGTGCCATCGGGGAAGCGCTCGCGACGCAGGTGACCCCAATGCACGGCGAGCGCGGTCTTTGTTCACGCCCGCTGCTGGCCGTCCCGACCTTCCAGGCGCGCGTGGTGCCGTAACGGCCTCATCGCCCGGCCGGTGAACCTCCGGCCGGGCGACATCCCTGTTCGTGATCAGCAGCGCCAGTGCACGAACCGGCGGGAGTTCCAGCTGACGTTGGGCGGCGGCATGGTGCTGGACCACTCGATGAGCCGCCGGTGACCGGCGCTGACACCCCACCGCTGTTGCGCGCTGGTGTGCACCACGGTGCCGCCGGTGTAGGTGTCGATGAACTCCAGCCGCACGCAGCCGTGGAAGCCGGTCCAGTACGACGTCGAGATGACCTGCGTGTACGCCGTGAACAGCCCCGTGGTGTAGTCGTAGGTTTCCACGCAGCTGGACATGGCCCGGTTGTTGCCGACGGAGTTGTACTGCCAGTCCGCTTGGTTGAACTCCAGGCAACTGCGCATCACCGACGGCGCGGCGGCCGCGGGGGCTGCGCCCGCCACACCGATCCCGGCCGCGAGGGTGAGGGCCGCGGCGAACAGCCGGGCCGTTTTACTGATGATCAAAGCTCCTCCTGGGTAAGACATGCGCGAGGTGGCGAGAAACGTAACAGCCGATCTTGAGCGATGTCTATGAATGAATGTACGCATTCATCTGTGCGGAAGGCGCTTGTGCTTCGACCATCGTGCCTGATCGTCTGGCAAATCGAACGATCATGTTGCCAGACGATCAGATCCCAACGCGGTGGTGCTTAGCAGTAGCCGCAGCGGCCGCAGCCACCGTTGACATAGCTGCCGTTGCAGTACTGCGCCCAGCAGAACTTCTTCAGCAGGACGCCGTGTTCGTTGCTGCACGACTGGCAGTAGTGCACGTCGTAGCATGCCTGCGTCGTGGCCGCGGCCGCGGTGGCCCGCGGCACGAACAGCGAGAGCATGCGGTCGGACATCCGCTCGACCAACCTCATCTTCGGTTCTCCCTTCCCTAGCGGATCGCCATGTGGCAGGCCGACCTTGACCGTTCGGGACGTGTGTCGGCGCGCATCTCGGACGAAGTTGGACGCCTCATCGTTGGGTCGGAAGCCGCCGGACGATGACCCCGAGCAGGCCCGCCGCCTCGTAATAGCCGCGGCGGCGCGAGTCCATGCTGTGCTCCGGGTTGTCGCCCAGCAGGATCAGCCGGTCCGCGGGGACCCGGGAGCCGAGCCGGGCCAGCTCGGGCGGGACGGCGTCGCCGGGCATGGCGGCGACCCGCTTGATGATGAGCTCCGGATCGTCGGCGTCGACGACGACGATCTGCCCGGCGCGGACCCGCCGCAGCGCGGCCCTACGGACCAGAACCCGGTCGCCCGGGTCAAGGGTCGGCTTCATGCTCGTCCCCGTCACCGTCACCACCAACCAGGTGCGGCGCAGCCACACCAACACCACCACCGCGGCGGCGGCGAGACCCGCGATTGCGAGCAGCACCCAAGTCATGCCGCCTCCTGCATCTGGTACCCGGACGCCTGCAGGGTGAACATGCGCGCGTAGTGCCCATCCGCCGCCATCAGCTCGGTGTGCGTGCCGGTCTCGGCGATCCGGCCGCCGTCGACGACCGCGATCAGGTCGGCGTCCCGCACGGCCGAAAGCCGGTGCGAGATAAGCAGGCTCGTGCACCCGGCCCGATGCGCGCCGATCATCGTGTGCATCTCGTGTTCGGCCGTCGGGTCCAGGCCCGCGCTGGGCTCGTCGAGGATCATCAGGTCGCACCGCTCGCGCAGGAAGGCACGTGCCAGGGCCAAGCGCTGCCACTGACCGCCGGAGAGCACCACCCCGGTCTGCGGGTCGTCCCGGTCCGCCTCACTGAAGAACATGCGGGTCAGCAACGTGTCGTAGCCCTGCGGAAGGCTTTGCAGCTTCTCGTGGATCCCGGCCAGGCGTGCCGCCTTGACCACACGTTCCGGATTGGACAGTGCAGTCAGATCGCCGACGGCGATGTTTTCCCGTGCCGTCAGGTCGTACTCGACGTAATCCTGGAAGACAGCGCCGATGCGGGCACGCAGGGCCGCGATGTCGAGCTCCCGCAGATCCTGCCCGTCCCACAGGATCTGCCCGCGCACCGGGTCGTAGAACCGGCACAGCAGCTTGACCAGGGTGCTCTTGCCGGCCCCGTTGACGCCGACCAGACCGACCGACCTGCCGCGCGGGATGGTCAGGTTGACGCCCTGCAGCACCCAGGGATGGTCCTCGCTGTACCGGAACCAGACGTCGCGCAGCTCGATGCCGCTCGCCAACGGCGCGACATCGCGGGCGTGCGGCGGCGAGGGCAGGTCGGCCGGGGCTCGGATGAGGTCCAGATAGTGCGAGAAAACCAGCACCTGCTGGTGCGCGTTGGCGTACTGGCCGACAAGCGACGAAAGTCCACTTTGGATACCGGCCAGCGCCGCGAGGAACATCGACAGGTCGCCGATGGTCAGCCGTCCGGCGCTCGCGGCCAGCAGCGCCCACACCAGCCCGCTCCCGGCGACGACCGCCGCCGCGCCGGACAGCAGGGTTTGCAGGCGTGCGTCGCGGCGGTCGAGCAGCCGCCGGGCGTTGTCGGCGGTGCGCCGCTCCGTCAGCATGCGGCCGCGCAGCCAGCCCGCCATCCCGAACAGCCGGATCTCCTTGGCCGCCTCGACGCTGCTGAGCAACTGGGCGTAGAAGATCTCTCGCCGCTCGGTCGGGCTCAGGTTCCACATCATGCCCGCCCGCTGGCGCGCAAGGCTCACCTCGATGAAGAGCGTGGGCACTGCGGCCAGCACGACGATCAGCATCATCAGGGGATTGATGACTACCAGCGATCCGACGAACCCGGTGATCATCAGCGCGCCGCGGAACATCTGCTGGCCGCCGTCGACCAGCTGTGGCGCCATCCCGGATGCCTGCCGTGCCAGGCGAAGCTTGTCCTGGAACACCGGATCCTCGAAGCGGCTCAACCCGGCGAAGCGCTCCACCGCCGCAAACAGCCGGTCCATGGTGGTCGCGCCGACCGAGCGGGCAAGGTTGGCCCGCAGGTAGTCGCTCCAGTGGGGCAGGGCGGCCGTCATGACACCGACGGCGGCCAGCAGCCCGGCGAGCCAGCCGAGCGTGGCCAAGCCTTGCCGCCCGACCAGCGCGTCGATCGCCAGCTTGGTCAACCATGCGACCACCACCGGGGCCACCCCGCCCAGCAGGGCGAGGACGGCGTACCCGGTGGCGGTCAGCGGCGCCGCGCGCCACACAAGCGCGGCGATGTACCGGATCGTCGCGATCATGCCGGCACGGCGACGCCCGGCCGTGGCAGGTCCGAGGCCTTCCCCACCACGGAAGCGATCACACCATCGCGCACCACGCAGTAGCTCGGGTAGCCCTTGGCCTGGAACGCCTGCATCAACCCGCCGTCCGGCCTGGTCTCGACGACGACCCGGGACACCGCCGTCAGCTCGGAGATCAGGTTTGTGCCCTCGCCGAGCGGATCGAACACCACGGACACCACCCGGCCGTGCTCGCGCGCCCGCCCGGCGAACTCCGGCAACTGCTCTTCGCAGAAGCTGCATCCGGGGGAGAAGAAGCCGAACAGCGTCTCGCCGGGCACGGCGATCCGGGCGGACTCCAGCGCGGCGGCCACCTGCGTGCCGGCCGGCGCGATGGGCGCGGGCGGGGCGGGCGCGTTGCCCGCGGTGCCGTCCTGGCGCATGCGGCGGATCACGCCGAAGGTCAGCAGGAGATTGAGCACGCCGACCGCGCCGACGAGCGCGACCGCGATTGCCAATGCTGTCATGTGTCTTTGCCTCCCATCCGATGGTCGCGTTCAGGCGCACCCGGCCGCGACGTTCCTCTGTGGATCGTTGCTGGTGAAGGGGGTCAAGCCAGCAAGCTCGGACGATCCCGGACGCGCGCCGGGCCCGGCGTCGATGAGCCGCTCGGCCTCGACGGCACGGTGGTGATAGTCGCTCGCCATGCGGGTGTGTCCCAGCGCCCGGCAGGTCTCGCTCAGGCCGTTGAGCGCCGAGACGGCAAGCGCCGTGTGCCCGATGTCGTGCGCGATGCGCAGCGCACGCCGATGGCCGGCGAGCGAGCGCTGATAGTCGGCGGCGCGGCGGTGGATGCGGCCCATGGCATCCAGCGCCTGCCCGGCGATGGCCCGGTCGCCGGCCTTGCGCGCCATCGCGAGTGCGCGCTGCTGGCACCGAAAGGCACGACATAGATAGCCGGTCCGTTCATACGCCACGCCGAGGCCGTGGAGTGCCTCGCGCTCGGTCAGGTGGTCGTGCAGTTTGCCGGCGAGGTCAAGCGCCTGGCGGTGGTAGTCGGCCGCGCGTTCGTAGTCCTCCTTGAGGGCATAGATGGTCCCGACGGCGGTCAGGGTGCGTGCCTCGGCGAACCGGTCGCCACGCTCCCGCGCGATGCCGGCCGCCTCGCGCAAGTGCCGTAGCGCCTGCGCGATGTCGCCCTGGTGGCCCAGCACCAGGCCGAGGTCGCGCAGGGCTCCGGCCTCACCGGGCCGGTCGGCTGCGGCCCGCCACAGCGCGAGGGCGGACTCGGCGTGCCCGCGAGCGGACTCGTACTGTCCGGACAGGACGTCCAAACGCGACAGACACAGCAGCGACTGCGCCTGCCGTTGGCGATCCCCGGCGAGCGCGGCGCCGCCCAGCGCGCGCTGCTGGAGCTGGCGCGCCTCCATGTGTCGGCCTTCGTCGTACAGCGGGCGCCACAGGGCGTTGGCCAGCTCGCAGGCCAGCTCGGGCCAGCCATGGTCGGCGGCGTAAGCGGCCACAGCGAGCAGGTTGTCCCGTTCGGTGCCCGGCGCTGCGGCGGCAGTGCGGGTGTAGTGGCGCAACAGGCGGTCCAGGGCATCGCGGCGGCGGCTGGTCGGCTCCTCGACTCCGGCGCGCTCGGCGGCATACGCCCGCACCATCTCGGGCAGCCTGTACCCGCCCTGCGCCGTGCGGCACAACAGGTTCGCGTCGGCAAGCGCCTCGGTGCACTCCGTGGCCTGCGCAGGGGTGACGCCGGCGAGCGCGGCGGCGGCGCGGCGGTCGAGGTCCGTGCCGGGATGCAGGGCCGCCAGCCGCAGCAGCCGCACGGCCTCCGCGCAGAGCCCGCGATCCGATGTGGACAGAGCGGTCCGCATGCCGCCCTCCAGCGCCAGGGCGGTGACGCAGGACAGGTAGTCGCCGAGCGACCAGTCGGGGTGTTCGCGCAGGTGCGTGCCGACGATGGAGAGCGCGAGCGGCAGCCGGCCCAGCTCGGCGGTGATCCGGCGGGCGGACGACTCGTCGGCGTCGACGCGCTCCGGCCCGGCCGCATGCCTGAGCAGTGCCAGGGAAGCGTTCTCGGAGAGCGCATCGAGGTGGATGTGGGCGGTGTCGCGCAGGCCCGGCAGCACCCGCCGGCTGGTGATGATCGCGACGCACTCGCCGCCCGCGGGCAGCAGTGGGCGCACGCTCTCCTCGTCGAGCACGTCGTCGAGCAGGATGAAGGAGACGCGCTCGCGCAGCAAGCAGCGATATCGGTCAATGCGCCGGTCGAACCCGTCGGGGATCTGGTCGTAGCGCATGCCCAAGCGGTGCAGGAACTCCACCAGCACCGCCGACGGATCGGCGGGTGGCCGGGCCGGATCCCTGCCGTGCAGGCTCGCCATGAGCTGGAGCCGGTCGTCGTCGCCGCCCGCGGCCGCCAGGCGTGCGGCGGCCCAGACCGCGAAGTGCGTCTTGCCCACGCCCGCCATCCCGTGGATTACCACGTTGCGGCAGGCGTCCCGCTCGCGGACCAGGGCCATCAGGCGTCGCAGCGGCGCGTCCCGCTCGAACGTCTCCGGCGGCGGGTCGGGCAGCCCGAGGCGGGCGGCCACCGGCGCCGCCAGCGCGCTGCTTCCCCGGATGCCGCGCAGC
>NZ_QJUG01000167.1 GCF_003426775.1 Allorhizocola rhizosphaerae | reverse complement strand
CGGGCGAGCCGGATGGCGCGCACCGGGCCGGAGCGCTTGGCCAGGGAGTCGGCGACCTCCCAGGTGTTGTCGGGGCTGCCGTCCACCACAAGGATGATCTCGTATGCCGTGGTCGCGTCGGCCATCACCTTGTTGAGCCGCTCGACGAGCGCCGGCAGCATGCCGGCCGACCGGTAACACGGAATGACGACCGAGACGAACAACTCCCAGCTCCTTTGTCGCGGCTCACCGGGGCAACGGCTTGAGATTACACGTGCAGCCGCCCACGAGCATTCGCACCGCTACCCCTTCGCGTTGATCATGAACTTGCGTCCATGTCCGGCGGCGTGTCGCGGCATTAACTTCATGGTCAACACCTGCGGCCGCGGCGGGCCCGTACACTCTGGCTGTGCCTGAAGTGCGTGAGGAGCAGCCGCCCGTGGCCGCATCGCCGTTTCCCAAGACGTTGCAGGCCCTCATCGATGACCGCCGGGTGCGCTATGTGCTCACCGGCGGCGGTTCGGCGGCCGTCAGCTACCTGATCTTTTCGGTGACCTGGCTGCTCGCCTCGCAGTGGCTGCACTATCTGGTCGTCGCGGTCTGGACCAACCTGGCCACGGCCGTGGTGATGTATCCGGTCTACCGGCGGCTGGTGTTCAAGGCGACCGGTCCGTGGCTGGCCGGATTCTTCCGGTTCTACACCGTGTTCATCAGCGGTCTCGTCGCGGGACTGGTGGGACTGCCGCTGCTGATCGAGGTGGTGGGCGTGCCGGTGCTGCTGGCCCAGATGATCATGACGGTGGCGGTGCCCCTCATCAGCTATCAGGTGTATCGCCTGTGGGCCTTCCGTCATCGTCCACATGAGACGGCCGACGGGGACGTTAACCCGTGATCTCGTAGACGGCGTTCTTCGCGCTGCGGAAGGGCAGCATCGCCGGTGGGTCTTCCGTCATCGTCCACATGAGACGGCCGACCGGAGGCTAACCCGTGATCTCGTAGACGGCGCTCTTCCCGCTGCGGAAGCGCAGCGTGGCATGGCGCTCGATGTCGGTGGAGAACGGGGCGGTCTCGTCGACGAACAGCCACCTGACGCCGAACTCGTCGCGCAGCCTGCCGATGGTCTGCGCCGACGGCGACAGGAACGCGGCGTCGTTGGCGGCGAGCTTGGCCTGATCCCAGTAGGTCACGTAGGCCAGGTCTTCGTGCCGGCGCCGCGACTCCACGTGGGTGCGGGCGGTGAAGCCCCAGCCCTCGATGAGCACCCTGCGCTCGGTGAACGCGGCGATGTGGAAGTGCCGGTTGTCGCACAGCTCGGGCTTTGTGCCCGGATAGTGCAGGCAGTGCGCGTTGGTGGCCACGAGATCATCGGAGTCGGAGTGGTCGCGCAGCCAACGGCCCGCGTCGCGTGAGCCCTCCGCCATGGTGGGGGGAATCATCAGGACGTTGCGCCAGTAGGTCGAGCGCGCGGTGCGGGCTGCGTCGAGCAGGTGATCGGCCGTGCTGAACAACCCGAACCCGGCCAGTACCGCCACAATGAGCGGGAAGCTGATGGCGCGCACGGCGGCCGAGCGCTTGCGCGCGATGAACACGCCCGCGATGAACAGGCCGGCCGCCGCGGCCACGAGCAGGTATGGGTAGACCAGCTGCCACGCCAGCCACTTGTAGTCGCGGATCGCGCCCGGATCCGCCGTGCCGAACAAGACCGTCGGCACCTCGTTGGGCACGACGTAGCGCACGGCCCGCATCACGATGAGTCCAAATAGGACGGCCGAACCGAGCATGGCCGCCGTCTGCCAGGTCAGCTTCTTCACATAGGTGAATGACGCCAGGCCCACCACCGCGGCGAGGCCCAGATAGGGCCGCGCGGAGTTGAGGAACCAGCCCTCGGCGCCGCCCTCGTGGCCAAGCAGCATGATCGCGGCCATGCCGGCCAGGCCGATGCCGATCAGCATCACGGTCGCGGGCTCCAGCAGGGAGCGGCGGCGGAACAGGCCGGCGATGCCGAACCAGATCGCCGCCCAGCACGCCACCGTGATCAGCGCGATGAGCAGCAGGCGCCACAGCGGCACGTCGTCGCCCGTGGCGAAGCCCGTGGTGTAGGCGTTGCCCGAGATGCGGGTCATGTTGAGCGGCTTGAGCTGCAGGCCCTGCGAGGCGCCGCCGAACAGCACGAACTGCGCATAGAGCAGGCACACCAGGGTGATGGAGAAGGCCGCGACGGCCGCCTTGTTGAGGCCGCGCCGCATCAGCAGGCCGACCGCGATGACGAGCATCAGCGCGGCGCACAGGATCGGCAGGAACGTGGCCTTGGCGCCCATCACCGCGACCAGCATGAGGCTCAGCAACGCCCACCGGCCGCGGGTCGAGGCGCCGCGCAGCAGGTCGGTCAGCACGAGGACCACGAGCGCGAACAGGGCGACCCCGAAGGTCTGGGTGGGGCTGGTCCACATCACGACGCGGAAGTTGGAGCCGTCGTCGACCGGGCTCGTGGCGAACGTGGAGAACCATCCGTGCAGCGGCCACGGGTACGGGTTGGGGGCGAGCACGAAGAAGGTCATCACTCCGGCGACCGGGCCGGTCCACCACAGCCCGGTGAGCTTGCGTGCGATGGCGGCCACGAGCACGAGGAAGGTCGCCAGGAACGGCAGCAGCGACAGGCGCAGCAGGAGCACCTGCGGCTCGATTCCGGTGGCCCAGCTGGTCGCGGCCATCTCGGAGTAGACGAACCAGTGGTAGAGCAGGGGCTCTTCGGGCAGCCACGGCGAGGTCAGCGGCATGTGGTGCTTGGCCTCGCCGATGATCGCCAGATGGAACGGCGAGTCGGCGTCGGGCGCGGCGAAGTACGGCCACACCAGCCCATGCGTGCGGAAAAACCGCGTGCAGCTCCAGTAGACGATCACCATGAAGATGCCGGCGACCGACCACGCGAACCACGGCGGGGTCCGGTCCTCCGGGCGGGACGAGCCGCGCCAGAACCGGCGAAGCCCCGGCACTGCCGCGAACGCCGCGACGATGGCGACCGGCCACACCCACACCAGCCACGGCGCACCGATCCACCGCGACGGGATGTACAGCAGGGTCTCCAGCGCGTAACCCAGCGCCGTGCCGGCCGCGACGTCGAAGACGAACGCGCCCGAGCGCCGCTGCAAAGCCCGCCACACGAGCGTGCCGGGCAGGCTCACACCCAGCGCGATGTAGGCGATGAACGTCAGCGTGGTGCCGAATGGTACGGCGTAGTAGTGCAGCGCGACGATGGTCACCAGGCACACGCCCACCGCCGGTATCCACCCGGACCGGATGATCGGCCTCAGCCGGCCGCGCAGGGACGCGTCATCCCGGCCGGCCGGGTCCGGCGGGCCCGCGGGTGCACTGGGCGAGGGCCCGACGACCACTGAGCTCATGACCACCGACCACGGCTGGGCTGAGAATCCGCCTGGTTCTGCAAGATCCATCGTCCTTCGAACACCTGTCGGGTCCCTGGTGAATCCGACCTTTTGGCTTTTACGCCGACGGCAGTTTACAAGGTGTGCGGTTTCGGGCCGGTCCCGTGTCCGGCAAATGCGCGGTCTACACTTCTCACGCGAAGCAGCAGCCGGAAGAGACGGAGGCGCGATGAGCGCGACAGCAGACGCCAGGTCCGGGCTGAGCGGAGCCGCCGCGACCGCGCGGGGATCCCGTTTCGCCAAGATTGAGGCGGCGCTTTCGTGCCCGGAGTGCCGGGGCAAGCTCGACGACGACCTGGCGTGTGTCGCTTGTGGAGCGTCGGGCCAGCGGCGCGGGCAGCAGTTGCGCTTCGGCGGCTTCGAGGAGTCGGAGCTGCGGTCCGACCCGCTCAACCGGATCAAGGAGACGGTCAAGCGCCGGTTCAGCCGGGTCTACCCGCTGGCGATCAGTGCGCTCTCGCCCGTGCTGTCGGTGAACTTCGTCAAGCCGTTCCTGCGCAGCTTCGATCTCGACCGGGAGCTGGTGGCCGACCTGGGCTCGGGCACGCACCGGCGCGATCCGCGCCTGGTGTGCATCGACGGTGGCGCCTACGACGAGGTGGACATCGTCACGGATCTGCGCAGGCTGCCGTTGGCCGACGGGTCGCTGGCGGGCGCGATGAGCATCGCGGTGCTGGAGCATGTCACCGACCCGGCCGAGCACATCGCCGAGATGCACCGCGTGCTTGCGCCGGGCGGGCGGGTCATGGCCTTTGTGCCGTTCATGCAGCCGTTCCACGCCTCGCCCTACGACTATCAGCGCTACACCAAGGTCGGCCTGGCGGAGCAATTCCCCGGCTTCGAGGTGCTCAGCGTGAAGGTGGGCGCCGGGCCGACCTCCGCCCTGGTGTGGGTGCTGCAGGAGTGGCTGGCGATGACGCTGTCGTTCGGCAGCGAGAAGCTCTACCGCGCGCTGGTCCCGCTCACCTGGATCCTGTCCCCGCTCAAGCTGCTCGACCTGCTGCTGGTGCATCACCCATCGGCGTCGGTCATCGCCAGCGGCTTCGTGATCGAGGCCCGCAAAATCGGCTGAGCGCCGGTGGTCATAACCTAAATCAATGTTCGGCGTCGTGCCGAGGCATGAGCTCCATGATCAACCGACCGCGGCGACGCGGCGTCGAGCATGAAATTTCGGAAACGACCCGGCGCCGGACATGGACCTAAGCTCATGATCAGCCGGAAAGGGGTCAGCCGGGCCAGATTGTGGTTTGGCGGGTGAACTCTCGTAGGAGGTCGAAGCCGTCCCACACGCTGGCGAAGGTGAGCGCCGAGCCGAACGGCACGATGCGGTCCACCCCCCGCCCGGCGAGCGCGGTGACGAACTCGTCCAGCTGGGCCGCGGTGAAGCCGAACTGGCTGAACGTCTGGTCCTTGCGCCGCACCAGCGGCACCAGCTCCGCGAGCGAGCCGACGGTCGCGTGGCAGATGGTGCCCGCGCCCAGCCAGTCGCGCTGCATCCGCACCGGCTCGGCGAGCTCGACCTCGGCGACCGCGTTGCCCGCGAACCGCACCCGCGTGGCCGCGCCCTCGGCGGCCAAACCGTATGTCGCCACGTGCTTTTCGACCGCCATGGCGGCGTCGACCCGCCAGCCGCGGGCCGCGACGGCGTCGCCGAGCAGGCCCATGAACTCCTCCCGCGCCAATTCGGCGCCGACGGAAGCCCCGACCCAGAACAGCACCCGCGGCGACGAGCACGCGGCCTGGTCGAACCAGTACACGTCGTTGGCGAACCCGTCGACCGCCCTGCGCTTGGCCTCCGCCGACGCCTCGTGCCAGGCGTCGACCGCGACCGCCGCGAACGACGACCGGTCGGGGAACGTCAGATCGCGCGAAAGCGGTGCGAGCGGATGGCGCCGGATGTCGGTGACCGACCGGTCGCCGCCCCAGATCACCCGCAGATCGCACGCCAGCGACAGCGCGGCGGTCACGGCGTCGTCGCGTTCGTAGCCGACCATCCGCTGAGTCTGCGCGATCGCCGGATGCGCCTCGGCCAGCGTGGCGTTGAGCGCGTCGATGACCGTCTCGGCCGCACCCGCGGAACGGTTGGACACCCGCACGATGTTGGCATTGCCCGACAGCGCCGACAGCGCCCACGAGTACACGAAGATGGTGTCCACATTGGCCGGTGGGAAGTGCAGAACCAATCCCCTTGGCAGGTACCGGTTTCCGCTCGCGCCGTCGTGCAGCCGCTCGATCGCCTTGGCGATCTCGCCGCGCCGCAGGAAGAATCCGAGCGAGCCGAGCTCGGGGAAGCGCCGGGCCGTCTCGGGCCGCAGCAGCCGCCGCGAGAAGCTGGCGAGGAAGTCGCGCACCCGTTCGTCGCCGACCACCAGACGCCCGCCCTCGGGCTCGCGCGTCACGTCGGCCAGCAGGTCGTCGACGGTGCAGTCGGGCCCCTGCGGGAATCGTGCCTTCAGCTTCATGCCTGACCCCCGCTGAACGTGTCGCTGCAACCCCGGGCCTCGGCGCGCGGCAGCCGGCCCAGGATGGAGAACCGCTTGCCGGGCCAGTCGCCGTCGTCGATGCCGTGCACCACGCCCAAATCCTCGGTGAGCAAGGCGTGCCCCGGGTATGACTCCGGCAGCGTGCTGACCACCTCGACCAGTCCCGGCTTGCCGGGCGGAAGCTCTTGCCACGTCTCGGGGTCGCGGATGATGACGTCGGCGAAGTCGGGACAGTACAGCGAATTGCCTTGCGGCCCTTCGAGATAGACGACCCCGATCTGCTCGACCATCCCATAGAAGTTGTGAATCCGGGTCAGCCCGGTGTGGTTGGCGAACGCCTGACGGAACGCTGCGTTGTCCACCGACTGGTCGATGAGCTTCTTCCACCCGCCCGAATGGATCAGAACACCGTTCGACAAATCGAGCTTGTGTTCGCGGGCGACCTCGTACAGATAAAGCCACACCATGAACGTGAAGCCGAAGATGAGAAACGGCTGCCCGCCATGCTTGGCCAGAAACCCTTTGATGGCCTCGACATCGGGCTTTTCCTGCGGGTCGAGTGCCCACACGTGGTCGCGGCCGAAGTTCATCATGCCCAGCACGCCCGCGCCCCGGGCGCTGAACGACTTGCGGTCCTTGATGACCGCAGGCGTGTCGGCGATGAGCATGGGCAACCGCTGCCGCCCGATGGCGGCCTGGATGGTGCGCGACAGCATGCGCGTCTGCGCCGCGGCCGCCTCCTTGTCCAGGAAGATGCGGCTCACGTCGCCGGTCGTGCCCGAGGATGTGAGTACCTTGAACACCGACTCGTCGGGGATGCTCTTGAGCACTTGCGTCTTGAACAGCCGCACCGGAAGCCACGGCAGGTCGGCCACCGAGCGGTAGTCGCGGTCGGGCCCGTGCCCGGTCGCCGACAGGATGCGCGCGTAGGCCTCGCCGTTGCGCCGGTGGTGCTCGGTCAGCCGGGCCAGCTCCGGCAGCAGCCGCTCCTGCTTGTCCGCCTGGGAAAGCGTGAACACCCCGTCAACCACGGTCGTCACCATGGCCTCCCTTCGCTGCGCTCCGCGAGGCATGCCTGTCGAGTCACTCGGGGCAAGCCCTCGCTCATGCCGCCTTCTCCAAGCTCTTGTAGTCGATTTTGCCGCTGGGCAGCAGCGGGAGCCGGTCGATGGCGCGCACGTCGAAACCGGTCCAGTGCAGGTTGAGCCGCTCGGCGAGCTCCGAGGCGATCGCGTGCCCGGCCCCCTCGCTCGCGCCCTCGACCCAGATCACGACCTTGTCGTCGCCGCTGACGGCGGCCACAGGCCCGTGCGCGCGCAGCAACTTCTCCACGTCGTCGAGGTTGAGCCGCACGCCGAACACCTTGCCGAACCGCTTGAGCCGGCCGGTGATGAAGAGAAAACCCTCTTCGTCCTGGTACCCGAGGTCGCCGGTCACCAGCACGCCACCCTGCTCGTCGCCTCGGGTCAGATCGGCGGCCCGCTCGGCGTAGCCCATCATGACGTTGGGCCCTCGATAGACCACCTCACCGGTCACCCCGGCCGCGCCGGTCTCGGTGCCGTCCTCCAGGCGCACGGTCAACCGCCCGCCCGGGATCGCGGGGCCCACGGAGCCCAGCTTGTCGGGCAGCCGGTCCGATGGCAGCGTGGTCATCCGCGGCCCGGCCTCAGTCTGCCCGTACATCACGAACATCTGGCCGGACACACCGGTCATGCGGTTGTGGAAGTCGGTGATGAGCTCGGCCCGCAGCCGCCCGCCCGCCTGGGTCAGCGTGCGCAGCTTGGGGTATTTGGCCGGGTCGAAGCGCAGCCGCTTGAGCATCTCGTATTGGTAGGGCACGGCCGCCAGCGACGTCGCCTCGAACCGCTCGATCATCTGCCAGAACGGCCGCTCCAGCAGGCTGTGCGGCTGCACGATGACGGCGGCCCCGGCGATCAGGTGGCTGTTGAGCACCGACATGCCGTAGCTGTAGAACAGCGACAGGTTGGTCGGCGCGGTCTCGCCGGGCCCGATCGACAGCGCCTCGGCGATGGACCGCGCGTTGGCCTCGACGGCCGAACGGGACAGCCGCACGAACTTCGGGTCGCCGGTCGAGCCCGACGTGGCCAGCAGCACGCCCAACTCCGGATGGGGCGTAACGGTTTCGCCGATGCGCTCCCACACCGGGCCGAGCGCTGTGTCGTCGAGCGCGCGATAACCGGCCGCGGCCGCGCCGTCCGGCGCTCCCGTGACCACCGCGGGCTCGAACCGCGCGATCAGTTCGAGCAGCGACTCGGCGGGCAGCTCGGGATCGAGCAGGGCCACGGGCCGGTGCGCCTCCCAGGCACCCAGATAGCGCACGACAGCCGCGACATCGGTGGGGAAGCGGGCGAACACCACCCCGGATCGCTTGCCGGACAACGCATCAGCGGCACGCGCGACCGCGGCGGCCAGGTCGTCGCCGGCGAGCACGCGCCCGTCGAGCGCGTCAATCAACCGGGCTCCGCGATTGATGAGCGCCATCAGATGACCAGCCCTCCGTCGACCGCGATCACCTGACCCGTCACGAACCGCGCGGAGCTCGACAGCAGGAACGCGACCACGTCGGCGACGTCTTCGGGCTCACCGAGCCGGCCCAGCGCGGTGGACGCGACCCGCTCCTGCCGCCCCGCCTCGTCCAATGTGGACAGCATGTCGGTGGCGACGAACCCCGGCGCGACCGCGTTGACCCGGATGCCATTGGGGCCAAGCTCTTTTGCCGCCGCACGGGCCAGGCCCGCCACGGCGGCCTTGGACGCGCCGTAGACGACCTGCCCCGGCGCGCCGGTCGTGCCCATGACCGAGGAGAGCAGCACCACGGCCGGGTCGGTGCCCCGGCGCAGCAGCTTGACCGCGCCCTGCAGGGTGTGCGTGGCCCCGACCGCGTTGACCGCGAACAGGTTGGCCACGCTCGCGTCGCTCATCATGCCCAGCAGCCCGGCCTCGTGCACCCCGGCGTTGGCCACGAGCGCGTCGAGCCGGCGGTGCCGCTCGAAGATCTGGCGGAAGATGGCCTTGATGTCGGCGGGCTCGGCCACGTCACCGTGCACGGGCAGCACGTCTGTCCCGAATTGCGTGGTCAGCTCCTTGGCCGCCTCATCGGCGGCCCCCTGCGCGCGCCCGTGCAGCACGAGGCTGTAGCCGTCGGCCGCGAGCCGCCGCGCGACGGCCCGGCCGATCCCGCGCGAGGAACCGGTGACCAGAGCGACCCGCGCCTCACCCGGCAAAGTCAACACCCTGCTTCTGCAGAATCTCCCGTGCCTTGCCGAACGAGCTCATGTCGATCACGTCGTCGGTATCGATCATCACGCCGAACTCGTCTTCCAGCGTCGCGACCAGCGACATGTGCGCCAGCGAGTCCCACTTCTCGATGCCCCGGTATTCGAGGGCGTCGACGTCGAAGTCGCTGGAGAGGTCCAGAGCCGTCCGGAACGACGTGCGGAGACGATCGATATTACTCATGCGAGCGCGAGTCCTCTTCGAATGTCAACGTGACGGGCGCAGAGCCTGTCTGGGCGGGGCTAGTGTACCGTCGGCCACGATTTTGACGGAGCTTAGGGGGTTGGCGGGCAATGCCTCTCGTCGCGGCCGAGCAGGAGCATGTCGAGTCGATTCGGCGCTGGCGCAACCATCCGCAGGTGCGCGGGACCGCGATATACACCAAGTTCATCCCCGAGGACATGCATCGTGCCTGGTGGGAGAGTGTTTCGGCGGACCCGGCCCGGCACGTGATGATTTACCTGCGCGACGGTGTCCCGGCCGGCGCGGTCACCTTCACCGACCACGACCCCGAGGACGGCTCGGTGGAGTGGGGCTTCTTCCTCGACGTCGACGGCCTGCAGGAGCGCGGCGACCTGCTGGCCGCCTGGATGGAGCTGGAGAAGGAGGCCATCGCCTACAGCTTCGATGTGATGAAGGTTACCCGGCTGGGCGGGCGCACGCTGGCGCGCAACAAGCCGGTGCTCGCGCTGCATCGCCGGTTCGGCTTCGTGGAGGTACCGGACAAGAGCTACACGACCGAGGTCGACGGCGTCCTGGAGCAGGTGATCTGGACGGAGATGACCGCCGATCAGCGGCGCACCGCGTCGCAGGGCAGGACAACGGCCCAGCGGGTGTAGACCTTCGCCGTTTCCCGGCTCGGGTCGGCGCACTGTGACCGCGCGTCCTGCAGCGCGTCCGACCACTTTGGACCCTTGGCCCGCGGCCCGTCGGTGCGCAGGTTGACCACGAGCACCACAGCCATGAACGTCAGGAACACCACTGTGGCCGTGTGTAGCGGCTTGGCTCCGGGTTTGGGGCGCATCAGCGCGGCCAGCGCGGCGATGAGCAGGAGCGCGGGTGCGGTCAGGTACCGATGGGCGGAGCAGCCCAGCGCCATGATGGACGTCGACCACAGCGCGACGCTGAACCCGCCCGCGACGATGGCCAGGGCCCACGCCGGGCGGGCGACGCGCACGGCCGCGTAGACGACGGCGGCGACCATCACCCACGACGCGAGCACGAGCAGCCGGTGTTCGTTGTGGTGGTGCACGACGAACTCCGGGCACAGCCGCTCGACGGAATCGTCGAAGGACCACTTCTCGCCCAGCACACCGACGGGCACGACCCGGGTCATGTACTCGTACACGGCCCACACCGGGTCGGTGTAGCGCGGCTCGCCCAGGCCCGCGCGGCTGGCGTAGCCCAGGGCCTGCCCGCCGAACTGGACCGCGATCCCGGTGCCCAGGGCCGCGGCGACGCCCCAGCCGAGCCTCGATGGGCGCATGATCAACCGCGCGACGACCAGGGGTATGAACACCAACGCCAGCGGGCTGGTGAGCCCGGCCACCGCGACCACAACGAGCGCGACCACACGGCCCGTGCGCGTGGCCGGAGCCCACAACAGGGTCCAGAAAAGTCCGTACAGCAAAGGGAATTGGAGGGTGGCCACATTGTTTTCCACCCATCCGATGCCCGCCGGGGCGAAAGCCACCGGGACGGCCACGGCCAGCCGGAACACCGTGTGCTCGAAGTAGGCGCCGCTGATGGTGTAGACCAGCAGGGCCAGCGACGTGGTGACCAGGGCGGCGAGGATCGACAGCACGGCCGGGGCGATCTCCAGCGGCACCAGCACGGCGATCTCGGCCAGCAGGCGCGGCAGCACGTGCCAGTAGCCGTTGAACGGCGTCGTGATGGCGTCGATCGGCGATTTGGTCAGCGCGTCGTGCAGGAAGTTCTGCCCGTCCTCGGCCCAGATGGAGTTGAGCGCGCCGGGCCCGCGGGTGCGCGACACCGCCAGTGCCGTGCCGGCGAGGAGGGCGAGCACGGCCGGCACGACCCTGCGGCGCGTGATGGGCCGCTGCGCCGCGGGCACGAACAGCTCCAAGCCGCGCAGGCGGTCGAGCCGGCCACGTGCCTCGTCAGCGGGCATAGTCGACTGCGGTGGCGTCGACAGCTGCAGGTTGCTCACTGCTCTCCTCGTCGGGCTTGGGTCGGTTCAGTAGGTGGTGCAGGGCCAGCGCGGCCATCACGCTGACGATCGGCAGGGCCGGCAGTCCATAGCGTGCCTCATACATCCCGACGAGCACCGAAGGCACGATGATCGCCGCGGCGACGAGGGCCAGCATGACCGCATCGCGCACCTCGGGGCCGCGCCTGCGCACCACCAAAGCGGCCAGGGTGAGCAGGAACGCCAGCGTCGTGAGCGCCGGCGGCAGCCAGCGCAGCCCGACCGAATAGGCGTGCAGCGCGCGGGTCAGCCCGGTGGCGGCGGGAGCGCGTGCCGAGTCGGCGACCGGCGCGGCCCACGTCTGCTGCGCCAGGCCCGGCTTGCACGACGTGGGCACGTCTTCTCCGCGCACGGTGTCTGGCATGTCGTACCGCCCGCGCAGGCACACGTGCTCCGGCCCGACCACCACGCCGGGGATGAAGTGCGGGGCCAGTTCGAGCGCGACCGTTGCCGCGTAGTCACCGGGCTGCGCGCGGATGGCCTTCATCGCGAAGTCGCGCAGAATCTGGCTGTCGGTGAGCGGGACCGTGGTCGCGGGCCCGTTCCAGCCGTACCAGTCGGCGCGGTCGTGCCGTTGGCCCAGCGGCTCCTCGGGACACAGCCGCGCCTCCTGCGGCGTCAGCTCCAGGCGCGAGCAGTCGACGAACCCCGCGACGCGCGAATACATGGCGCGGTTGGCCGTGCTCGGCCCGTACGCCGAGGGCCGCTCGCCGATCCAGATGAGCACCGCCGCATAGGGAATCACGAATGCCGCAACGAACGCGACGACCCGCGCCCACCCGACCCGGCGCAGGATCAGATATCCGGCCAGGATCACGGTCACGGCCATCGTGCTCGGCCGGGTGAACCACGACATCATGATGACCAGCCCGGCAATGCCGCACGCCACCACGTTGGGCACGCGCTGCCACAGCAGCAACAGCACCCCGGCCACCGCGAGCACGGTGAACAGTGTCTCGCTGAGCAGATAGTGCTCCAGCGTGAGCTGCAGCGGATCGAACAGCACCGGCACCGCGGCCGCGCACGCCAGCCAGCGCGGCAGCCCACGCCGCACGAGCAGCGCGTAGACGGCCACGCCCAGCAGCAGTCCGGCCAGGTGTTGCGCGGCCGCCACGACGGTGAACGAGCCGAAGAACTCGAACACCTTGAGCGCCATGATGTAGCCCAGCCCGCCGGTGTTGTACGGGTCCAGCGGCTTGGCGGCCTTCTCCACGAAGCTGCCGCTGTCGCCGTAGAACCAGAACGCGGGCGGATAGGCCACCATGACCAGCACACGCAGCACCAGTGCCGCCAGGACGAGCAGGATGATGCCGCGATGCCGATTCACGAGCAGTATGTTAGCCACTATGACGGACCCCGAGCGGCCGCCCGCCGACAACTGGATTCAGCGGCGGCGCGACAAGATCTACGAGGAGATCCAGCGCAATCGCCGCGGTGAATATCTGGTGCCCACGTGGGTCCTGACGGCCATCCTGCTCTTGATCGTCGGCGGCTTCGTCGCCCTGCTGATCTTCACGCCGTGAGCAGCGACGCGGCGTGGCGACCCGCCACCGCCGCCGCGAGAAAATAGACGGGATCGTCGTCCAGGTCGCGGCCCATCGTGGACAGCTGGGCGGGCGACTTGCGCAGCGCGTCCTCCAGCCCGTCGGTGCGGACCGTGACGAGTCGATGCCGGTCCGCCAACGGCCGCAGCGCGTCCAATGTGGACTTGCGGAGCCCGGCGGGCACCGCGATGTCGGCCGGAAGCAGCGCCACCTGCCCATAGGCGGTCAGGCTGTGATGCGACACGCCGCGGTGCCGGGGTCGCGGGTCGGCATCCGACAGGCGCAGCGAACCGACGGGACGGCCGCCGAGCGTGGCCGCGGCGTTGACCGACTCACCCACCGAAACCCCTGAAAATCCCCATGTGGTACCGGTGCCGAGGTTGCCCGGCCCCTGGGAGACCACGGTGAGGTCGGCCCCCAGCACGTGCCGCGCGGCCAACAGTCCACTGTGGACGTTCACCGCCTCCAGATCGCCGCCCCATGCCTGCCCCGCCGTGACGACCCCCACCAGCTCGTCGGCCAGCGCGTCCAGCGTGCGCGACAGCCCGGCCGGCAGCGCGCCGCCATCGGTCATGACGTAGGCCACCTTCGCGCCGGGCGCGTCGGCGTGGATGGCCGCGAGGATCGCCGGGAGTGCGGAGTGTAAGTCGGCGGTGACAACGGGCATTCCGGCGAGGTGGGTCGCCCGCTCCATGATGGGCCGCGCGGGCGAGGCCTCCTCGTCGACCGCCAGCCGGATCGTCTGCAGTGGACTGTATCGAGCCTTGACGATGTGCCCGTTGGGCCGTCCGTGGTCGGGCGGGAGCCGGTCGGGGATCGCGACCACGAACGCCATCCCGCCGGTGCCCAGCCCGAGTTCGAGCGCGTTCGTGTTGAGCAGCACCCGGTCGCCCACGACCGGCTCGCCCACCAGATCTGGGTAGGCGATGGCCGGTACCGCATCAATATCTTGTATGGAGACCTCAAGCTGCACGGCGCCGCGCCATTCGCGGACCCGGCGGGTGACGAAGCCTTCCCTCCACTGGATCATTTAGTCACCCTATTCGGTTACCACCTCAAGCGCCTGCGCTGCTAGCGTGGCTGCTGTGTCGCGCAGCCGAACCGAACGCCTGGTCAATCTGGTTATCTGCTTGCTGTCCACACGCCGTTACCTGACCGCGGCGCAGATCGCCGCGACCGTGCCCGGCTACGAGCACGACCCCGACGACCCCAAGGAGCACGAGGCCTTTCAGCGCAAGTTCGAGCGAGACAAGGCCGAGCTGCGCGCGCTCGGCGTGCCGCTGGAGACCGGCACCGCAAGCATTTTCGACACCGAGCCCGGCTATCGCATCGCCCACCGTGACTACGCCCTGCCCCCGATCCTGCTGGAGCCCAGCGAGGCAGCCGCGATCGGCGTGGCCGCACGGCTGTGGCGGCACGCGGGCATGGCCGCCGCGGCGTCGTCCGGTCTGGCCAAGCTGCGCGCGGGCGGGCTGGAGCTCGACCCCGACGCGACCCTGGGCGTGGAGCCGGTCATCGCGGTCGACGCCGCGTTCGAGCCACTGACCGCGGCCGCGCGGCTGCGCCGCCACGTGACGTTCGGCTACCGCGTGCCCGAGGAAGACAACGCCCGCACGCGGCGGCTGCAGCCGTGGGGCGTGGTGTGCTGGCGCGGCAAGTGGTATGTGGTGGGTCACGACATCGACCGCGACGCCGCCCGTTGTTTCCGCCTATCGCGCATCACGACCACCGTGCGCGCCTACGGGCCCGAAAACTCGTTCACCCCACCGCGCGACCTCGATCTGATCGATCACGTGGCCCGCCGCACCGGCCCGGTCGAGCGCACCAGTGTGGCCAAAGTCCTTGTGCGCCATGGGCGTGCGGCGGGTGTCCGGCGGTGGGCGCAGAGCGTGGGCACGGCCGTCGAGGGCGACATCGTCGAGCTGCGCTATGCGTGCCCGGAAAGCTTCGCCCGTTGGCTCGTCGGCTACGGCGCCGACGTCACCGTGCTGGAGCCCGACGAGGTGCGCAAGTGTGTCATCGCGCGGCTGGAGGAGGTCGCGGCCGGCTCGTCATCACTGGTGGGTGTGGCGGCATGACCGAGCGCTCGCGCGAGGTCCGGCTCTATGTCAGGGCGGCACTTTCGAGCGACAGCGAGGAAGTGGCGGCGTGACAGTGTCGGCGGGGGACCGGCTGGCCAGGTTGCTCAACCTCGTGCCCTATCTGCTGGCCCGCCCCGGGATCCGGTTGTCGGAGGCGGCGTCCGATCTGGGTGTCACCGAGGATCAGCTGCGCGACGACCTGGAGCTGCTGTGGGTGTGCGGGCTGCCCGGCTACGGGCCCGGCGACCTGATCGACATGTCGTTCGACGGCGACCGGGTGACCGTGACCTATGACGCGGGCATCGACCGCCCTCTGCGCCTGACCCCCGACGAGGCCACGGCGCTGGTCGTGGCACTGCGCATGCTGCTGGAGACGCCCGGGGTGTCCGATCGCGACACCATCGAGCGGGCGCTGGCCAAAATCGAGCAGGCGGCCGTCGTCGACAGCACGCCACCGATCGCCGTGCGGCTGCCAGGCGACGAGGACCGGCTGGCCACCCTGCGGGCCGCCATCACCCGGGGGCGGGCGCTGCGCATCGGTTACTACTCGGCGGCCCGCGACGTCACTTCCGACCGGGTGGTCGACCCGATGCGGCTGCTGTCGGTGTCCGGGCGGTCCTATCTGGAGGCCTGGTGCCGGCAGGCGCAGGGCGTGCGGATGTTCCGGGTCGACCGGATCGACGCGCTCGTGGAGCTCGACGAGCCCGCCGCGCCGCCGCCCGGCGCGGTCGGCGCCGATCTGAGCGAGGGCGTGTTCCAGCCCGATCCGCGATCCCCGCTGATCACGCTGCGGGTGGGCCGCGGCAGCCGCTGGATCACCGAGTACTACCCGTGCGAGCGTGTCACCCGGTCGGGTGATGAATGGCTGGTCGCGATGCGTGTGCACGATATGGACTGGGCACGCCGGTTCGTGCTGGGGCTCGGGCCCGATGTTTCGGTCGTCGCCCCCGGGGAACTCGCCGATGTTGTGCGGGAGAGTGCGCGCTCGGCGTTGGCCAATTACGACTGACTAGGCTGGGGCCGTGGTTGTCTGGATCGTCGCCGGCGTCATCGTGTTCGCGGCACTGGTCTATCTCGTGCTCGTCCTGCGCGCGCTGCGCAAGCGGGTGGCCGTGCTGCAGGCCGAGCAGGGCGGGTTGCGCGCGGCCGTGGCCCGCGCGCAGGAGCTGGCCCAAGTGGCACAAGGTTTGCAGGCGCACGCCGATTCCCTGCGGGTGCGCGCCGAACTGGCCCAGGAGCACATTGCGGGCGCCAAGCTGACCCGCGAGCACATTAGGGGCATGCGGGGCAAATGACCTCGCAGCATAGCCTTGCGGCGCGATTCACGCGGACATGTAGCCTAAGCGTCACGTCTGGGAATCCTGGACATGGGACGGTCGTACAGGAGTTTGGGGAGCACACTCGCTATGAACATTGATGGACAAACCCGCGACGTCGTGATCATCGGGGGTTGCGGGCGTGTGGGGCTTCCGTTGGGCATCGCGCTCGCCGAGCGCGGCCTGACGGTGACGCTCTACGACATCAACCAGGCCGCGGTGGACGTGGTCAACCAGGGCCGGCTCCCGTTCCAGGAGGACGGCGCGCAGCGGCCGCTGCAGGAGACCACCGCCGACGGCCGGCTCGTGGCGACCACCGACCCGGCGAGCGTCGGCACATCCGAAAACATCATCGTCATTGTGGGCACACCCGTCGATGAGCACCTCAACCCCAACATCGGCGCGGTCCCGCAGGCCATCGAGCGCTGCGCCGATCACCTGCGGCACGGCCAGTTGATCATCCTGCGCAGCACGGTCCACCCCGGAGTCACGGCGCTCACCGAGCGCATGCTCGCCCGGCGCGGCCTGCAGATCGACGTCGCGTTCTGCCCCGAGCGCATCGCCGAGGGCAAGGCGATGGTCGAGCTGTTCAGCCTGCCGCAGATCGTTGCCGCCCGCACCGACGAGGCCGCCGACCGGGCCGAGAAGGTGTTCCGCAACCTCACCGACCAGATCGTGCGCCTGCAGCCGGAAGAGGCGGAGCTGGCCAAGCTGTTCACCAACACATGGCGTTACATCAAGTTCGCGGCGGCCAACCAGTTCTGGATGATGGCCAACGACGCCGGCCTTGACTTCGAGCGCATCCGCCACGCGATCGCCTTCGACTACCCGCGCGCGGCCGACATCCCCGGCCCCGGGTTCGCGGCGGGGCCGTGCCTGTTCAAGGACACGATGCAGCTGGCCGCGTTCAACAAGAACAACTTCGTGCTCGGCCACTCGGCGATGCTCATCAACGAGGGCCTCCCGCTTTATCTGGTGTCCCGGCTTGAGGCCGAATACGACCTGTCCGAGCTCACCGTGGGCATCCTGGGCATGGCGTTCAAGGGTGGCAGCGACGACCCGCGGGAGAGCCTCTCGTACAAGCTGCGCAAGATTCTCACGCTGAAGACCAAGGAGACGCTGTGCAACGACCCTTACGTGGTCGATGACCGGTTCCTGCCGCTTGGCGAGGTGATCGAGCGCTCCGACCTGCTCGTGGTGGCTGCGCCCCACCCGGAATACCGCGATCTGGCCACCGAAAAGCCGGTCGCCGACATGTGGGGCATCACCGGGCGGGGAATGCGGATATGAGCCCGCAGGTGTCCGTGGTCATCCCCGTCTACAACGAGGGGGAGGGCATCATCGCGTGCCTGGAGCGCATCCTGCGCGAGGTGCGGCTGTCGGCGGAAGTGCTTGTGGTTTATGACATGCCGGAGGACACGACGGTCCCGTTCGCCGAAAAGGTCGCGGCCAACGACCCGCGCGTGCGCCCGGTGCTCAACACCTACGGCAAGGGCCCGGCCAACGCCATCCGCTTCGGCATCGATGTCGCGCGGGCACCCATCGCGGTCGTGACGATGGCCGACGGATCCGACGACCCACGACAGATCGATGAGCTTGCCAGGCTGGTGGACCGGGGCGTGGTGGTCGCGGCGGCCTCGCGCTACATGCCCGGCGGGCAGCAGGTGGGCGGGCCGCGGTTCAAGGGCCTGCTCTCCCGCGTGGCGGGGCGGTCGCTGCGCTTGCTCGCCCGCGTGGGCACCCGCGACGCGACCAACAGCTTCAAGGCGTACAACACGGAGTGGGTGCGGCAGGTGGGCATCGAGAGCCGCACGGGTTTCTCGATCGGCCTGGAACTGACCGCCAAGGCCCACCGGATGCGCCGCCCGGTGGCGGAGATCCCCACCATCTGGCTCGACCGCACGCTCGGCGAGTCCCGCTTCGACCTCGTCGGGTTCGTGCCCGCCTACTTGAAGTGGTATCGGTTCGCCTTCGGGCGCAGGCTCACCGTCGAACAGGTGAAGAAACTCAGCAACAACTCGGACGAAAATCCCAGGGAGAAGATCGGAAAGTGACAAAGGTACTCATTACCGGGTCGGCGGGCTTCATCGGCGGCTACGTCGTCGAAGACATGCTCAAGCGCGGTTATCAGGTGGTCGGCCTCGACAACTACTCGAAGTACGGGCCCGTGGCCAAGAGCTACGACAAGGACCCGAACTACCGGTTCGTGGAGGGTGACGC
>NZ_QJUG01000166.1 GCF_003426775.1 Allorhizocola rhizosphaerae | reverse complement strand
GTGGGTGGGGGTCGTGGGGGTGTGTGGGGTGGTGATGGTGGTGATTGGTGGGGTGACTCAGCCGCCTCGTCCACCGCAGCCCCAGCTTCGGCACGCGCCGCTGCACGTGGCCGGTGCGGTGCCTCTCCGGAGTCCGGTCGTGTCAGTGCCGCCATCGCCGGGTGGGGAAGTGGACGCCAACGATCCCAAGCCGGTGAAGCTTCGCAGGCAGCGGTTGGCCCACTCGGAGCCCGTCCGGCTGGAGATCCCGGCCATAGGCGTGAACACTGAGCTTCTCTCCCTCGGTGTGGCCGCCAACCACGAGATCGCCGTGCCTCCGCACGACCGTGCCGAGCTCGCCAGCTGGTACAACCTCGGCCCGACCCCGGGCGAGTTGGGCAGCGCGGTCATCGTCGGGCACGTCGACTCCGAGCGCATCGGGCCGGCCGTGTTCTTCAACCTGGGCCGGCTCCAGCGCGGCGATGCCATCCACGTTCACCGCCGCGACGGCACCCGCCCACGGTTCATTGTGGACAGTGTGCAGTCGTACCCGAAGGCCGGCTTCCCCACCGACCTGGTCTACGGCGGCAATGACCGCGCCCTGCTCAGGCTGGTCACGTGTGGCGGCGATTTCGACAGGAAGAGCCGGAACTATCTGTCCAATGTCGTGGTCTTCGCCAATTATGCGCCCTAGCCGTGAGCCGGCTGTGCGCCCTGGCCGTGAGCCGGCTGTGCGCCCTGGCCGTGAGCCGGCTGTGCGCCCTGGCCGTGAGCCGGCTGTGCGCCCCGGCCGCGACTGGCTGCGGATCCGGAAGCTGCCCAGCCGCAGTCTCCTGTTCGACCTCGGGCTCGCCCTGCTCCTCACCCCGTACCTGCTGATCACCGCCGCTCTGGTCAACTTCCCGTTCGAGGAGCCGCTGTGGGTCTATGTGGTGGAAGGGCTCGCGGTCGCGATCCGTCGCGTGTGGACGGTCGCCGCCGCGGCCATGATGTTCGTCGTTTCGGGCGTCGCCGAGGTCACCAATCTGGAGGATCTTCATGATGATCTTCGAATCGCCGGGCCGCTTCGCCGATGACGACCGGCTACGGCGTCGACAACATCGCGCGCAGGTGTGTCCGGTGAGCCTTGCCCGCCTCAATGCCCACAACGTTCTGCTCCTGCTCCGGGCGGGCGAAGGCCACGCCGACCTTTACCGCACCGCGATAGCCGGACCGTCCGGCCAGCTCCGAGACTTCCTCGTCGGGCGGGTGCGCTACATCCCTCGCGGATCCCTTGGAGCGACTACGAATTCGAGTTGCTCGGGATGACCGGCTGGCTTGACGGCCAGCGCGTCGGGTTCGCTCGCCGCGACGGCGGCAACTCCGGCTGGTCGATCACCGAGGAGACCCCCGACGGCGAGCTGCGCCAGCGGCGAGCAGGGCCGAAATCGCCGCACCGTTCGAATGGCCGGTGGCAACCGTGCGGCGCGGTCGCCCGATGTTCGCCTCGAACCAGTCCAGCAACGCGATCTGGTCCTGCAGCGCGTCCTTCATCGCGAAGCCGGTGACGCCCTTGAAGTTCGAAGCGGCGAGAGCGTAGCCGTTGTCCAGCAGCCACGCCTCGGTCCGGGACCGGTCCGGCGGCCGGTTAGAAAGCCAGATCCCGCCGGGCGGCGGGAACCCGACCGGCCAGTTGCCATGGCTGAACAGCACCAGGGTGCCATTCCACCGCCGTGGCGTCTCGACCCTGAAGTCAGCCCCGTCGATGGTGCCCGTGTAGGTGTGGCGCCCCGTGGCGACCGCCACGGCTGGTGCCACCGCGTTGGCCGGCGACCCGCTGACCAGCAACCCGATCAGCAGCCCGGCCATTGCCAAGCCGCGTAATCCTCGACGCATTTCATGCCTCCTCTCCCTTGAAGGAGATCCCTTTCACGGTATCCGCTCCCTTTGGGCCGGTGGCTGCGAACACCACGGACCACGCTGAAGCATGGTCGAAGTAAACCAGTCGGCGCTTTCAATCCGGTTCCATCCGACTGATCGGCCTCCGGGGTCGTGGCCCTGTCCGCGGCGAAACGGTTCAGAATTGATACAGGGAGCGATATCCGATCAGACCGTCCGTTGTGGACGCAGACCCGCTCGATTCAAGGCCGACACGGCCACATCATCACGCGGTAATACAGTCACGCACCACGGGATGCGCTTCACCGGTCAGACAGGCCCTGTCGCCGATCAGCCTGCTTGCCCTGTCATATCGAGACGCTATGATCTATCGATGACACCTATCACGCGCGGCCTGCTGGTGACATGCGCGGCCGCTGCCTTGGCGCTCACGGCGGCGACTCCGGCCGCGGCCATCCCACCGGCTGGCCCCAACCAGAGCGTCACCTTCACCTACTATTCGTCCGCAGCCAAGACCGTCGTCGTCGGCGGGTGGTCCTATGGGTACTGTGGCGAGCCTTTCGACTGGGGCCAACACACTCGATACTCGACCTACAAGATCACTAACTGCTGACGGCTGTCAATCCCGCTAACCGTGGACGCTTGGATCATGTGATGGAGGGCTTTCGGACCTCCATCATGTATTCCTCAACCTGAACCGGGTCCGTTACCTCGCGCTGTTCAAGGATCATCCAGCGATGCGGGCCGGGCACCGCCAACGCATGGGCTAACCTGCCCCCGGGGCGCGTAAATTATCGCGGGCACTCGGGCACAGCGCGGGCCAGCCATGCGACCACCTGCGGCGCGGGACGCGACATCCGACTGCCGTCGAACCCTGCCTCACCGGTGACGGCGAAAGGACCGAACGAGATCGTTCCCGCGCTTGCGCCCCTGGCGCGGTCTGCTTCGCTCCAATTCGCCCGGACCACGAGGTTGCGGACCACCAGCATGCGCGTGGTGATCACCGGGATCAGGCCGGGATTGCCGACCAGCCGGCCGTTGGAGACTCCGCCGGGCGCGAGGCCGGGAACGGTCCAGCCCGTAAGGTGGCACAGCTGTATGTGCATCCAAGGCCGTTGCAGACCGACCACCCGGTAGTCGAAGGAAAGCTCGAAACCCGTCCGTTCTGGGCTCGTAGCCGTGACCTGGCTAGCGACGTCGGTGGTTTTCCTATACACCTTCCAGTAGTCCTTTGGCTGCCTTCCCCTCCGCGGCTGCGGCCCCCCTCGTTCCTTGCGCATCCGCAACAGCATTTTTCGTTCAAACTCCTCCAAGTTCGGGTCGTCCTCGATATCAAATATCGGCTGCTCCTCCTCCACGGGAGGAGGCTGCGGTGCGGCGATCGCCGGAGCCAGCTCGGCCGGGATCTGGTCGAGCTGGCGCCACGCCAGGTCCGGTACCGTCTCTGGAATCACCACTGCCGGCGGAGGTGGCGGTGGAGCGGCATCATCGCCGCCGATCCGGAACGAGACGCTGCTCCATCCATCGGCGCTGAGCCAGTCTGTCGGTATCGCGAGCACCGGGTGAAACAGGTCGGGCAGACCGAAGCGCGACCGCCCCATCATCTCGAAGTCAGCCCGGTTCTCACTGACGATTCTGGCGACGGTAAGCGACGCGGGATCGTCAGCATTGCTCGCCACCGCACCTTCTATAACAACCTTCCACATATCGTCATATGCTCGGCCGGTGTCCTGGAATGAGGTGGCGGCCGCGGGGACGGCGTTGGCGAGGTCTGCGAGCGCCTCCGCTGATGCCGGATCGGCCATCGCCCCGAGCGCCGAGATGTCCTTTCCGGCAGGCTCGAGGATGACGATCGATGAGGATTCGTCGAGGCTGTCTGGCGGCGCCAGCAATTGGGCAAACTGCCCGTAAAGCTGCCCACCGGCTGAGGTCAGTTCGGCGGGCACGGTGGCACCTTGGTGCAAACCACCCCGAGCAGCTGAATGTCGGGAATGACAAATCCTTGGTCGGTGCGCTTGGCGCTGAACTTGTCGCTCGTGGAGCTGTGGCTGTAGTTGCCCGAAACAGAAAACGGCCCCCAACCCACGTTGGCCCCGCCGGAGGTGGCCTCGCTGATGCGCTCCGCGTCCTGGGCCGACCACTTCGCGCTCACATTGACATCGCGCACGATGACCAGCGCCGAGGGGATCATCGGCATGAGCGCGTCGGGTGCCCCCGAGATTCCCTTTGCGGTGGTGAGTGTTCCGACGCTCCAGTTTGGCAACTTGAACAGCGATGCGTCGATCCACTTTCGGTATATCGGGCAGATTCGCCAGCGGAACGACAGTCTGACATCGGTCGTTTCCTGAGACATGGCCTGGCGGCTGTCGGCGTGTGAGACGTTGCCGCCAAAGCTCCACAGCCCGACACTGACCTGTGCGCCGCCTCCCCATGAGGTGGCCTCCGTGGAGAACTCATGCTTGAAGTTGGCTTCCGAAAACGAGTACTGCGGCCAGGTCGCCGGATCGCCGCTGGCCCAATCGGAAGGGGAAATGTTGGTCCGATAGAACTCCTCGTTCAGTTCGTGCACCAGCTTGTAGGCGTTCAGGCGGAACTGCGCATCGGCGAATGCCCGGGCTACCTGGCCTTCGTTCAACGTGGCGAGTTGTGCCTTCGTCGACGCGATCTGGTCCCGCCCTGCGGCGCCCCAGTCGGCGAAGGCACGCTTGGGCCGCTGCAGTGCTTGGGCGCCGGTGATCGGCCACACCCGGCGCAGGTTCTCGTCGGCCTGGGCACTGGCCCACGTCGCCACGTAGGCCAGGTAGGCGTCCTGGTAGGCGTTGAAAGCCTTCTGCTCATCGTCGGCGAGGGTAGACGTCTTCTCGACCGTCTTGCCCTCTTCGTTGACAGCACGCTCGAACAGGACCTTCTTGAGCTCGTCGCGCTTCTTTTGCAGTTCCTCGGACGGCGGCGGCTCGGATACCACTACGAGGTTGACCATTTTCGAGTAGACATCTGACACCTTCTGGCCGGTCGGTGAATAGAGGTGGTTCGGCGCGACGATCTCGTCAGTCAGGGTGGCGATGTTGAATGCGGCAGCCATGCTGCCGTCGGTGTTCCCAGGAGTCCATGGGTTGCGGTAGTCGGCCGCGTTCAGCACCATCCCTCGCTGGGCCATGACGAACATATTGTGCTGGCTGTCGAATGCCGATGGCAATCCAGCGCCTGGATCGGCGCCGGTGATCACCTCGAACATCCGGTCGTACAAGGTCATGGCAATGCGATCGTCCAGTGGCATGGAAGCCTCCCACAATAGGAATTCAGTCATTGGCGGTGACCGGTGCGGGGCGCTGCTCACGCCGTCGGCCTGGCCCAATCCACTACTTAGGCGTCTATCCGAAGCCTAACAAGTAAGTGTGAGCCGCTCCCCAGAATCGCGCAGGATGTATGCCTCGCCGGTGTTATGCCGGCCACCAGGTCATCTGGATCCGGTGCTGTGCATGCTGTCCGTGCCGGAGTGCTCGACCGGGCCGCTGCCCACCTGATCGGCGAAACCCGCCTCGACGGACAGCCACTGTTGGCAGCCGCCCGACGGCCGGGGTCTCAGCGCCGCCGTCGGCCGTCGACACCGATCAGCGCAGGAGACTACGAGTGGCCGTCTATGCCATTACCCATGGGTTGGATTGTTCGGGCTCTACACCCGGCAGCGCCAAGATCTGATCAACAGTTTGCGCGCGCAGAGCGAGACCGTGCTGCGCCAGCGGTCACTGGAGGCCGAGCGGATCCGTGCCGACGAGCGCAGCCGGCTCGCCAACGAGATCCATGACGTGGTCGCGCACAGCGTGAGCCTGATGGTCGTGCACGCGGGCACGCTCAAGCTCGCCGCGACCGACGCGCGCACCCGCGACATCGCCGACCGGATCCGCAACGCCGGACGGATGGCGCTGGAGGAACTGCGCGACCTGGTCGGAGTGTTGCGCCGGGGCGACGTGGCACCGCTGAGCCCCGCGCCCAGCCTCGCCAATCTGGGCGGCCTGATTGAAGAGTCACGCACGGCCGGTACCCAGATCGAATTTATTGTGGAGGGTACGCCGCGAAAGGTGAGCGGAGCCGTCGAGCGCACCGCCTATCGGGTCGTGCAGGAGGCGCTCACCAACGCGCGCAAGCACGCGGCCGGCGCCCCGGTGCGGGTCGAGGTGATCTGGCAGCCGTCCTGTTTGGACGTCACCGTGCGCAACGGCCCACCGGTGCGGCCCGCGGCGCCGGAGTTCCCGCACAGCGGATACGGCCTGGAAAGTCTGCGGGAGCGGGTCAATCTGCTCTCGGGCGGGTTCAACTCCGGCCCCACGGACGAGGGCGGCTGGAGCGTCAATGCGTCACTGCCGACCGGAGGAGGCGGCCAACCATGATCCGAGTGGTGCTTGTGGACGATCAGCAGCTGATGCGCGGCGGGCTGCGCATGATGCTGGAGACCCAGCCGGATATCGCGGTGGTGGGCGAGGCCGGTAATGGGCGGGAGGCGGTCGAGCTGGTGCGCGCGGACCGGCCCGATGTCGTGCTCATGGACATCCGCATGCCGGGCATGGACGGGCTGACCGCGACGCGCGAGATCACCGAGCTGCCCCATCCGCCGAGGGTCATCGTGCTCACCACGTTTGGCGAGGAGGAGTACGTTTATCGCGCGCTCGCGGCCGGGGCGGTCGGGTTCCTGCTCAAGGACTCGCCGCCGGAGGATCTGGTGTCGGCCGTGCGCAAGGCCCACGAGGGGCTCGCCGTGCTCGACCCGGCCGTGACCGGCACCGTGATCGCCCGGTTCACCGATCCGGCCACGCGCGCCAGCTCCCGTGCCCGGGAACGGATCAAGGTGCTCACCGGGCGCGAGCTGGAGGTGCTGGCATGCCTCGGCGAGGGACTGTCCAATGCGGAGATTGGGACGCGGCTACACCTGAGTGAGACCACCGTCAAGAGTCACGTCTCCCGGGTCATGGACAAGCTTGAATGCGCCAACCGCACACAGGCCGCGATCCTCGCCTACGAATCCGGCATCGTCCCCCACTGAGCCCACGCCTTCTCGTGTCGATCATGAACCTGGTCCGTGTTCGACGGGGCGTCGCCACCGGTAGCTTCATGATCGACTCACCTCTTCTCCGGGGGCGTTCGATAAGTTTAGAATGTCGAACATAATTCGAACGGAGGGCACATGAAGCAATGGATTCGCCGGGCGCTCACCCACTTCGCCGCGGCCGTCCTCGGCGTCTCGGCATTGACCGTGGTCAGCGCCTCGCCGGCACAGGCCTTCGGCAATGAGACCTTCGGCTGCCGCGTCTCCCCAGGCACCGTGTTGACGTGGCGCAACCCGTGCACCAACAACCGGCCCGCCGCGACCTACAACGCGGGATTCAACCTGCTGAACCTGTCTGGCGACGGCTACACGTTCTCGTGGAGCATCAGCGGGGACGTCCTCTACATCGTCGCCGGGTGCACCTCGACCTCGTCGGGCTGCGGTGTCGCCACCCCGGGCGGCAGCTCCGACGGATTCGTCCACGTCACCGTCACCTACTCGCAGGGTGGGCAGACCGCGTCAAGGTCGGCAACGGCCATCATCAGAGGCTACTGCGGAGGCCAGCTCTGCTGACCCGCTTCTGCCGCCGGCGCCCAACGGGGGTCGGCGGCAGAGTCGTTCCCGGCCGCGCGACTACGATCCGCGGGTGACCGAACCGTCCTACCTGCGCGAGACCCGGGCCGCATACGACACCGTGGCCGGCGACTATGCCCGACTGCTGATCACGAAACCTCCGGAAACATCGCTGGACCTTGCGATGGTGGCGACGTTCGCCGAACTTGTGAAGGCCGCCGATGTCGGGCCGGTCGCCGACCTCGGCTGCGGACCAGGGCGCATGACAGCTCACCTGTCCTCACTCGGGTTGACCGCATTTGGCGTCGACCTGTCGCCCGAGATGGTGGCGGTGGCTCGCCGGACATATCCGGAGTTGCCATTCGACGAGGGGTCGATGACCGACTTGGACCTGGGCGACGGCGCGGTCGGTGGGGTCCTCGCCTGGTACTCCATCATTCATTTCCCAACGGAGATGCTGCCGGCGGTTTTCGCGGAGTTTCATCGGGTGCTGAGTCCGGGTGGCCATGTGCTGCTTGCCTTCCAGGTCGGCGATGAGCGTTTGCATCTCGAACAGGGTTACGGCCACGCGGTTTCGCTGCACGCCTACCGCAGACCGCCCGGCCTGGTCGCCGAGTTGCTGAGCGAGGCCGGGATGGACGTGCGCGCCCGACTGCTGCGCGAACCGGAAGGGCTGGAGAAGGTCCCGCAAGCGTGCGTGCTTGCCCGCAAACCCGTGCCTGTTGACCACGAAGTTGGTGCGGCGACACACCGTCGAACATGGACTTGAGTTCATGACCGATGAAAAGGGCGGAGCCGCCGGGACCCGGCTCCGCCCTTCATTCCCGGGTGTCGGATAGACGTCCGTATCTTCGTTGCGGTGGGTGCGAACGCGGCTTGTGGCGCAGCATGGCGTGGATGACGGCCTAGCGCGGGCGCACCAACGGGAACGGCAGCGTCTCGCGGATGGTCTTGCCGGTGAGCAGCATGACGAGCCGGTCGACGCCGATGCCGAGCCCACCCGTGGGGGGCATGGCATATTCGAGCGCCTCCAGGAAGTCCTCGTCGAGCTCCATGGCCTCCGGGTCACCGCCGGCCGCCTTCAGCGATTGGGCGGTGAGGCGTGCCCGTTGTTCGAGCGGGTCGATGAGCTCGGAGTAGGCCGTGCCCAGCTCGGTGCCGAACGCCACCAGGTCCCAGCGTTCGGCCAGCCGCGGGTCGTCGCGGTGCTCACGGGTCAGCGGTGACACGTCGGTCGGAAAGTCCTTGTAGAACGTCGGTGCCAGGGTGGCGTGCTCCACCAACCGCTCGTACAGCTCCAGGATCATCTCTCCCCGACCCCAGTCGGGGTTGTATGGAATGTCTTTTTGAGAAGCCAGCTTGCGCAGCATCTCGACAGGCGTGGATGGGGTGACCGGCTCGCCGAGCGCGCGCGAGATGGCCTCGTGCACGGAAACGACCGGCCAATCGCCGCCGAGGTCGTGTTCCACGCGGACAAACTCGGAGGCGGCGAGCGCGGCGGTTTGGATCAGCGTGCGCGCCAGTTCGAGCATCGTCATGTAGTCGGCATACGCGTGGTAGGCCTCCAGCATCGTGAACTCGGGATTGTGCTTGAACGACACGCCCTCGTTGCGAAACGTGCGCCCCAGTTCGAACACCCGCTCCACCCCGCCCACGCAGAGCCGCTTCAGATACAGCTCGGGTGCGATCCGCAGATACAGGCGCATGTCGTAAACGTTGATGTGCGTGACGAACGGGCGCGCGTTGGCACCCCCGTGGATCGGTTGCAGCATGGGCGTTTCGACTTCGAGGAAGCCGTGCCCGTGCAACGTCTGGCGCAGCGAGTGGACGACCGCGCTGCGCGCCTTGAGCAGGTCCCGCGATGCCGGGGACATGATGAGGTCCAGATAGCGCTGCCTGACGCGAGCCTCCGGATCGGTCAGCCCGCGATGCTTGTTGGGCAACGGCTGCAGGCATTTCGCGGTGAGCTCCCAGTCGTCGGCGAACACCGAGATCTCGCCCTTGTCGGTGCCACCGACCACTCCGGACACTCCAATGTGATCACCGATGTCGACGTCCAAACTGGACGCCACGATCTGGATGTCTCCCGACCAGTCCCGCAGCGTAGCGAACACGATCCGGCCGTGGTCGCGCAGCAGCATCACCCGCCCGGCGACCGCGACCCGCTGCCCAGCCATCGCGCGGGCTTGCAGGCACGTGTGGGTGCGCGGATAACCGACGGGATAAGCGCGCGCCTTCGCCATGCGCACGCGCACCTGTTCCGGACGCTCTAACGAAGACGAAGGCGCAGGTCGCTCCTCGACGATCGGGAGGGCCAGATCGGACGGTGGCGGCGCGGGCGTGAGCTGACCGCGCCGCCATGGCAACACCAGGAACCCCTCCGCGATCGCGGCCGCAAGACCGATCGTGGCGAGTTCCCGGCGCTCACCGAAGCAGAGGAACCTTGGGGCCCAACGGGGTTGGTATTTCATATTCGAGCGGTACAGCGATTCGAGCTGCCACCAACGGGACAAGAACAGCAGCAGGTGCCGCCACGCCCGCTTGACGGGCCCGGCCCCGATGCGTGCGCCCTCCTCGAACGCCGACCGGAACACCGCGAAGTTCAGCGAGATCCGCTCCACGCCGAGCCGCGGCGCCTCCTTCACCAGCGACGCGACCATAAACTCCATCAACCCGTTGTCGGCGTCGCGGTCACGGCGCATGAGGTCAAGCGAGAGGCCCTTGCGCCCCCACGGCACAAACGACAGGATCGCCGCTGGTTTCCCTTGCGCATCAAGCGCTTCGACCAGCACGCACTGACCGTCCCACGGATCGTCCAGTCGCGACAGAGCCATGGAGAAGCCGCGTTCGGCGTCGGTGTCGCGCCAAACATCCGCCAGCCGCGCCGCTTCCTTCATTTCCTCATCCGGTACGGAGCTGTGCCTGCGGATGCGGGCCGTGTAACCGAGGCGTTCGATGCGGCGCACGGCCTGCCGCACCGGCCGCATGTCCCGCCCGTCCAACTCGAAGTCGCGCACCTCCAGCACGGCCTCGTCGCCGAGCTCGATCACCTTGAGCCCGTGCCGGGAGTAGGCGTATGCACCCTCCTCCGACGCGCCCATCACGGCGGGCCGCCAGCCGAACGAGCGCGAATAGGCCAGCCACGCCTCGATGGCCGGCCCCCACGACTCGGGCTCGCCGATCGGGTCGGCGCTGGCTAAGCCCACGCCCGCGACGGCACGATAGGTCACCGCGGCCTTGCCATTGGGCGCGAACACGACCGACTTGTCGCGCCGGGTGGCGAAGTAGCCCAGCGAGTCGCGCTCTCCGTACTCGGCCAGCAGCTGGCGCACCCGCACCTCCTCGTCCGGGTGAAGCACGGCCTGCTGTCGCTGCGTGCGGAACAGGGTGTAGGCGGAGGCGAGCAGGGTCGTGGCGCCCGCGAGGCCGAGCAGGAAGTTGCCCCAGCGATGGCCGTGCGTGCCGTAGCCGCCGAAGAACTTGCCCACGCTCTGCCCGAACTCGTTGGGCGCCAAGAGGAACGCGATCCCGAGGAAAACCGCCGACAGGAGCACGAACACGCCGATCGCCTTGGGTAGGCTGGCCCGCTGCACGCGGGCGTAGAACTCCTTGCGCGCCACCAGGAGCGGGGCCAGCAGGGCAACCGTGATCACCAGGCTGGCGATGGTCATGGTTTCCGGTCTCGGGAACAGCAGGATGACGTCGGCGACGAGCTGGAGCCCGAAGTACGCCAGCATGATCCACCAGGCGACGCGCTTGCGCCGGGCCGTGGCCGCCGCGAGCAGGCCGACGAACGCGGCATAGGCGAGGTTGGGCGGGGCCGGGACGATGATGGCGTCGATGAACCGGCGCACCGGTTGGGTCCCGTGGCCGAGGCGCAGCGAGGCCAGCGCGCATAGGATCGCCACTGCCGTCAGGAAGGCGGCGAAGAACCGGGGAACCCATCGGTACACAGAAGGGATGATATTTGGAATGTTGATCCCTAACGCCGTACTTGCCGGGATTCGGGCGGGCGCGGTGACGCTCGCGTTCCGCAGGTGGGAGCGCCCGCGTGTCCTGCCCGGCACGAAGATGCGGACCATGATCGGCCTGGTGGAGATCACCTCCGTGGATGCGATCGCCTTGAGGGATCTGACCGCGGGCGAGGCCAAAGCGGCCGGATTCGCGACGCTGGCCGAGCTGCGCGCCTTCCTGGCTGGGCGGGACAAGGGCCGGGTGTTCCGGATCGGGCTGCGGCACGCGGGCGCCGACCCGCGCATCGAGCTACGGGAGTCAACTGATATCGATGGTGTCGCGGAACGGGTGCGAGCCATGGGCCCGTGGGCGGAGCAGTTTCTGCGCATGATCGCCGAGCAGCCGGGCGTGCGGGCGCCCGACCTCGCCGCGAGCATCGGGTGGGAGCGGGACAGGTTCAAGCGCTACGTGCGCCGGCTCAAGGAGCTGGGCCTGACCGAGAGCCTGGAAGTGGGCTATCGGGTGTCGCCACGCGGCAAAGCCGTACTCAGAAAAATTCGCATTTCAGACGCAAAGGCGAACGGGCCTCGATAACGTCGCTGTGTGGCACGATTCACGACAAATGCACTGCATGCGCTCCAGCGCGCCCCGCACATCCTCCGCCTCGGACTGGTCGGGGGCATCGTGATGAGCCTGATCGCGTTGCCGTTCGCGTTCGCCGGGGGCAAGGCGGTCAAGGCCGGCTCCCAGTTCTTCCTCGACATGGAGAGCATGCTCAAGGAGGTCCCGGCGGGCCAGACGTCTTACGTCTACGCGAGCGACGGCGTCACACCGATCACGATGTTCTATGAGGAGTACCGCAAGTACATCCCGTTGAGCGAGACCGCGCCGGTCGTGCAGCAGGCCATCATCGCCGCCGAGGACGAGCGGTACCGGATGCACAGGGGCGTCGACTTCAAGGGCATCGCGCGGGCCTTCGTGGCCAACCAGACGGCCGGTCAGGTGTCGCAGGGCGCCTCGACGCTGACGATGCAGTATGTGCGCATGGCCCTGCGCGACAGCGCCACCAGCCCGCGCCACGTCATCGAGGCCACCGAACAGACCACCATGCGCAAGGCCCGCGAGATCCGCCTTGCCCTGGAACTGGAGAAGCGACTGTCCAAAGAGGAGATCCTGGAGCGGTACCTGAACGTCTCCTACTTCGGGCACCGGGCCTACGGGATCTTCGCCGCCGCACAAATCTTCTTTTCGAAGCTGCCCGCTGAGCTGAACCTGGTGGAGGCCGCCACGCTGGCCGGGCTCGTCAAGGCGCCCAGCGCCTATGACCCGGCCTCACACGACTCGGCGGCCGCCAAGCATCGGCGCGACTGGGTGCTGCAGCAAATGGGAGACCTCGGCTTCGTCGCGGCGGAGGAGGTGCAAGCGGCAAAGGAAGAACCGTTGACGCTCAACGTGTATGAGCCGCCCAACGACTGCATCTCGGTGAACCCCGACTACAACAACTGGGGCTTCTTTTGCGACTTCTTCAAGAACTGGTGGATGCGCCAGCCCGCGTTCGGGAACAACCCGCAGGAACGGCTGGACCTGTTGCGGCGCGGCGGTTTCCAGATCGTCACGACACTGGACCCGTGGCTACAGGCCACCGCGATGGAGCGGGTGACCGCCAAGGAGCGAATCGGCAACCCGTTCGCGCACGGGTTGGTGGCCGTGCAGCCCGGGACGGGGCAGGTGCACGCGATGGCCGTGAATCGGGTCTACTCGATGGACCAGTCCGCGAACGGGCCGCACACGGACTGGAACAAGCGATACGAGATTCCCGGCAACTACCCGAACACGGTCAACCCGTTGTTGGGTGGTGGCACGCTGCCCGGATATCAGGCCGGCTCGACGTTCAAGTACTTCGTGTTGATGGCCGCGCTGGACGCGGGATTCTCGCCGCACACGTCGTTTTATGCGCCCATGCGGTTGGTGTCGCAGTACCCGGGGACGCCCGGTGAGCGGAGCACGTGCGGCACGCAGTGGTGCCCGATGAACGCGAGCGGGGGCATGACGGGCACACAGAACATGTGGACGGGGTACGGCAAGTCGGTGAACACGTATTTCGTCCAGTTGGAGCAGGCGGTCGGGGCAGACGCGGCCGTGCGCATGGCCGAACGGCTCGGACTGCGGTGGCGGTCGGAGACCGACATCATGATGGCCTCGCCGGAGCGGGCGGCCGGCTGGGGCTCGTTCACGCTGGGCGTGGCCGACACCACGCCGCTGGAAATGGCCACCGCTTATGCGACCGCCGCGGCGGATGGGCTGTTCTGCGAGGCGATACCGGTCAAGTCCATCACCAAACCGGACGGGACGCCGCTGACGTACAAGGATGCGGATGGCACGATTCGCAATGGCGCCGATCCCCGGTGCCGGCAGGAGGTCGACCCGTCGGTGGCCCGCACGGCCACGGACGCGGGCCGGTGCGTCACGTCCTACGGCGCGGCCGGAAACGGTTGCGGCGGCTGGTCCACGGCGCCCGGTGTCGCGGGCCAGGTCGGGCACCCGGTGGCGGGCAAGACGGGGACGACGGACGACAACCGGGCCGCATGGTTCATCGGCTACACGCCGCAGCTCGCGGTGGCCAGCTTCGTCGCCGACCCCGACAACCCGTTCAACTCAGTGGGCGAGGGCAACGCCTGGAAGCCCATCACGTCCGCCGCCGAAATCCTGCGCGACGCCTGGACCCACGACGGCCCCCAATACTTCGCCTATCCATGATCGGCGCATGGACCGCTTCACGCATGGCTCCCGAGACTCGCGGTCGGGGTGCGGTCGGGGGCGCGGGTGCCGCCGGGGACGGGTGGGGTGGCTGTGCTGAGCCAACCGGGCACCTGGTCGACGGTCAGCGTGCGCGAGTAGAACCAGCCCTGTGCCACGTCGCAGCCCGCCAAGTGAAGCAGCCGCCACGCCGGCTCGTCCTCCACGCCCTCGGCGACCACGCGCAGCCCCAGCGCGCCGGCCAGCTCGATGATGGAGCGCACGATCGCGCGATCATCCGAATCGGACACCATGCCCTGCACGAACGAGCGGTCGATTTTGACCTCGGTCAGCGGCAGCCGGCGCAAATGTTGCATGGAGCTGTATCCGGTACCGAAATCATCCAACGCAATTCCAATGCCCAGGCGATGCAGGTCGTTGAGCGTGGTGAGCACCCGGTGCGGGTCGGCCATCAGAGCGCTTTCGGTGATTTCGAGCTGCAGCCGGTGGGGCGACACGCCGTGCTTGCGCAGCAGCCGCTCGATCAGTTGCACGACCTCGGAGTTGTGCAGATCGCGCACTGACACGTTGACCGCGATGCGCGGCACGCTCGCCCACGCCGCCAGGTGCGCGACCGCCTGCTCCAGCACCCACTTGGTGAGCAAACGCATGACCGGGCTCGGCTCGGCCAGCCGGATGATTTCCTCGGGCACGATTTCGCCGCGGGTCGGGTGATGCCAGCGCAGCAGCGCTTCGATGCCGACCACTTCGCCCGTGCTGACCTGGATTTGCGGTTGGTACACAAGCGACAGTCCACCGTGGTCGGACCGGCCCAGTGCCCGGCGCAGATCGCCCAGCAGGCCAAGGCATGCGGGCGAGGTTGTGTCGACTCCGGGGCTGTACACGGCGACGCCTGCACCGCGCTGCTTCGCCGAATACATTGCCACGTCAGCATGCCTGAACAGGGTGGCGAAGTCCGTGCCGTGCTCCGGGTACATCGCTATGCCGATCGATCCGCTGACGTCAAGCGGCAACCCGTCCAGCACGACCGGCGCGATCAGCGACTCCTCGATGCGCTGGGCCACCGCCCGAGCCTCCGCCGGATCGCTCAAACGCTTTGCCACGACGGCGAATTCGTCCCCGCCGAGCCGGGCCACGAGGTCGCCGGGGCGGGTGCGGACCGTGTTGGCGAGCCGGTCCCCGACCGCGATCAGGAGCCGGTCGCCGACCTCGTGCCCGAGCACGTCGTTGACCCGCTTGAACCGATCGAGGTCGATCACCATGAGCGCGAAGCCCCGCTCCGGATCGCCCTGCACGGCCAGGTGCGAGTGGTTGGCCGCGGCCCCGGTGACCTCGGCGACCAGTGCCTTGCGGTTGGCCAGGCCGGTGAGCGGGTCCACATTGGCCAGATGGCGCTGCTGCGCGGTCATGATGGCCAAGCGCCGCACGGCGATCAGCGGTAGCAGAAAGGCGAGCAGGAACTCCGGCCGGCGCTGCGCGTTCATCATCACGGCCGGGGCGAGCATGAGCAGTGCACCGGTCGTCATCGCCTCGGCGGCCAGCGGGCCGAGCACCATCGGCCACCACGCCACGCGGTCGCGGAAGTAGATGGCCAGCGCGGTGGTCAGATATTTCGCGGCAAACCAGGCCACCGCCGCGAGGACGATGGCCGGCATGCGGTAGTTGGCGTTGAATTCGAGCACGCTGAGGTAGACCAGGTGGCCAAGGCCGATGGCGCACGCATATTGCCCCATGTTGAAGATCGCCCGCCAGGCCGCGTGCCGCAGCCGCCACGACGAGACGATCACCGCCAGGCACTGCACGATCACCGCCGGGGCCGTGCCATAGATGAGCATGATGGCAAACGTGAAGCAGATGGACGGGAAGATGGCTGCGGTGTTCCACTTGCCGGGCAGCGTGACCGGGCGCGCGTCGGCCAGCACGGCGAACGCCGCCATGATCCAAAAGCCCTGGTTGACCCGGCCCAGCGTTGGCAGGCCCGAGAAGTCGCTGACCGTAAGCGCAATGGCCAGAGCCATCACGGAAAGGGCATATATCGCGAAGGCGCGTCTTCGCCCGGCGGGCACACGATTTCGCACCATCTGCTGCGCCAGTGTTGTGGCCACCATGGGCACCCTCCACGTGGTCTAGCCGCGGGACGTGCGGTGAGTCACACTACTGTATGCCGCAATTACGGTTCCGACACGCTCCACGACCGAGTCGCGGGATGATCTAGCATATGGGCTATAAGGCGGTTTTGTATGCGATGACCGTTGCCCTGCTGTTCGGGTGCGCGCCGGTGCGCGCGCAATCCGAGCTCGGCTGGGCACCCTGTGACCACATCTTCGAGTGCACCAAAATCACCGCGCCGCTGAGCCATCGGCAGCCGGACGGGCCGGTCATCCAGCTCGCGGTCAAGCGCCTGCCGGCACGCGGGGAGGCGATCGGCACGCTCGTCTTCGGCGTCGGCGGGCCGGGCGACGCGGGCACCGACCACATCCGGCGCCACGCGTCGGGCCTTGAGCCGTTGCGTGCCCGGTACCATATCGTCGGTTTTGATTATCGAGGGCTGGGCAACAGCACGCGGGTGCATTGCCTGAGCCCCCGGGAGCTCGACGATTACTACAGCTCCGAGCTCATCGGGCGTGAGGCACATGCCGCGACAACGCGATTCGTCGATGCCTGCGCGGCCAATTCGGGACCCTTTTTATCTTTTGTTGGTACCGATAACATCGCGCGCGATCTTGAAACCCTGCGTGTCGCGCTCGGCGAGGACCGGCTCAACTATTTTGGCTTCTCGTATGGGACCCGGGTCGGCCTAACGTATGCCGAACTGTACCCGGATCGGGTCGGTCATATGGTTCTTGACTCCATCGACAACCCTGTGGCAGCGCCCAACATCGATGTCGGCGACCAGCCGCCGGCCCGCACTCCCAACGAGGACAACGTCGCCCGGGTGGCGGATCCGGCCCGCGTCGATGCGCTGCTGGCTTCGCTTCAGGCGCAGCCGAGGCGGGCCGGCGACGGCCGCATCGTCAACGCCACCGTCGCCCGCACGGCCCTGTTCCAGGCGACCAAGCCGCCGCTGAAGCCGTTCCCGGTCGACGACATCGATGCGATCCAGATCCTCGCGGACAAGCACAACGGGCGCGAACGGGACGGCACGTACGACCACAACAAAGCGATATACGTCGCTGTCACGTGCCTGACCGGCGATCCGGACGCGGGCGTGCCCGACCGGGCCAAGGCGTTGGAGCGCATCGACCGCGTGGCGGCGAAGGCCGCGGCGAGCGCGCCCTACTTCGGGGCGTGGCTGACGTACCGGTCCTCGCTGTGCGAGATCTGGCCCGCGGCGCCCACGTTCCGGCCGCATCGGGTGCGCGCGCCGGGGATCGGACCCATCCTGCTGCTCAACAACTCGGGCGACAGGATAACGACGGCGCAGGAGGCGAAGGAGGTCGAGCAGGAGCTCGACAACGCCGTCCTCGTCGTGCGCAAGTCCGACGAGCACGGCGCATTCATGCGCGGCGACCGGTGCGTCGACACCATCGTCATCGAGTACCTCTTCAACAATCGACTGCCCAAAGAGGACACTCGCTGCTAAGCACCTGCTGAGAATTGTTGTCCGTAACTCCGGTGGATAGTCCTGGGCTGACCTGGCCCCGGTCGCCGATGTTGCGGACAAGGCTTTTGGCGACCTGCTTAGCCGACGGCATCGTGCATCACCGGGCCGAGGGTGTCCGGCCACGGGGCTTCGTGCCCGAGGCGGATCGCCCGATCGCGGGCAATCGGCAGCAGCCGCACGAGCTCCGGGCTCTCCCGGCCCGTCGGCGGTGTCACAGCAGGGCCGGCGCGAGCGCGCCCTCGATCGTGAGCAGGCGCAGTTTGCGCTCGACTCCGCCCGCGTAGCCGGTCAGTGAGCCGTTCGCGCCGATGACGCGGTGGCACGGGCGCACGATCAGGAGTGGATTGGCACCAACGGCCGCGGCCACGGCACGGATCCGATCCCGTGGCGCGCCAACGGTTTGCGCCAGTTCGCCGTACGTCATCGTTGTGCCATAGGGTATTTCGTCCAGTGCCGCCCACACGCGACGCTGAAACTCCGTGCCGCGCGGCCTCAGCGTGAGCTCGAACTCGCGCCGCTCGCCCGCGAAATACTCCTCCAGCTGCCGCACGGCCTCACCGAACGCGTCGTGCCCTTCGGGCCGCGCCGCGAACGACACCGAAGTCAGCGCTCCGCCGACGCCCGCCAGCGCCAATTCGTCAACCTTCATGCCCCAATACAACACCCGTCAGAGCCCGATTCCTCGCGGGTTTCGGACTTCTCGCCAGCACGTTCTCTTCAGCGCGATCCGGCACAGCCGCGCGGGCGGCCCGGCCGGGTTTGCGCCGTCCAACATGGACGTAAGTTCATGATCAACCGGAAGGGGTGGGGGAAGGGGCTGGGGTGGTGGGGGGTTCGACGGTGTGG